>NZ_JBEUMH010000011.1:0-129808 GCF_041080745.1 Stenotrophomonas sp. JAG2 | reverse complement strand
CCCACGCCGGGCTCTCGGCACCTAAAGTGCCAGATCGGCAAGAGATAAGAGCCACGCCATGCGTGGCTGGCGCACGGCTGACCCGATCGAATCGCTGGCGTCGCTCAGTGCGGCGCCAGTTCGAGCACCATCTCCACCGCATCCAGCCCGGGGCCATGCCCATCACGGGTGATGTGGGTGACGACGAAGCCGAGGCCGGCGTAGAACGCCTGCGTGTGCTGGCTGGTGCTGAGCGTTACGCGCTGGGCGCCGAGCGTTGTTGCGTGGGCCAGGCGTGCGTGGGAGAGCTGCGTGCCGAGGCCTTGGCGATGCCGGGTGCGGTCGACCATGCCCCAGCAGAAGGCGGCGGTGTGTTCGTTGTCCAGGGCGATGCCGCCGCAGGCGACGAGCTCGCCGTTGTGGTCGATGACCAGATAGTCGTGGGCGCGGTGTGGGTGGAGCAGGTAGGTGGTGAAGTCCTGGCGTTCGTGTGGGGCGAAGTAACGCGGCACGTTGGTGTCGAACAGTGCGAGGCAGGCGGGGGCGTCTGTTGCGGTGTAGGGGCGGAGGGTGGGCATGGGAGACTTTGGCGTGTCGCTGCGAGACTCAAGCACGAGTTGGCGTTGGTGGACGTGCGAGTTTTTGACCATGTCATCGTGGGCGGATGTCAAACGGTGAGCTTGGCGGAGAGGGGAGGACTGGAGCTCTCAAAGCTGCCTTCAAAAGCGAGCCGGGCGGAGGTGCCCATGCTGTTGACCCCAGTTGGACGCTGCGGCATTCGGCCGGGGCCCGTAGTTCCGCATCTTTTCTGCTTCCGAGGGGCGGGGGCAGTGCCATGAGCTTGAGCGCGGCCAGTCTCCGTAATCCAGTTCAGATCCAGGCGCTCAATGCGGCTGATTTCCTCGCCGTAGATGGTGGAGGGCGCCTGCAATGATGAATGGTTATCAAAATGCGAAGTATTAATTGATATGATGTTGTTCTGTGCGGGCTATGGAGCAGATGATTCACTGGTCGAAATGACCGCCAAACCGCCAAAAAGTGTTTTCTAAACCAGAACGAGCCAGTCAGGATGTCAACGGAACAGCTTGCCTATCTAACCCAGCCACAACGTGACCGGCTCGCTTTCGTGGAGTTGCGCGCGCGCTTCATGGGGGAGATGCGACGCTCGGACTTGGTCTCTCGGTTTGGCATCCAGTCTGCTGCCGCATCCAGGGATCTGGCGCTGTACAAAGAGCTGGTCCCCGGCAACATCGACTACGACTCCAAGGGCAAGTCCTACATCCTCGGACCGAGCTTTCAGCCCCTCTTCGATTTCCCGCCGGAGCGAGTGTTGTCGTGGCTGACCCAGGGCTTCGGTGATGGCGAGCCAATGCGGCTCAAAGCGTGGGTGGCGAGCGAGCGCCCGTCCGGGCTTACGCCCCCGGATCTGGACGTGCTCGCGAGCGTGACCCGTGCGATACACCAGCAGTGTCCGCTCGGCATTGAGTACCACTCCATCTCCAGTGGCCGCACGGAGCGGGAAATCGTCCCGTTCGCACTGATCGACAACGACCCCCGCTGGCACGTCCGCGCCTTCGACCGAACGTCGCAGGAGTTCCGGGATTTCGTCATAACCCGCATCAAGAATCCCGTCGTGCTCAAGGGCCAGCCAGTGGCACCCCACGAGACGAGCGATCAAGACATTCAGTGGACCCGCATCGTTGAGCTGGAGTTGGTGCCGCATCCGGATCAACCCCGGGCAGAGATCACCGAAGTGGATTACGGCATGTGCGATGGCGTGCTGCGGATGAAGCTGCGCGCTGCCACGGCCGGATACATCCTGCGAAAATGGAGTGTGGACTGCTCACCGGATCACTCTCTGCGGGGCAATGAATACCGGCTTTGGCTGAAGGATCACCTTGCCATCTACGGTGTGCGCAATGCCTTCCTTGCGCCGGGATACCGATCTCATGACTAGCAACGGATCGAGCCGATGCCGACTGAATATCAGGACTGATGTCAACGTGACCCAAGAGAACAAACACAACACCAAGCTGGAGCGACTGGGTTTCAGCTACGAGCGCGGCGGCGTCCATACCGCCCGGACGATAATGCTCGCCGAGCTGCGCGCCCTGCTGTCCTTTGTGGACGCGGCTGACTCGGCCAGGGCCGACTACATGGAAGCGATCCAGACTGCCAATTGCCTGGGAAAACGTTCGGGTAAGACACGGACGCTGACCTTCCGGCACCTGGCCGATCTCTACGCTCTCGACCCCAGCTTGTTAGTGTTCCGTGCATTACGTTTCTTCTGGCAGCGCGATGTGGACGGGCAGCCACTGTTGGCAGCGCTGTGCGCCTACCCGCGTGATCCCATGTTTCGGGCCACGGCTCCCTTTGTCTTGAGCTTCCATGAAGGGGCCACCGTCACCCGTGAGGCGATGGAAGAGTTTATCGATGCACAAGAGCCGGGGCGCTTCAGCAAGGCCACGCTCAAGTCCACCGCTCAGAACATCAACTCGTCCTGGACCCAGTCCGGCCACCTGGCTGGCCGCGTTCGCAAGTTGCGTGCCCGTGCCGTGGCGACGCCAGGCGCGGTGTCGTTGGCGCTGCTTCTGGGGTACGTCAGCGGTCTGCGCGGTGAGTCGCTGTTTAGGAGCGAATTCACTCGAGTGCTCGACTGTTCATTTGAAAAGACGATCGAGTCGGCCGAGGACGCCTCGCGCCGGGGTTGGATTTCGCTCAAACGCGTCGGCCAGGTGGTCGAGGTGCTTTTCCCTAACTTGATCACTGCGCAGGAAATGGAGTGGCTTCGTGAGCAGAATTAAGCGATTGACCCAGTCCTACAGCAAGTACGTAGCTGTCCCATGGCGCGACGATGTCGCCGCCGCTCAGCGCGTGATCTTCTGCGTGTATCACGAGACGGAAGAACTGCGCCTACGGGCCAAAGTTGACGAGTTTGAGATCGCCACCCGTGTGGCGGGCCATGACTGGGCCGTATTCGACCTGACGGAATCGTTTCCGAACTGGTTGACATCCCAGCGCTACGTCAAGAGCTACTTTCAGAAGCCCAGTCTGTTGCCCACGCTGCTGCCCAAGTATCTCAGCTACATCGAAGCCGAGTTCGAGGCCTTCCTGCAAGACAAGAACGTCGGCAAAGATTTTGTCGTGGCGCTCCAAGGCTTGGGCACTCTGTTCGGCTTCCTGAAGGTCAAGGAAGTCGTGGACAAGCTGGCCCCTAAGGTGAAAGGCCGCCTCTTGGTGTTCTTCCCTGGTAGCTACGAAGATAACAACTACCGATTGCTGGATGGGTATGACGGCTGGAACTACCTCGCTGTACCAATCACCGCAGACAAAGAATTCTGACTAAGGGGAACCACATGCTCAATCGCGACATCTACCAAAAGGATCCGTCGACCCGCAAGCTGGTCAATGAGGGCGTGGCCAGCGTCAATGACGAAAAAACGAACCAGGCCCTGTCCGTGCTGCGATACGAGCTTGAAACCTTCGTCTGCGATGGCCAGTACGAAAAAGGCCTGGAACACATCCTCGACATCTACCTGAAAAACATCGAGCATGCCGAGCAGCCTGCCGTGTGGGTCAGCGGTTTCTACGGCTCGGGCAAGTCGCACCTGGTCAAGATGCTGCGGGCACTCTGGGTCGACAGCGCCTTTGACGACAACGCCACCGCGCGGGGCATCGCGAACCTGCCACAAGGCGTGAGCGACCAGCTCAAGGAGCTCAGTACCCAGGCGAGGCGCCATGGCGGTCTGCATGCGGCGTCGGGCACGCTGGGCTCCAGTTCGCGCGACAAGTCCGTGCGCATGGCCCTGCTAGGCATCCTCTTCAAGTCCGCCGGCTTGCCGGAGCAATACCCGGTGGCGCGCTTTGTCATGTGGCTCCAGCATGAGGGCATCTACGACGCCGTGCGGGGCTATGTGGAGAAGAGCGGCTTCGACTGGAACGAAGAGCTCGACAACTTTTACGTGGCGGAGGGGCTGCACGAAGCGCTGGTCAAGGCCAAGGCCAACCTGTTCACGTCGCCAGCGTCCTGCGTCGAGACCCTGAACAACCTGTACCCCTATGTGCAGGATGTCTCCAGCGGCGACATGCTCAAGGCCATTCGCCAGGCGCTGACCCGCGACGGCAAATTCCCGCTGACCCTGGTCGTGCTCGACGAGGTGCAGCAGTACATTGGCGAAGACAGCCAGCGCTCCATTGATGTGCAGGAAGTGGTCGAAGCCTGCTGCAAAAACATCGGCGCCAAGATGCTGTTCATCGGCACCGGCCAAACAGCCGTCACCGGCACCTCCAACCTCAAGAAGCTCGAGGGCCGCTTCACTGTGCGTGTGGAGCTGTCCGACGCTGACGTCGATGCCGTGATACGCCAGGTCATCCTGGCCAAGAAGCCCGAGGCCAAGGCACCGGTCGAAAGAATGATGCAGACCAACCTGGGCGAAATCTCACGCCACCTAGCCGGCACCACCATCGGCCACCGCGCCGACGACATTCAATTCTTCCCGCAGGACTATCCCATCCTGCCGGTGCGCCGTCGCTTTTGGGAAAACACCCTGCGTGTGCTGGACCAGACCGGCACCGACAGTCAGTTGCGCAATCAGCTCTCGATGATCCACAAGGTCATCCAGACCAATGTGGATGCACCGGTCGGCAGCGTGGTGCCAGCGGACTACCTGTACTTCGATGCGGCCGACAAGCTGCTGCAGTCGCGCATCCTGCCGCGCAAGGTGCATGAGAAGACCATGGTCTGGGTCAAAGGCACCGATGACCAGCGCCTGATGGGCCGCGCTTGTGGCCTAGTTTTCCTGATCAACAAGCTGGCCAGCAGCAACAACGAAATCGGTATTCGCGCTACCGTCGACACGTTGGCCGACCTGCTGGTGGAAGACCTCACCCAAGGCTCCAGCGCGCTGCGCAGCAAGCTCCCGAGCGTGCTCGACAAGTGTGAGCTGCTGATGAAGGTCGGTGACGAGTACCGCATCCAGACCGAAGAAAGCGCCGCCTGGAACGACGAGTTCCTCAGCCAGCGCAACAGCCTAGCCAACGAAGCCCACCGGGTAGACGCGGAGCGCGACGATCGCATCCGCCGCCGCTTCGGCGAGATGGTGCGCAAACTGTCGCTAACCCAAGGCACGTCCAAGGTCACGCGCGATATCTTCCCGGTGTTCGATGCCCAATTGCCGGGCGACGCCGCCGAGAAGGTCTGCGTCTGGGTGCGCGATGGCTGGAGCATCGATGAGAACTCGGTGCGGGCCGATGCGCGCCAGGCGGGAAACCAGTCGCCCACCGTGTTCGTGTTCATCCCCAAGCGCTCGGCCGATGACCTGCGCCACTACCTGATCGACTTCAAGGCCGCCAGCGCCACGCTGGACAAACGCGGCGTACCCAACACCGCCGAGGGCACCGAGGCCCGCTCGGCCATGGAGACCACCAAGCAGACCGCTGAAGGCAAGATCCGCGAGCTGCTGCAAGAGGCCTTCTCGGGCGCCCGCGTCTTCCAAGGCGGTGGCAACGAGATCCTGGGGACCGACCTGCAGGACATGACGCTGGAGGCTGCCACCAACGCGCTGCAGCGGCTCTACCCGCAGTTCAACATCGCCGACCACGCCGGTTGGCCCAAGGTCTACGAGAAGGCGCAGAAGGGTGCGCCAGATGCCCTCAAGAGTGTGGGCGACGACGGCGAGCCCGCCAAGAACCCGGTCTGCAAAGCCATCCTGGCCTTCATTGCCGGCGGCAAGAAAGGCATCGACATCCGCAAGAACTTCGAGGGTGCCACCTACGGCTGGCCGGGTGACGCGGTGGACGGTGGCTTGCAGGTGCTGCTGGTAGCAGGGCTGATCCGCGCCCCGGATGAGAAGGGTCAGACCATTGACCCGAAAGATCTTGAGCGCAAAGTCATCGGCAAGACCATGTTCAAGGTCGAGTCGGCCACCGTCTCGGCAGCGCAGCGCATTCAGATCCGCAAGGTGCTGCAGAAGATCCGCCTTACTGCCAAGCAAGGCGAAGAGCTGGCCTGCGTGCCGCAGTTCCTGCTCAGCGCGCAAGAGCTGGCCAACCGCGCAGGGGGCGAGGCTCCACGTCCGGCACGCCCGGAAACGAAGGGGCTGGAAGAGATCCGCCTCACCGTCGGCAACGAGCAGCTGTTGGCTCTCTACAACCAACGCGACGAACTCAGCGACGCCATCGACACTTGGACGGATTTGGCCGAGCGCATCGACAAGCGCCTGCCCGCCTGGAGCACCCTCAAACGTCTGCTGGCGCAGGCCAACGCCTTGTCGGATGCCGAAGTCTTGGTAGCGCAGGTCACGCACCTGGAGCAGCAGCGCCAACTGTTGGAAGAGCCTGATCCCGTCACGCCGCTGGTGGCCAGCCTCACTCAGTTGCTGCGTGACGAGCTGAACCGCCTGCACACCGACTACCAGACCCGCCACAAGAACGGCATGGCGCGCCTGGACGCCGACACCAACTGGAAACAGCTGGAGCCCGAGCAGCGCAACAGCCTGCTGGCTGTCCAGAGACTGACCCTCACCGACGCACCCAAGGTGCAAGTGGCCAACACCGATGAAGTGCTGGCGACGGTTGATCGTTTGTCGCTGTCGTCGTTCGCTGATCGTGTGGTCGCCATCGACTCGCGCTTCGACGCTGTGCTGGTGGCTGCCGCCGAGTTGATGGAGCCCAAGGCGCAGTTCGTCAAGCTGCCTCACCGCACCATCAAGACCGATGAAGACATCGACGCCTGGTTGCTGGATGCCAAGCAAACAATCGCACAGGCCCTAAAAAAAGGCCCGGTCATCCTTCACTGAGGTCTGATTTAGCATGATGCAAGCACTCGACAAAGACCTGCGCGGCGCGCTGGAGAAGACCGTCAAAGCGGCCCGCACGGTCGCTGAATCTGCTGCCCAAGCGGCGGTGGACCAACTGGGCGTTGGCCACGACAAAGTCGAGGCATTTCTAAGCGATGCCGAGAAGGCGTTGCGCAACCGCCTGCGCACCCACGGCAAGCAGCTCGGTGACGCCCGCGACTCGAAGAGCACCAACCCCACCTACGGCAAGCAAGAGGTGCAGCACCTGGTACAAGAAGTGGCCTACCAGCACTGGCACCGCATGCTGTTCGCCCGCTTCCTTGCTGACAACAACCTGTTGATGTACGACGGTGTGGCCGTCACCATCGAAGAGTGCGATGAGCTGGCCCCCGATGAAGGCGCCAAGAGCGGTTGGGAGCTGGCCGGCAAGTTGGCCGCCCGCATGCTGCCGCAGGTGTTCAAGCCGGGCTCGCCAGTGTTCGAACTGACCTTTGCGCCTGAGCACCAGAGCGAGCTGGAACGCTTGCTCAAGGACCTGCCCGATGCGGTGTTCAAAGCCAGCGACAGCCTGGGCTGGGTGTACCAGTTCTGGCAGGCCGACAACAAGGAGCGCATCAACAAGTCCGAAGTGAAGATAGGCGCCGACGAGTTGCCTGCCGTCACCCAGCTCTTCACCGAGCCTTACATGGTGGCCTTCTTGCTGCACAACTCGCTCGGGGCCTGGTGGGCTACCCGGCACCCGGGCAAGCCATGTCCGGTGAACCTCGACTACTTCCGCACCCTAGAGGACGGCACGCCTGCTGCCGGCAAGTTCGACGGCTGGCCCGATTCACTGGCCGACTTCAAGCTGCTGGATCCGTGCTGCGGCTCGGGCCACTTCCTCGTCGCCGCGTTTCTGATGCTGGTGCCGATGCGCATGGCCGCCGAAGGCCTTAGCGTGCGCGAGGCGGTGGACCGCGCGCTGGCGCAGAACCTGCACGGCCTGGAGCTGGATGCCCGCTGCGTGGAGATCGCGGTGTTCGCTGTGGCGCTGGAAGCCTGGCGCTATCCGGACGAGAGTGGTCAGCCGCTGGGCGTGCGCGAGATTCCCAGCCCGCATATTGCCTGTTGCGGATTGAAGGTGGCCGGCAAGGCCGAGGACTGGCAGGCACTGGTGCCGGACGATGCCGCGAATGCCAATGCCTTGCGCGAAGGTCTGGCTCGGCTGCATCAGCAGCTTGCGCAGGCGCCGCTGCTGGGTAGCTTGATCTCGCCAAGCCGCCAGAAGGGTGACTTGTATAGCGCCGACTATGCGCAACTGGAACCGCTGCTGTTGGCGGCGCTGAAGCAGGAGAGCAGTGGTGAGGAGGCCGGTGGGCGGCGCGAATCGGCGCTCAGTGCGCTGGGCCTGCTGGATGCCGCGCGGCTGCTGGAAGCGCGTTATCAGTTGGTAATTACCAATGTGCCGTATTTGGCGCGTGGCAAGCAGAGCGAGGCGCTGAAGGACTATTGCGAGGCCCATTACGCGGCGGCGAAGAACGACCTGGCCAATGTGTTCCTGGAGCGTTGTCTGGAACTGTGTGGGGATGGCGGCGTGGCGCAGATCGTGATGCCGCAGAACTGGTTGTTCCTGACCAGCTACAAGAAGCAGCGCGAGTCGCTGCTCAAGCGGGTGCAGTTCAACCTCATTGCTCTGTTGGGGGCCAAGGGGTTCCAAACCCCAATGTGGGATTTCAATGTTCAGTTACTAACCCAGACCCGCGTCACACCATCACACGGTTTTCAGCTTCGTGGAGTGGATGTCAGTGCTCCGAATATGGTGCAGGAGAAGGCGGCGTTGCTGCGCGAAGGTGAGCTGGTGAAAGTAAGTCAGCATGCTCAGCTCCGTAACCCGGATGCACGTATCGCGTTCGGCGAGAATGATGACCTGCCTTTGCTGAGTCGATATGCAGAGGGCCTTGTCGGTCTCCAAACCAGCGATGATCCAATGTTCGTTTGTGGCTTCTGGGAGCAACCGCAGGTTGATCGTGCTGTTTGGGAGTTGATGCAAAGCACTCCCGATGAGTTCAAGCCGGACGCAGGCAGTTCTTGGGTTGTTCGCTGGGAACAGGGCAAGGGTCTTTTGTTGTCATTGCCGACGGCGTATCCAACAAAGGGATTAAAGGCGCTTGGCAGAGCTGGCGTCGCCGTTCATCGCATGGGGCAGTTGTACCCCTATGTGTTTGCGAAGGAGCGATTCCACCAGAACGTTGCGGTTATCGTCCCAAGTAAGGAAGCCCACCTCCCCGCTATCTGGTGCTTCTGCTCCTCGTCCGACTACAACGAAGCCGTTCGCCAAATCGACCAAGCGTTGAAGGTCACCAACGCCACGCTGGTCAAGGTGCCGTTCGATCTTGAACGCTGGGAGCAGATCGCCGCCGAGTGCTATCCCCACGGCCTACCGCAGCCCTATTCCGACGATCCTACCCAATGGGTCTTCCACGGCCATCCCTGCGGCTCGGTGGTCTGGGACGAGGACGCCAAGCGCACCGCCGGTGGCCCGCTGCGCGCGGATGCCAACGTGCTGCAGATCGCCGTCGCCCGCCTGCTCGGTTACCGCTGGCCGGCGGAAACCGATGCCGACATGGAACTGGCCGACGAACAGCGCACATGGGTCAAGCGCTGTGAAGCGCTGGCCGCGCATGCCGATCGCGACGGCATCGTCTGCCTGCCGCCGGTGGGCCGGGAAAAGCCCGCCGCCGATCTCCTGCTGAACCTGCTCGCCGCCGCCTACGGCCCGGCCTGGAACAGCGACGTGTTGGCCCGGTTGCTGGCCACGGCCGGCCACGCCGGCAAGTCGCTGGAGACCTGGCTGCGCGAAAAGTTCTTCGCCCAGCACTGCGAGCTGTTCCACCAGCGCCCCTTCATCTGGCACATCTGGGACGGCCTGCGCGACGGCTTTGGCGCGCTCGTGAACTACCACCGACTCGACACCAAGACTCTGGAAGCGCTGATCTACACTCATCTGGGGGACTGGATCAGCCGCCAGACCCAGGACCTGGCGGCCGGCGTGGACGGCGCACAGGAAAAACTGCATGCCGCCCAAGCCCTCAAATCACGTCTAGAGCTGATCCTCAAAGGCGAGGCGCCGCAAGACATCTTCGTGCGCTGGAAACCGCTGGCCCAGCAGCCCATCGGCTGGGACCCCGACCTCAACGACGGCGTGCGCCTGAACATCCGCCCCTTCTTGTCCGTGCCGGATGTCGGCAAGAAAGGCGCTGGCATCCTGCGCGAGCGCCCCAAGGTCAAATGGGACAAGGATCGCGGTAGCGACGTGCCGTCCGCGCCGTGGTACGACTTGGGCCCGGAGCACGGAGGCAAGGTGGGCGACCGGATCAACGATCATCACTTGAGCTTGGCCGAGAAGCGAGCTGCCAGGGAGAAGGCGAAATGATCAAGTCGGTCAATAATTACCCGGTCTCGCAGCTCTTCGACATCGAAGCAGGTGTCGTCTATGCGATCCCGCGCTACCAGCGCGAATACACCTGGAAGATGGATCAGTGGGAGTCGCTCTTCGATGACATAGAAGAGAATGACCCCGGGTACTTCTTGGGCTCGATCATCTGCATAAACCAGACCACGGACACCTTGGCGGTGCAGCGGCTGGAGGTGGTGGATGGCCAGCAGCGGCTGACCACGCTGTCGCTGCTCTTCGCTGCGTTGTACCAGTCACTGAAACTGCACGAAAAAGATCTGGATGACGACCAGCGCGTGGAGCTGATTAACCTCAAGCGCAAGCTCGTGCTGAAGAAGGGAGACAACCAGTTGCGCGTCATCCCGCAAATTCAGAACAACAACCAGAACGACTACCGTGCCGTCTTGTTCAACGTGGGCGTGATCAGCCCCTTCGATTCGCCAGCCTACGCGGGCAACCGCAAGATCTTCCGCGCCTTCCGGTACTTCCAGGGTCGCATCGAAGAGATGGTGCAGGGCGGAAACGATCGCCTGGCATCGATCATGGCCTTTCTCGACAAGGTGAGCCAGGCCTGCCTGGTGAAGATCGAGGTGGCCAGCCACGCCGATGCCTACACGCTGTTCGAGTCGCTCAACAACCGGGGCATGGCGCTCACGGCCATCGACCTGATCAAGAACAAGCTGCTGGCAAGGCTGGAGACCACTGAGCCCGGCAAGGTGGACCACTACTTTGACGTGTGGAACAAGCTGCTGGGCTATCTGGGCGACGACTACAGCGTCCAGGAACGCTTCTTCCGGCACTACTACAACGCGTTCAAAGACCCGCTGAACGTGCCGTTCCGCAAGGACGAGGAAAAGAAGAAGGACCCCCTGGGACCGGTGGCCACAAGGTCCAACCTGATCCAGATTTACGAGAAGCTAATCAATCAGGACGCCAAGCACCACCTGGAGGCCATTCGTTCCGCCGGTCAGCTGTATGCACTGATGCTGGCGCGGAATACGGACGAGGCCTGGGCTCCGCTGGACAAGCCGCTGAAAGACCTGGAGCGCATTCAGGGCGCCCCGTCGTACCTGTTGATGCTGTACCTACTGGCGCGGCGTGAGGCGCTGGGCATCGACGTGGCGCAGTTGGAGGAGATTGCGCGGCTGCTGGTCTGCTTCTTCGTCCGACGCAACCTCACCGATACGCCGCCCACCCGCGACCTGACGCGTTTGTTCATGGCCACCATCCACAAGGTCGCAGAGCTGTCGGGTGCCGCCGTGGTGAAGACCATCCGCGACGAGCTGCTGGCGGTGTCGGCCAGCGACGAGACTTTCCGCAGCAAGCTGGAAGGCGCCATCTACGAGGAGAACGCCGGGGTCACCCGGTTTGTCCTGTGCGTCTTGGCCGAGCAGAGCATGACCAAAGAGACCTGGGTCGATCTGTGGAGGTACGAAGGCAAGCTCTTCGTGTGGACGATCGAGCACATCTTCCCTCAGGGCGACAACATCCCCGCGTCTTGGGTGAACATGATTGCCGACGGCGATGCGAAGAAGGCCAAGGCCATTCAAGAGACCCACGTTCACAAGCTGGGCAACCTGACGATTTCGGCTTTCAACAGTGCGCTGGGCAACAAGAGTTTCAACGACAAGCGCGACCGCACCGACAGCAATGGTCGTGAGGTGGGATACAAGAACGGACTCAAGCTGAACGTCGAACTTGCAATGGCCGAGGCGTGGAGCATCGAGCAGATCGATGCGCGGACCACTAAGCTGGTTGACCAGGTGTTGAGCCTCTTCGCCATGACAGGGGGCCAGCCATGCGCGTGATCGAACATCTGGTCAAAACACTGCGTGACTCGGCGATCTTCAACCCCGAGGTTCAAGTCGCGCCATCGTGCATCTTGTGGCCCGACAAGGACCGCCAGTGGGAGGCGGTGATTCCACGCCTGCAAAGCGAGCTTGCGGAGCTGTTGGTGCTGGGCGACTACTCGCCAGAGAACCGTGTCGGCCCTGCAATTTGGCTGCGCTGCGTGATCGCCGGTAGGGCGCCCGATGTCACTTTGCCGGCCGACCGCGTGCCGGTGTTCTACCTGCCTGGCGTGAGCCGCCAGGACTTGCGGGCGATCGAAGACTGCCCGGACCTCTTGAAGCCCTTGGCTGAGCTGCAGTACCGGGGCGTGATCTGGTCGCAGGCCAACGCCAAGGACTGGACTATCGCGGCCTTCCTGAAGTCGGATCAAGGCAGTATGAGCCTTGACGTCGCCCAAGACAGAGAAGCCAAGAACGCCTTGCAACTGGCGCTGTACCGGCTGCTGGATGAAGAGCTTGAGCTGTTGAAGGGCAAGCGGCTGGACAAGGACTACTTCAATACCCTGCTGACCGGCGGAGACCCGGTGCGAGATCTGCTGCAGTGGCTGGATCTGGGCGATGCGTTCCAGACCACGCGCGGCGACCATGAGTGGAAGGCCTTTGTAGAGGTCTGTAAGTCACAGTTGGCGTTCAACCCCCAGGCCGATGGCGTTCTGGCGGGGGCCAGCAAGCTTGCGATGCGTGAAGGGCCCTGGCATTCGGTGTGGGAGCGCTACAGCGAAGCGCCCAAGCGCTACCCCCACATCCCGAGCCGAATACGCCAGTGCAAGCCGCCACAGCTGGGGATCTTCGACGCGCCGGGAGAGAAGCTAAGTGGTTGGCCCCAATGGAACGAAGAGCAGGAGAAGTTGCTCCAGGATGGTCTACTGGCGCTGAGTCACCTGCCTGCGCACGAAGCAAGAAAGCGGGTGCTGGAGATCGAGAAGGCTCACGGACCGCGCCGCGAGCTGGTCTGGGCTGAGCTTGGGGAGTCGCCGCTCGCTTTGGCGGTTAAGCATCTGGCCTTAGTGGCGGAAGTGACTAAAACCAGTTTGGCTGCCGGCTCGGTTTTAGATATGCAATCAGGCTATGCCGCCCAGGGCTGGTGGGCTGACGATGCGATGCTGTCGGCGCTGGCCTGTGTCGACAAGGCCGTAGACGTTGAAGGCGTGACGTCGGCGATACGCGCGATCTATCTTCCGTGGCTGGAAGAGTCCGCCAGATACCTGCAGCAGGTGATTTCTGGATCGGTGTATCCAGGCGGAAGGATCGCTGAGGCACCGGCGTTCTATAGGGTCGATGGTGAATGCGTTCTGTTTGTGGATGGCCTTCGCTTTGATGCCGCGCGTCGTCTGTCGGCAACCCTGGAGGCGAGTGGCTACCAGGTTGCGGAAGCGATGACCTGGGCCGCCTTGCCCAGCGTCACTGCAACCGGCAAAGCGGCCGTGTCCCCAGTGCGCAGCAAGATCAGCGGGAGCGATGTCTGCGACGATTTTGAACCTGGTGTCGCCGCTACGGGTCAATCGCTCAAAGGCGGCTATCACCTGAAGAAGCTGCTGAGCGCCGACAACTGGAAGGTTCTGGACAGAACAGACAACGGTGACGGGCACGGCAACGCATGGTGCGAATTCGGCGATATCGACAGTGAGGGCCATGTTCGCGGCTGGAAATTGGCCAAACACATCGACCCACTTCTTGGCGAAATCGCAGAACGCATTGCTGCGTTGTTGGCCGCAGGCTGGACTCGCATCAAGGTGGTGACCGATCACGGTTGGCTACTTATGCCGGGCAAGTTGCCAACCATCCAGATGTCAAAGGACCTCACGGACAACAAGTGGGGGCGCTGCGCCTCGATCAAGCCCGGCGCGTCCACCAATGAGCGCTTGTACCCCTGGTTCTGGAACCCGAATCAGCAGTTCGCTCTTGCTGACGGCGTGGGGTGCTATGGCAAATCGGTAGATTACAACCATGGTGGATTGAGTCTTCAAGAATGTCTCACCTTAGAGCTGATCGTGACCCGAGGCGCGAACGCGTCAGTCAGGCAAGCCGCCGAGGTGACGGATATCGCCTGGAGGGGCTTGCGCTGCACGGTGGCTGCGGACGGCCAGTACGCGAGCCTGTCGCTCGACATTCGTACGCGCGCTGGCGACCCCACAACCAGCCTGGTCTTATGCATCAAGCCACTTAAGGACAACGGCACCGCATCGGTGGTTGTTGAAAACGAAGAACTGCAAGGTCGCGAGGCATTTCTGGTCCTGCTCAGCGCGTCGGGCGAACTGGTGGCCGAAGCGAACACCGTGATCGGCGGAGCGTGACGAATGATTGAACTTGATCAGATAGACAGGAAAGGCGCCTCGGAGCTGGGCGGGTATCTAGTCCGCAAAGACTTGGTGCGCACCTTCAGCCGGCAATTTCCCGTGCCGACCTACGTTGTCGAGTTCATGCTCGGGCGATATTGCGCCAGCATCGATCAAGAGGAGATCGATGAAGGGCTGGAGATTGTTCAACGGCAGTTGAAATCCAGGACGGTGCGAGCCGGCGAGGAAGAGCTGTTCAAGGCCAAGGCGCTTGAAACAGGCGAGGTGAAGATCATCGACATCGTGACGGCACGCGTGGACAACAAAGGCGAGTACGTCGCCAGCCTGCCGAGCCTACGCCTGACGGATGTGCGGATTAGCAGTGAGTTGGTCAACCAACACGAACGCATGCTCACCGGGGGCTTCTATGCCGAGCTGGGCGTGACATTCGATGTAGCGATTGCACAGGAAGCCAAGGGGCGTCCGTTTGGGATCACCTCACTTCGGGAGATTCAGCTGTCCAAGCGTGACGTGTTGGACACCCTGGCCAAGGCGCGTCAGGCGTTCACCACCGAGGAATGGAAGTGCTTTCTGCTCCGTTCCATCGGCATTGAGTCAGGTGGGCTGAGCGACCGCCAGCGAAATGCCCTGTTCCTGCGCATGGTGCCTTTCGTGGAGCGGAACTACAACCTGGTTGAACTCGGGCCGCGCGGCACGGGCAAGAGCCATCTGTTCCAGCAGGTTTCGCCTTACGCCCACCTGATTTCTGGTGGCAAGGCCACTGTGGCCAAGATGTTCGTGGAGAACACCGCCAAGGGCCGTCGAGGCTTGGTGTGCCAGTACGACGTGGTCTGTTTCGATGAGGTTTCAGGCATCTCCTTCGACCAGAAGGACGGTGTGAACATCATGAAGGGCTACATGGAGTCCGGCGAGTTTAGCCGTGGCAAGGAGAGTATCCGCGCGGACGGCAGCATCGTCCTAGTCGGCAACTTCGACGTCGATGTGGAACACCAGCAGCGCGCGGGACACCTGTTTGGACCCTTGCCGCCGGAGATGCGTGATGACACGGCCTTTATGGACCGCATCCATGCGTTCTTGCCTGGGTGGGACGTGCCCAAGATCAACAAGGACCTGGTCACGAATCACTTCGGCCTGGTCAGCGACTTCCTGTCTGAGTGCTGGAGTCAGCTTCGAAATCAAAGCCGGGTGAGCGAGTTGCAGAACCGCGTCTTCTTTGGCAGTGCCCTGTCTGGCCGGGACACGAATGCCGTCAACAAGACGGTCAGCGGCTTACTGAAGCTGCTGTACCCGAGCGCGGATGTCCCAGTCCCCGACGAAGACCTGGAATGGGCCGTTCGCATCGCCATGGAGGTTCGGCGCCGTGTGAAGGAGCAGCAGAAACGGGTGGGTGCCGCAGAATTCCGGAACACCCATTTCAGCTACGTCATGGGCGCTGATGGCGTCGAGAAGTTCGTCTCCACACCGGAGCTCCAAAGCGACAACAGCATTGGAGGTGACCCGCTGGAGCCTGGGCAGGTATGGGCTATTAGTCCCGGCGGCGGCGAGGAAGGCTCGGGCCTCTACCGCATCGAGGTCAACGAAGGCCCAGGGTCGGGCTTGAAGGTACTCAACAAGCCCATTCCGTCCGCGTTCCGCGAGAGCATCGGCTTCGCCGAGCAGAACCTGTACGCCAGGTCAATGCAGCTGGTTGGCGACAAAGACCCCAGGCAGCACGAATTCACCGTACAGCTTCGGGCATTTGACGCCGCAAAGTCCGGCGCAAAGCTTGGCGTGGCCTCGTTGGTGGCCTTGTGCACGTCACTCTTGAAGCGAAGCGGGCGCGGCGGCTTGATCATCGTTGGAGAGATCAACCTCGGCGGATCGATCGAACCGGTCCGCAACGCGGTCACGATCGCCGAGATCGCCGTTGAGAAAGGCGCGACGGCGCTGCTGATGCCAGTGGCGTGTCGGCGCCAGTTAGTTGACTTGTCCGACGATATGGCCACCAAGATCGACATCCAGTTCTACTCCGATGCCCGCGACGCGCTATTGAAGGCAATGGCCGAGTAGCCGGAGGCTAATCCGTGAATAGGAAATGCCGGCGGTTGCCGGACGTTTTGATCGCTGCTCTGCACTCATCGCCAAGTAATGCTGCGCGACTGCGCGAACATCTTCGTGCAGTTGATAAACGTGGCTTTTCCACCGCACGACTCGATCAGGTACCTCTGTTCCATGCGCAGTGGGGCGGCGCGCAGGCGGCTGCTGGGGATTCCAAGCAATAGGCCGATGGGTTCCGTGGGAACCTCTTTGTAGTCCGTTGAAAAACGTTTAATCGTCAAGTGTTCGATTCGGTCCATCGGCAGTGCCCTATCTGCATCGAAGACCTGAGCGTAGAGCGACGCGAAGATGATCGCCTGCAACTGGGCTTGGCGCAGATCCGTGGTTCGCAGACTTCGCTTGACGACCGTCTGGCCAAGCCGAGCTTGGAGGTCGGACGGGACTCGCTGCCGGAAGGACCAGCGGCCAGCGGGGGAGCGGATGAGATGGTGGGGAATTCGCATCGGGTTGTGTCCCGATTTGTGTCCCGTCTGATGCTCTCCCAGAAAAGCAAAAACCCCTGCGTAAACAGGGGTTTGCTTAATCTGGCGGAGAGAGGGGGATTCGAACCCCCGAAGCGCGGTTTAGACGCTTACACACTTTCCAGGCGTGCTCCTTCAACCGCTCGGACACCTCTCCGGACCTGCTGCGATAACCCGCTGCAGGGGCGCAGATTCTAGCGGGGGAATTGGATTCGCACAAGCGGTTCGTCACAGGGGGCAGGGGGGCTGGACAGGCGTGGCACAATGGTCGTCCCGATGAAGACGGTGGCCTGATGTCCTATCTCGTCCTTGCCCGCAAGTGGCGTCCGAAGCGTTTTGCCGAGCTGGTGGGCCAGGAACACGTGGTCCGTGCGCTCAGCAATGCGCTGGACAGCGGCCGTGTGCACCATGCGTTCCTGTTTACCGGCACCCGCGGGGTCGGCAAGACCACCATTGCCCGTATTTTCGCCAAGTCGCTGAACTGCGAGCAGGGCACCAGCGCCGATCCGTGCGGTCAGTGTCCGGCCTGCCTGGATATCGACTCCGGCCGCTACATCGATCTGCTCGAGATCGATGCCGCGTCCAATACCGGTGTGGACGATGTCCGCGAGGTGATCGAGAACGCCCAGTACATGCCCTCCCGGGGCAAGTACAAGGTCTACCTGATCGACGAAGTGCACATGCTGTCCAAGGCGGCGTTCAATGCGCTGCTGAAGACGCTGGAAGAGCCGCCGGAGCATGTGAAGTTCCTGCTGGCCACCACCGACCCGCAGAAGCTGCCGGTGACGGTGCTTTCGCGCTGCCTGCAGTTCAACCTGAAGCGGTTGGACGAGGACCAGATCCAGGGCCAGATGACGAAGATCCTGGCCGCCGAGGAGATCGAGTCCGACCCGACCGCGATCGTGCAGCTGGCCAAGGCGGCCGATGGCAGCCTGCGTGACGGCCTGTCGCTGCTGGACCAGGCGATTGCCTATGCCGGCGGCGCGCTGCGCGAGGATGTCGTGCGCGCGATGCTGGGCACGGTCGACCGCACCCAGGTCGCGGCGATGCTGGATGCGCTGGCCGATGGTGATGGCCCGCGCCTGCTGCAGACCGTGGCCCTGCTGGCCGAGTTCTCGCCGGACTGGAGCGGGGTGCTCGACGCCCTGGCCGAAGCCCTGCACCGGATCCAGGTGCAGCAGCTGGTGCCGGGCGCCGCGACGGCAGGCGAGGGGATCGATGCCGAGGCCTTCGCCCAGCGCCTGCGCCCGGAAGTGGTCCAGCTCTGGTATCAGATGGCCTTGGGCGGTCGTCGTGACCTGCACCTGGCCCCGAGCCCGCGTGCCGGGTTCGAGATGGCCGTGCTGCGCATGCTGGCGTTCCGTCCGGCCGCCGCCGTACCGCCGGTGCCCCGCGATCCGGGCACCGGCACCGAAGTGAACAGTGGTGGCCAGCCCAGCGGCCAGGGCACCGGCATGGCCGCTGCGTCAGCGAGCGCTGCTCCGGCTCCAGCCGCAGCGCCGACCAAGGCCAGCGCCCCCGTCGCTCATGCGGCCGCTGTGGCCCCCGTCGTTGCCCCGGTCTCCGCGGCGCCCGAGGCGCCCATGGCGCCGGCACCCAGGAAACCTGCCCCGGCCCCGGCAGCCGCCGAACCGGTGAAACCGGCCAAGCCCGCCGTCGTCGCTCCCGCGGCCGACGACGACCTGCCGCCGTGGCACCGTGAAAGCGACGCGGCTGATCGCGACGAAGCGCTGGCCGCTGAAATGGCCACCCCGGATGCGGCCATGGTCGCCCCGTGGGAAGCGCCGTCCGAGCGGACCGTGGCACCTCCTGCTCCCGCGCCTGTACGGGAAGCCGCCGCCCCGGTGGCCCGCCCGGAGGGCATCGCCATCGCACCCTCGGCGCCGGAGACCGCGCCCTCGGACGCACAGGGCGACCTGACCGCCGATGCGTGGCTGGAACTGGTCGCCGGTAGCCAGCTCAATGGCCCGTCCAAGCAGCTGGCCGCGCACTCGGCGTTCATCAGCTACCAGCACGGCGTCTTGAAACTGGCGATTTCGCCCGGATTTGAGTACTTGAGTTCGGACCGCTCGCAGGCGGCGCTGATCGCGGCGTTGACCGGCCCCCTGGGGCAGGCCCCGCGCCTGGTGATCGATACCGGTGCAGCCGGTGCCGAGACCCTGCATCAGCGCGCTGACCGCCAGCGTGGCGAACGCCAAACGGCGGCGGAAGCCGCTTTCATGGCCGATCCGTCGGTGCAGTTGCTGGTCCAGCAACACGGTGCCCGGGTCGTCGCCGATTCCATTCGTCCTTTTGAAGAGTAAAGACCCATGCGCGGCAATATCGCCCAACTGATGCAGCAGGCCCAGAAGATGCAGGAAAACCTGCAGAAGGCCCAGGAAGACCTCGCCAAGCTGGAAGTGACCGGCAGCGCCGGCGGCGGCATGGTCAGCGTGACCCTGACCGGCACCAAGGAATGCCGCAAGGTGCGCATCGATCCGTCGGTGCTGTCCGATGCGGAAATGACCGAAGACCTGGTGGCCGCCGCGTTCAACGATGCCTCCAACAAGATCGATGCCGAGTCGAAGAACCGCATGGGTTCGGCGACCGCCGGCATGCAGCTGCCCCCGGGCATGAAGCTGCCGTTCTGACCCACCGCCTGCGCCGGGTGTCTGCCTGGCGCGACCGTGGTGACCGCGCCGCGAAGCCTCCGGGCTTCGCGCGCTTGTTTCTGAGATGAGCGATCCGCCATGAGCCTGCCCCTGCTCGAACAATTGATCGAGGCCTTCCGCGTGTTGCCGGGCGTGGGCCAGAAGACTGCCCAGCGCATGGCGTATCACGTGCTCGAGCGCGAGCGCGAGGGCGGCCAGAAGCTGGCCGAGGTGTTGGCCAAGGCGATCGAGCGGATCGGGCACTGCGAACAGTGCCGGGATTTCAGCGAGACCGAGATCTGTGTGGTCTGCGCCAACGGCAGTCGCGAGCGCCAGCAGCTGTGTGCGGTGGAATCACCCGCGGATCGCTTGGCGATCGAAACGGCCACCGGCTACCGCGGGGTGTACTTCGTGCTGCAGGGGCGGCTGTCGCCGCTGGACGGCATCGGCCCGCGCGAACTGGGCCTGGATCAGCTGGAGGCGCGCCTGAAGCAGGGCGAGGTCAACGAGTTGATCATCGCCACCAGCGCCACCGTCGAAGGCGAAGCCACCGCGCATTACCTCGCGCAGATGGCGCGCGGCTACAAGGTGCGGCCGAGCCGCCTGGCGCAGGGCCTGCCGCTGGGCGGCGAGCTGGAATACGTGGATCGCGGCACGCTGTCGCACGCGTTCGGCACGCGGACCGAAGTCCAGGAGTGACGCCGCGCAGCGCGCGGCAATGATCGAAACCGGACGCGCATCCGCGCTACTCTCCAAGGCCCTGTTCCACGAGGTGCCCTCATGAGCCACGACACCCTGTTCGGCAAGATCATCCGCCGCGAAATTCCGGCCACCATCGTCTACGAAGACGAGGAGGTGCTCGGCTTCAAGGACATCGCGCCGCAGGCGCCGGTGCACGTGTTGTTCATTCCGAAGCACGAGGCGATCCCGACCCTGGATGATGTGCGGCCGGACCAGGCGCACCTGATCGGCAAGCTGGCCATGGCCGCCGCCGAATACGCGCGCCGCGAAGGTTTCGCGCAGGACGGCTACCGCATCGTCATGAACTGCCGCGAGCATGCCGGGCAGACCGTGTTCCATATCCACCTGCACCTGCTGGCCGGCGCGCAGTTGGGTCACTTCGGTACGCCGAACGGCTGAGCCGGCCAGGCGCAAACAAAAACGCCGCCCGAGGGCGGCGTTTCTGCGTCAGCGTGTTACCACCAGCCCCAGCCGCGGTAGCCCCAGCCCGGACCCCAGCCCGGGCCCCACGGGCCGTACGGGTAGGCGGGCACCACATCGACCTGGCGCTGTTCCGGCCACAGATAGATGACGTCGGCGTCCAGCTTCGGCAGGCGGTAGTCGTATTCGCCGATGCGGGTGTTCTCGTAGCCGCCGATCTTTCCGATGAAGGTCACGTCGCGGCCCGGCTCGAACACCGCCGGATCGTAGAAGCCGGCGCGGCAGGCGATGAAGCGGCCGTCACTGGCGTCGGCCGAGGTGGTGCTCGGGCGGCCGCTGCCGTTGAGCGGGCGCGAGATCATCTGGAAGCAGGTCTGGCCCTGGCCCGGATTGGTTTCGATGATGCGACCACCCCAACGTACCGGGGTGCCCACCTGCTGGGTGGGAACCGCGTCGCGCGGGCTGACCATACTGAACTGCCCCTGCAACGGCTTCGGCGCGGTGGCGCAGGCAGCCAGTGCCAGAGAGGCAGCAAGGGGAAGCAGGATTTGAATCTTCATGGGGATGCTCCGGAGGTCGGGCGATGCCTGCGCAGGTCGCGCAATAATGAAGTGAGGTCGACGTCAGCGCCAGCGTAGCGCGCCTGGACGAAACGCGCGCTGAGCGACAGCAGCGCAGGATCGGGTCGCTGCCGGTCCACCCGGCGCGCCCACTCGCCAGCGGGTTCGGCGCTGGCGCGGGACAGCCCATAGCGTGCGTAACGGCGTCCCAGCCGATGCCAGGCCCGCAACAGCGGGTCGCGCTCGCGTTCGCCCCGGGCCAGCAGCCATGCCATCCAGCCTAGCGCGGTCAGCGCGAAGACGATGAAAATCCCGACCAGTTGGCTCGGATCCAGCCGTTTGAAACCAAACGGTTCAAGAAGCTGCTGCTGGCGGTTGGCGTCGAAGGACAGAACCAGGTCGTTCCAGCCCCGGCGCAGCCAATCGCCCATCTGTCCGATCTGCAGCCAGCGGCTGTCGAACATGGCGTCGGCTGCGCCGGCGGCCAGGCGGTCGTCGATCGTGTCGTAGACGCGTTCGGGCGCCACGGCGGCGGTCGGGTCGACCCGCACCCAGCCACGGCCGGGCAGCCACACTTCGGCCCAGGCGTGCGCGTCCATCCGGCGCAGCACCCAGTAGTCACCGTAGGGATTGCGCGTGCCGCCAGCGAAGCCGGTCACCACCCGCGCGGGGATGCCGGCGTTGCGCATCAACACGACGAAGGAAGAGCTGAAGTGCTGGCAGAAGCCGGCCTGCTGGTCGAACAGGAATTCGTCCACGCCATCGCGGCCCGGCTCGGGCGTATCCAGGGTGTAGACGAAGCTCGCCCGGACCCAGTCGAGCGCGCGCTGCACGATCACCGCATCGTTGCTGCCGGCCTCCTGTCGCCATTGGCGGGCCAGCACGGCCGTGCGCGGGTTCACGCCGGTGGGCAGCTGCAGCGTCAGCCGGCGCTCGTACGGCGTCAACGCTTCGGTATAGGTCACGGCCGGCGCGGAGGTCAGCCGCCAGCGGGTCAATGCGTTCAACGGCGCGCGACTGCGCAGGCTGTGGTTGGCATCCAGCTCGCTGCCCGGCGGCGCCTGCAGCGGCAGGTCCAGCGCGACCAGCTGGCGGCGGTCGGTCGGCTCGTAATCGATCTGGTACTCCCACTGGGTGGCGGCACGGGTCACCGCGGCGGGCGCGCGTTCGCTCTGCCGCGTGTCCTGTTCCCAGCGCTGGCCATCGAAACGGGTCAATACCGGGCCGCGCCAGTACCGCTGCTGCGGCGCCGGGATCGCACCGAAGAACTGCACGCGCAGCGCCGGGGTGTCATCGGCCATCAGGTCCAGCCACTGTCCGGGCTCCATCGTGTCCGACAGGCCGGGCTTGCCGACCGCGCGGTCCGGGATGCCCCACAGCGGTTCACTCAACCGCGGGAACAGCCAGAAGCCGGCCAGCGCCAGCGGCAGGCCGAGCAGGACCAGCCGGCCGATGCCGCGCAGTTGGCGCTTGAGCGGCGCCGGCGGTGCCTGGCCCTCCAGGTGTGCCAGCCGCTGCAGGGCGAGCAGGGCGACCAGGCCGGCCATCACCGCCAGCGCCATGGTCAGCGGCCCTTGGTCGAGCAGGAACGCAGCGAACGGGCCGAACAAGCCGAAGCCGACCAGGCTGCGGGCATCGCGCAGGCTGCGCAGCTCGCTGGATTTCAGCGCGAGCATGGCTGCCAGCAGCGCGCAGCCGGTGTCGCGGCCGGGGCGCGGGCCCATCTGCCAGTAGATGGCGGCGAGCATGCCCAGCACCAGCAGCAGGCGCAGCGCGCCCGGCAGCAGGCGCTGGCGTGAGGCGGCGGCGGTGAGCAGGGCGACACCGGCGATGACGACGGCCAGCACGGTGGGCAGCTGCAGCAGCAGCGGCACCAGGCCCAGCGCCGCGCTGGCCAGCGTCCAGGCGCGCGCCCCGGGGCTCAGCAGGGAGGCGGGCGTGTCAGTCATGGGGCAACAGCGCCAACGCGCGCTGGCACAGATGGTGATGGGCGCTGCCGTTGCCGGGGCCGAGCACCGGTTGGCCCGGCAGCTTGAGCGTGTAACGGCGGCCTTCGCGTTCGGCCAGGTCGACCCAGCGCGCCATCCGCGCGATCCGTGCTTCGGTGCCCAGTGGCGCCAGTCGCCACCAGTCCAGCACGATCTCCACCCCGACCGGTTTTTCGTACTCGCGCACCAGCAGGGTGTCGCGCCGCGCCGAGTGCTTCCACGCGATGCTGCGGGTGGGGTCGCCGGCGCGATAGGGGCGCAGCTGATGCAGCTCGTCGCCGCTGGCGTGCACGCGGGTATGCAGCGGATCGCCGCCGCTCTCGGGCAGTGCGGGGGCGTGCGATTCCGGTGCGGCATAGACCAGCAGGGGCGTCTCCGGCCACACCCACGACCACGCCCGCACCAGGCCGAGCGGTTGGGTGGTGGCGAGGCGGATCCGGTCCAGGTCGAACCAGCCGCGCTGGTGGGTGGGCAGATCGAGATCGACTTCGATCTGGTCACTGTCGACCAGGTGCCCGAACGCGCCGACGCCGGCGTGCTCCACATGCAGTCCGCGGCGGGCACGGGTATCGGCGCGGGACAGGCTGATGCGCAGCCGCAACGGCGCGCCCGCGGTGACCGGTTCGGCCGAGACCGCATCCACCTGCAGGCCGGACAGCTGCAGGTGCGCGCTGATCGCACTGGCGATGCTGACGGTGGCCAGCAGCAGCGCCAGCAGCAGGGCCGGGTTGTTGTTGTAGTTCAGTGCGCCGATCAGCATCGCCGATAGCAGTGCGGCGACGAACAGGCCGAAGCGCGTCGGCAGCACATAGATGCGGCGCCGGTCGAACCGGCACGGCAGGTGCTCCGGTCGGCGCGGCCGCGCCAGGTGTTGCAGTTGCTGCCAGCGGGCTCCCCAGCCGCGGCGCATCTCAGTCGACCTGCACGGTCTGGAGGATGGCGCGGGCCAGCGCGGGCCCGTTGCCGGCTTCGGCCTCCGGCACCAGGCGATGCCCGGCCACCGCGACGAACAGCGTCTGCACGTCTTCGGGCACCACGTGCGCGCGGCCCAGCAGCAGCGCATGCGCCTTCGCCGCGCGCAGCAGCGCCAGGCCGGCGCGCGGCGACAGGCCGACGCGCACCCCGGCGTGCTGGCGACTGCGCGCGAGCAGGGCCTGCACGTAGGTGATCAGGGCTTCGCTGGCATGTACCTGGCCGACCGCCTCGCGCAGCGTGCGCACCTCGATCTCGCTCAGGCGCGGGGTCGTCTGCGCGATCAGATGACGGCGATCGGTGCCGCGCAGCAGCTCGCGCTCGGATTCCGGATTGGGGTAGCCCAGCGCCAGCCGCAGCAGGAAGCGGTCCAGCTGGGAGTCCGGCAGCGGGAAGGTGCCGGACAGGTCGACCGGGTTCTGGGTGGCAATGACGAAGAACGGATCCGGCAGCGGATGGGTCACGCCATCCAGGGTCACCTGCTGCTCGGCCATCGCTTCCAGCAGTGCGCTCTGGGTGCGCGGTGGCGCGCGGTTGATCTCGTCGGCCAGCAGCACATGGGTGAAGACCGGGCCGGGGTGGAACTGGAACTGGCGGCTGCCGGCGTCGTACACCGAGACGCCGAGCACATCGGCAGGCAGCAGGTCGGAGGTGAACTGCACCCGCTGGAAGCCCAGCCCGAGGCTGGAGGCCATGGCATGGGCGAGGGTGGTCTTGCCCAGCCCGGGCAGGTCCTCGATCAGCAGATGGCCACCGGAGAGCAGCGCCACGAAGGCCAGCCGCACCTCCTGCGCCTTGCCCAGCACCAGCCCGTTGACCTGATCCTGGGCGGCGCGAAGGGACTGTCGCAGTACATCGGTTAGCATGGCTGGCACGGGGGGCGAATGATCCATGTCCGTCTCGATTCGATGATTCCACTGATTCTATAGAGCAATGCAGGGCGAACAACGCGCACGCACCATATTCCTGTTGTTGTGGACGCTGGTCACCGCCGTCAAATTGGTGGTGGCCGCACGTCTGCCCTTGTTCGTGGACGAAGCTTTCTATTGGCAGGAAGGCCAGCACCTGGCCGCGGCCTATTCGGACCTGCCCGGGCTGACCGCATGGCTGGCACGCCTGGGCGTGGAAGTGGGCGGCAACCATGTGCTCGCGCTGCGCCTGCCGTTCCTGGCGATCGGTGCGTGGCTGCCATGGCTGGTCTCGCGGATCGCCACGCGCTGGTTCGGCGCGGTGGCCGGCTGGCAGGCCGGCAGCCTGACGCTGTTGATGCCGCTGTCGGCCACGCTGGGCATGCTGGCCGTGCCGGATGTGCCGATGGCGCTGGCCGCGGTGCTGTGCCTGGATGCCGGCGCGCGCCTGCTGCGCAGTGTCGATGCGGCGGCGGCAGTGAAGCTGGCCGCTGGCCTGGCGATCGGCGCGCTCAGCCATTACCGCTTCATCGGCGTGATCGTGGTCGGCTTCATCGCGCTGCTGGTGCTGCCGCAGGGCCGGCGCATGCTGCGCGATCCGCGCGTGTGGGTCGCATTGGCCGTGGGCGTGCTGGCGTGGTTGCCGCTGCTGTCGTGGAATGCCGACAACCATGATGCGGGCCTGAAATTCCAGGTGGTCGAGCGCCACCCGTGGGCGTTCGAATGGAGCGGGCTGTGGTTCCTGGTGATCCAGCCGATGCTGGTCACCCCGATCCTGTGCATCGCGATGTGGAAGGTGGCCCTGGCCGGTACCCGCTCGGGCGGTGGCGCGCGCGCGCAGTGGCGTTACTTCGGCCTGATCGGCGCGGTATCGACGCTGTCCATCTTCGGCCTGGGCTTCTTCACCGATGTGGAGCGCATCAGTTTCCACTGGCCGCTGCCGGGTTACCTCGCGCTGCTGATCGCGGTGCCGGTGGTGCTCAACGGCTGGCCGCGCTGGCTGCGCCGCACCGGCTGGTGGTTGGCTGGTGCCGGGCTCGCCCTGGCCTTCGGCTACTACCTGATGGTCTCCATTCCGAGCGTGCGCGAGCAGCTGGCGGGCTACAAGTATTACCCGCGCAACTTCGCCGGCTGGGAACCGCTGGCCGGCGCAGTACGCGAAGAACTGAAACGCATGCCGCCCGGTACGCGCGTGCTGGCCGGCAACTTCAAGGTCGGCGCGGAACTTGGGTTCCAGCTGCGCGATCCCTCGATCGAGGTGCTGCGCCATCCGTTGAACGACAAGCATGGCCGCAGCGCACAGCTGGGCCTGTGGGGGTTGCTGCACGACGGCCAGCGCGATACGCCGATGCTGCTGGTGCTCTCGCCCAGCGATCAACGCTATCGCGATCTGCTGGAGCGTTACCACGCGGTCTGCGAGCAGGTGGGGCCGCTGCCACCGCCGCGCGTGGTCAGCAACGATCACGGCTATCAGCGCTTCCTGCTTTTCAGGCTGCCGGCCGAGCGCGCCGAAGGGCCGTGCGTGACCCCGGCGATGGCCTGGGTGGATACGCCGCAGCCCGGCGCCGCAGTCGGCGACCCACTCGAGGTGCGTGGCTGGGCCTTCAAGGATGGCGTCGGCATCGACCGGGTCGAGCTGCTGATCGATGGCATGCCGGTCGGCGATGCGGTCTATGGGCGCGCGTATGACATCACCGGTGCCTGGAAGATTTCCACCGATCCGCAGCACCCCAACGTGGCCTTCGATGCCACGCTGAAGACCAACCACCTCGCGCCGGGCCGCCACTGGCTGGGCATGACGCTGCACGGCAAGGACGGCAGCGTGGAGCAGTGGCAGGAACAGGCCTTCACCGTCCCCGCGCGCTGAGCGCACGTGCTCTTCCATGGATGACACCCTCATGCGCAATGCGCCGCAGGAATCTGCCCCCTTGTCTGCTGCCCACGCGCCTGCCGCGAAGGTGTCGCCCGTGCTGACGCGCCTGCTGTGGTGCGCGGTGGCGGCCGTCGTCGGGGTGGGCCTCGCGGCCATGGCCTGGCTCTCGCCGCGCGTGCTGTACGCCGATCCGTGGCGCTTCACCCAGAAGCTGCTGGAAATGCCCTGGCCGTCCAACGTGCTGGTATCGGACAACGGTCACCGCGAAATCCTGCCGAACCTGGTGCGCTACGCCGAGCTGTGCTGGCTGCACGGCAATCAATGGCTGCAGATCGGCACCGGCATGGTGTTGGCGCTGGCGACGGTGTGGCTGCTGGGCCGCATCCTCAAGGCCGATGCGCTGGCGCCGTCGGTGCGCGCCGCGGCAACCCTGGTCGGCGTGTTGTCGATCTTCTGGCTGGGCAGCCAGCGCGCGCTGACCCATGGCAACGAGTCCGTGCATGCCTACCTGATCACCGTCGCGCTGATGGCCGGTGTCGCCCTGCTGCTGCGTGGGGATCGCCGCGGTGCGGTGCTGGCCGCCGTGTGTGGCGTGGCGGCGACGTTCTCCTTCGGCAGTGGCGTGGCGGTGTTCGTCGGGCTGGCCGCGGTGCTGGCGGTGCGTCGTGCACCGGTGTCGCACTGGCTGCCCTTGATCGCCGGGCTGTTCGTGGCCGTCGGCCTGCACCTGGGCATGGGGCGCACGGGCATGCCTTCGCAGATGGGGTTGATGCCGTTGGCACAACTGGACGTGCTGCTGCGCTGGCTCGCCTCGCCCTTCATCTATCTGGCGTGGCCGGCACTGGATCCGGCGGCGGCCCAGCAGCTGCCGTTCGCGCCGGTGCGCAGTGCGGTGCATGCCGTGGCGAGCGCGTACCAGTCGCTGTTCGGACCGGTCATGACCTCGCGCTGGCCGCATCTGCTGATCGGCGCGGTCGGCGTGGTCGGCCTGCTTGGCATGACCTGGCGCAGCGGGCAGCGCGGGCGCGGCGCCGGGGCAGGGGAATCCGTCGCGCTGGCGATGGCCTGGTTCGGCCTCGCCGTGGGGGGCCTGGTCGCCCTCAGCCGCTGGTCCTATTTCGCCGACTTCCCCGCCCAGTTGGCCGCGCCGCGCTATGTGCCCTGGTCGTGGCTGTTCTGGTCCGGCCTGCTGCTGTGGACGCTCGTGCGCGTCGGCCCGCGCCGTCCCCGCGTGGTGGCTTGGGCGGCGCTGCTGCTGGCCGTGGCGGCCCTGCCGAGTACGGCATGGATGGCCTACCTGGGCGCCAGCATGCAGCGCGTGGCCAGCATGACCGCCACGGCCGCGGCGGCCGGCGTGGTCGATCCGGACCAGACCCATGGCGAGAGCGTGCCCGCCGAAGTGCAGGCCGCGCTGCCCAGCCTGCGTGCGCACGGCAGCGCGATGTTCGCCTGGCCGGAAACCCTTCATCTGCAGGGAGAGCGAACGGCGTCAACGGCCGTGGCCGTCCCGATCCGCGATGTGTCCCTGGTGGCCGTGCGCAACACGCTCGGTGGCACGGCGTGGCGCATCGACTTCACTGCGCAGAGCAGGGCGCCGCGGCTGGTCCTGCACTGTGCGGGACGGCCGGTGGGCCTGGCCATGCCCGTGGCCGGGCGCTGGGTCGGCTGGGCGACCGGCGACCTCGATGCGGGCTGCCTGCAGGCGCTGCAGCTGCGCTGAGGCTCAGGGCAGGGTGTAGCCGGCCTGGCGCAGCAGCTGGCTCAGCGCGATCAACGGCAACCCGATCAGGGCGGTCGGGTCGCGGTTCTCGATCGCCTCGAACAAGGTGATGCCCAGGCCCTCGCACTTGAAGCTGCCGGCGCAGTCCAGCGGCTGCTCGGCGGCCACGTAGCGGGCGATCTCGGCCGCGCCCAGGGCCCGGAAGTGGACCCGGGTCAGGTCACAGGTCTCCAGCGCCTCGCCATCGCGCACCAGGCTCACTGCGGTGTGGAACTCCACCACCTGCCCGGACATCGCGGCCAGCTGTGCATGGGCCGCGTCGACCGTACCCGGCTTGCCCAGCGGGGCGCCGTTCAGTTCCGCGACCTGGTCCGAGCCGATCACCCAGCGGCCGGGGTGGGTCCGGGCCACGGCCTCGGCCTTGGCCCGCGCCAGGCGCACCGCCACGGCGCGTGGGGCCTCGCCGGGGGCGGGCGTCTCATCCACCTCGGGGCGGGCGGTCTCCAGGGGCAGGCCGAGCCGCTCCAGCAGGTCGCGGCGGTAGCGGGAAGTGGAGGCAAGCAGCAGTGGGGTCATGCGACAATACCGGGCACGGAAGGTCGGCAGTCTGGGCCCTTCGGGCGGGGATCGGCAACCTGACTGCGCAGGTATTTGACAGCAGCCCGGACGATCCTTAACATTCAGCGGCTTATGTCCGCAAACGTGCCCGAAATGCTGGATGCTTGGCGGATGGTCGCAGCACGCAGGTGCTTCGACGGCCAGGTGGATCTAGCGCAATTGACCCGCCTCCAGGGCCTTGTCGCCGATACCGAAGGAACGTGCACCTATGCACTGGAATTCGCGCACGACGACATCCTGCAGGTATCCTATGTTGAACTGTCCATCGACACCGCGCTGCCGCTGATCTGTCAGCGCAGCCTGCAGCGTTTCCTGTTGCCGGTTTCGATGGTGCAGCGGCTCGGCCTGATCCGCAGCGAAGAGGAAGAGTCCTCGCTGCCGGAAGGCTGGGAACCGTGGCTGGTGCCGGAAGACGGCATGCTGCGACCGCTGGAACTGGTCGAGGACGAACTCGTCCTGGCCGTGCCCGTCGTGCCGCTGTCTCCCGATGGTGAGGCCGTGGACAAGGACTGGGCACCGACCGAAGAAGAAATCAGCAAGGCCAATCCGTTCGCGGCATTGGCGGCACTGAAAAAACAATAGCAGCCGGATTGTCGTCGGCGGCTGCGGCGAAAGCGAAAACTGTGCTGGGCGCTGGCGTCCTGCGCGACGATACGACGAAGCAAAACGAACCGAGTTTGGAGCAATCCCATGGCTGTGCAGAAATCCCGTGTCACCCCGTCCCGCCGCGGTATGCGCCGTGCGCATGACGCCCTGAGCGCCAAGCAGCTGTCCACCGATCCGACCACCGGTGAAGTGCATCTGCGTCACCACATCACCGCTGACGGTTTCTACCGCGGCAAGAAGGTGATCACGACCAAGTCGAACTCGGCCGTCGAAGAAGATTGATTTGTGAAGGCCGCTGCCCGGTCGGGCGGCGGCCTTTACCCCATTCTTCCCGATCACCACGTTTGGTGATCGTGCTACAGGACATGTAATGAGCAAGCGGATCTACTCGAGGATCGCGGGCACTGGTAGTTATTTGCCCGAAAAAGTGTTGACCAACCAGGATCTGGAGAAAATGGTCGACACCAGCGATGAGTGGATTCAATCGCGCACTGGTATCCGCGAACGGCACATTGCGGCCGAAGGCGAGACCACCAGCGACCTCGGCTACCACGCCGCGGTACGTGCGCTTGAAGCGGCCGGTATCGACGCTTCGCAGCTCGACATGATCGTGGTGGGTACCACCACGCCTGACCTGATTTTCCCGTCCACCGCGTGCCTGATCCAGGCCAAGCTCGGTGCGACCGGCTGCCCCGCCTTCGACGTCAACGCCGCCTGTTCGGGCTTCGTGTTCGCGTTGAGCGTGGCCGACAAATTCATCCGCTCCGGTGATGCACGCCACGTGCTGGTCATCGGTGCGGAAACCCTGACCCGTATCGTCGACTGGACCGAGCGCACCACCTGCGTGCTGTTCGGCGATGGCGCGGGCGCCGTCGTGCTCAAGGCCGACGAAGACACCGGCATCCTCAGCACCCACCTGCATTCGGATGGCAGCAAGAAAGAGCTGCTGTGGAACCCGGTCGGCGTCTCGGCCGGCTTCGGCGAGGGCGAGAATGCCCGCGGCGCGATCCTGATGAAGGGCAACGACGTCTTCAAGTACGCCGTCAAGGCGCTGGACTCGGTCGTCGACGAAACCCTGGAAGCCAACGCGCTGACCAAGGACGACCTGGACTGGCTGATCCCGCACCAGGCCAACCTGCGCATCATCGAAGCCACCGCCAAGCGCCTGGACATGTCCATGGACCAGGTCGTGGTGACGGTGGACAAGCACGGCAACACCTCCTCGGCCTCGGTGCCGATGGCGCTGGACCACGCGGTCCGCTCCGGCCGCGTCGAGCGTGGCCAGCTGCTGCTGCTGGAAGCTTTCGGCGGCGGCTTCACGTGGGGTTCTGCTCTGCTGCGCTATTGATAGCGTCAGTTACGACAACGTGACGCTGTCGTTACGGCCCCATTACGGGGCCGTATGCATTTCAGGAGAACTGTCATGGTTGAGCCCATCGTCATTGAAGGGCAGCGCGCCTGGCTGAAGCAGTACGGCGAAGGAAGCCGCGTGGTCGCGCTGGGCCTGCTGAACTTCATCGCCCGCCGCTTCCAGCTCGATGCTCTGCGCCCGCCGCCGCACCGTGGCGGCGACGCCGCGCGCGAAACCGAAGCCCGCCGCCTGTCCGAACTGCAGGCCCAGGGCGTCAACGTCCCCAGCGTGATCGGCAGCGGCCACGCGGCCCTGGTGCTGGGCGACAACGGCTCCTCGTTCAACACCTGCCTGCGCGAAGCCGACGATGCCGGCCGCGACCGCCTCGTGTCCGCGGCCATGCATGCGATCGCCCAGGCGCACAGCAAGGGCGCCTATTTCGGCCAGCCCCTGCCGCGCAACCTCACCTGGGATGGCAGCGCCATCGGCTTCATCGATTTCGAGGAAGACCCCCTGGAAGTCATGGACCTCGCCCAGGCCCAGGCCCGCGACTGGCTGATGTTCGGCTACGGCGTCGCCAAGTACTACGAGGACCGTCCGCAGCAGCTCCAGGCCCTCATGGCCCAGGCCATGGACGGCGCCGAAGCCCCGGTCCTCGCGCATGCCCACGACGTCACCGGCCGCCTTCAGGGCCTGGCCCGCGCCAGCCTGAAGATGGGCCGCTCCGCCCGCGCGCTGGCCCACTCCATCCTGATCGTCCACGGCGCCACCACGCTGGGCGTGCTGATGGTCGTGGCCCTCTGCTTCGATTTCTTCACCGACGGCGACCTGGACATCCTCCAGCTGTTCACCTGACGAAGGGCCCGACATACGCGGCAGTACAGACGAAGGGCGACGTTCCCCTTTATCATTCGCCGTTCGATTTTTGCAGGCGGATGATCGCGTGACCGATACCAATCTCGCATTCGTGTTCCCGGGCCAGGGCTCGCAGTCGCTGGGCATGCTGGCCGAACTGGCCGAGCTGCACCCGCAGATCCGCGAGGCCTTCACCGAAGCCTCCGACGGCGCCGGTGTCGACCTGTGGGCGCTGTCGCAGGGCGGTCCCGAGGAAATGCTCAACCGCACCGAATACACCCAGCCGGCCCTGCTCGCGGCCAGCATCGGCGTATGGCGCGCCTGGAACGCCGTGGGTGGCGTCCAGCCGGCCGTGCTGGCCGGCCACAGCCTCGGCGAATACACCGCCCTGGTGGCCGCCGGCGCGCTGACCCTGCGTGACGGCGCACACCTCGTGCGCCTGCGCGGGCAGCTGATGCAGGAAGCCGCCCCGACCGGCGTCGGCGCCATGGCCGCCGTGCTCGGCGCCGAAGACGCCCTGGTCGTGGAGGTCTGCGAGCAGGCCGCCGGCAGCCAGGTCGTGGTGCCCGCCAATTACAACTCGCCCGGCCAGATCGTCATCGGTGGCGACGCTGCCGCCGTGGACCGCGCGCTGGCCCTGCTGGCCGAGAAGGGCGTCCGCAAGGCCGTCAAGCTCGCCGTCAGCGTGCCCTCGCACACCCCGCTGATGCGCGAAGCCGCCAACCGCCTGGCGGAAACCATGGCCGGCCTGGACTGGCGCGCTCCGGCCCTGCCGGTGGTGCAGAACGTCGATGCCCGCGTGCATGACGGCGTCGACGCCATCCGCCAGGCGCTGGTGCAGCAGCTCTACCTGCCCGTCCAGTGGACCGGCTGCGTGCAGGCCCTGGCCGGCCGTGGCGTCACCCGCGTGGCCGAATGCGGCCCGGGCAAGGTGCTGAGCGGATTGATCAAGCGCATCGACAAATCGCTGGACGCGCGCACACTGTCCACGCCCGCCGATTTCGAGACGGCCCGCGAGACCTGGGCTGCCTGATGTCTTCCGATCGCGTCCGTGCTGGAATGGCTTCGTGCCAGGCCGGCCGGACCGGTCCCGTTTGAGGAAATGAGATGAGCAAGCCCCTTCAGGGTGAAATCGCACTGGTCACCGGCGCCAGCCGGGGTATCGGTGCCGCGATCGCCGACGCACTGGCCGCGCAGGGCGCGACCGTCATCGGTACCGCCACCACCGACGCCGGTGCCGCCGCCATCGGCGAACGCTTGGCCGCCGTGGGTGGCCACGGCCGCGCGCTGAACGTCACCGACGCCGCTGCGCTCGAGGCCGTGCTCGACGGTATCGCCAAGGAATTCGGCGCCATCAGCATCCTGGTCAACAACGCCGGCATCACCCGCGACAACCTGTTGCTGCGGATGAAGGAAGAAGACTGGCAGGCGATCCTGGACACCAACCTGACCAGCGTCTTCCGCACCTCCAAGGCCGTCATCCGCGGCATGATGAAGGCGCGCAAGGGCCGCATCATCAACATCGCCTCGGTGATCGGCGTGACCGGCAATGCCGGCCAGGCCAACTACGCCGCGGCCAAGGCCGGCATCATTGCCTTCTCCAAGTCGCTGGCCAAGGAAATCGGCTCGCGCGGGATCACCGTCAACGTGGTCGCGCCGGGCTTCATCGATACCGACATGACCAAGTCCCTGCCGGAAGAGCAGCGCACCGGCCTGGTCAAGTCGATCGCCCTGGAGCGGCTCGGCGAGCCGTCCGATATCGCCAACGCGGTGGCGTTCCTGGCCGGTCCTTCGGCCAGCTACATCACCGGCGAAACCCTCCATGTGAACGGCGGCATGTACATGCCGTAAGCATGTGGCGCATGGATTGCGCCGCAAGTGGTTGATCCGTTTGATGTTTTGCTGCAATGCAAGGTGTCGCTGGTTTCCACTACACTATCCCACGGTCATCCCTCACCGGATGGCGTCATTTTTGAACCACTACTCCATCTGGAGCGATATCCAATGAGCACCATCGAAGAACGCGTCAAGAAAATCGTCGTCGAACAGCTTGGCGTCAAGGAAGAGGAAGTCACCAACAGCGCATCGTTCGTCGATGACCTGGGCGCTGACTCGCTGGACACCGTTGAACTGGTGATGGCGCTGGAAGAAGAGTTCGAGTGCGAAATCCCGGACGAAGAAGCCGAAAAGATCAGCACCGTGCAGGCTGCGATCGACTACATCAACGCCCACGTCAAGGCTTGATGTCAGGCGGCTCGCGCGCGGCCGTGGCGATTGCCGCGACCGCGTGCGGCAAACCCATGGGGCCGCGCTTGCGGCCCTGTGCTTTTGAGCGTTATACCGCGTGATACCCGCAACATCCGGGTCAGGAGAATCTGCAATGAAGCGTCGCGTCGTCGTTACCGGCATGGGCATGGTCTCGCCATTGGGCAATGATATGGCCAGCAGTTGGAAGGGCATCACCGAAGGCCGTTCCGGCATCGGTCCGCTGACCAACGTTTCGCAGTCCTACCTGGACCGTTTCACCACCAAGATCGCAGGTGAGGTCAGGGACTTCGACATCACCGCCGACAACGAACAGTTCGGCAAATTCCGGGTCACTGGCAAGGATGCCAAGAAGATGGACCCGTTCATTCATTACGGCCTCGGTGCCGCCTTCATGGCCTTGAACGATTCGGGCCTGGAAATCACCGACGGCAACGCCGAGCGCATCGGCGCCATCGTGGGCGCGGGCATCGGCGGCCTGCTGGGTATCGAAGAGCAGACCATCGATTTCCACGAGGGCAAGAAGATCTCGCCCTTCTACGTGCCCAAGACCATCATCAACATGCTCCCGGGCCAGCTGAGCATCATCACCGGCCTGAAGGGTCCGTCGTTCTCGGCGGTCTCCGCCTGCGCGACCTCGAACCATTCGATCGGCACCGCGATGCGCATGATCCAGTACGGCGATGCGGACGTGATGGTGGTCGGCGGTGCCGAGCGCGGCTCCTCGCCGACCGCCCTGGGCGGCTTCTGCGCGATGAAGGCGATGAGCACCCGCAACGATGCCCCGGCAGAAGCCTCGCGCCCGTGGGACAAGGAACGCGACGGCTTCGTGCTCGGCGACGGTGCCGGCATCCTGATCCTTGAAGAGTACGAACACGCCAAGGCGCGTGGCGCGCGCATCTATGCGGAACTGGCCGGTTTCGGCGCCAGCTCGGACGCGTACCACATGACCGCCCCGAGCGAGAACGGCGAAGGCGCGGCACGTTGCATGACCATGGCGTTGAAGGACGCCGGCGTGACCCCGGACCAGGTCGGTTACCTCAACGCGCACGGCACCTCCACGCCGCTGGGCGACCTGGGTGAAACGATGGCCATGAAGACCGCGTTCGGCGACCACGCCTACAAGATGATGGTCAGCTCCACCAAGTCGATGACCGGCCACCTGCTCGGCGCGGCCGGCGGCGTGGAAGCGATCTTCTCGGTGCTGGCGCTGCGCGACAACATCATTCCGCCGACCATCAACCTGCATGAAGCGGGCGAGGGCTGCGACCTGGATTACGTGCCGAACACCGCACGCGAGGCCAAGGTCGATGTGGTGATGTCCAACGGCTTCGGCTTCGGCGGCACCAACGGCACGCTGGTGTTCAAGCGCGTCTGACCGCCCGTTCCGTGTCCTCCCACCCGGGCCGCCATCATGGCGGCCTTGGTGTATCTGGCCCCCGCGCACGCTGCGCGCCCTTCCGGTGTCCTGCCATGTTCCAGACGCTTCCGCTGCCCGCCACCACCGACCTGCTGGCCCTGCAGCGCCTGGCCCCGCAGCGCTACCCGCTGCTGATGGAGTCCACCGCCTCGGGCACCGCCCAGGGCCGCTGGGACCTGCTGCTGATGGGCAACGGTGAAGCGCTCGCACTGCACGCCGACGGCGTGGTGCGCGATGCGGACGGCGTCGCCCATGACGGCCGCTTCCTCGACGTACTGGACGCGCACTGGGCCGCGCTGCGGCTGCCGCGCGAAGAAACCACGCTGCCGTTCCGTGGTGGCTGGGCACTGATGCTGGATTACGAACTGGCTGGCCAGATCGAGGACGTGCTGGCCTTGCCGGCACGCGCCGATGGGCTGCCCGCCGCGCTGGCCCTGCGCTGCCCGGCAGCGGTGCTGCATGACCGCGTGCTCGGCCAGTTCCACGCCGTCTGCGAGACCGGGCAGGCGGCGCTGCTGCAGACCCTGCAGGACGACCTCGCCGCGGCCGCCACGTTGGCTCCGCTGCCGACGTGGCAGCCACCGGTCGCGATCGGTGAGGACGCGCCGCAGCGCTTTACCGATGGCGTCGGCAAGGTGATCGACTACCTGCGTGCGGGTGACGTGTTCCAGGTGAATCTCTCGCGGCGCTGGAATGCGCAGTTCGCCGGGACGCTCTCGCCGCAGGCGCTGTACGCGCAGCTGCGCGTGGCCAATCCCGCGCCGTTCGCCGGCCTGTTCATGGCGCAGGGCAGGGCGGTGGTCAGCTCCTCGCCCGAGCGCCTGGTCTCGGTGCACGGCGATGACGTGCAGACCCGCCCGATCGCCGGCACCCGCCCGCGCTTCGCCGGCGATGACGATGCCGCGCGCATCCAGGAGCTGGTCGGCCACCCCAAAGAGCGCGCCGAGCACGTGATGCTGATCGATCTCGAGCGCAACGACCTCGGCCGCATCTGCGCGCCGGGCAGCGTGGAGGTGGATGAGCTGATGACCGTGGAGAGCTACGCCCACGTCCACCACATCGTCAGCAACGTGCGAGGCCGCCTGCGCGAGGACGTGAGCCCCGGCCAGGTGATCGCCGCGACCTTCCCCGGCGGCACCATCACCGGCTGCCCCAAGGTGCGCTGCATGCAGATCATCGCCGAGCTGGAACAGAGCGCGCGCGGTGCCTACACCGGCGCGTTCGGCTGGCTGAACCGCGATGGCGACCTGGACCTGAACATCCTGATCCGCACCGCCGAAGTGGCCGCCGACACCGCCAGCTTCCGCACCGGGGCCGGGATCGTGGTGGATTCGGTCGCCGACAGGGAACTGGACGAAACCCGTGCCAAGGCCCGCGGCCTGCTGCGTGCGCTGGGCAGCGATGCCTGAGCCGTTTGGCGGTGTGCAGTACCCGCGCGGTATGCTGCGCGGCGAAGAATTTCATTCGAGGTGACCATGGCGGGTGCGAAACGCGGATGTCTGGCCGTACTGGCCGTGCTGCTGGTGGTGGCCCTGCTGGTCGCGGCTGCGGGCGCATGGTTCTGGCATCGCCAGGGCGCGTTTGCCGATGCGCCGGTCACCCCCAGCGCGGAGAGCGTGGTGATCGCCTCGGGCGATGGCTTCAGCACCGTGCTCGGCAAGCTGCGCCAGGCCGGCGTGGACGAGGGCAGCGACACCCAGTGGCAGCTGCTGGCACGCCAGCTCGACGCCGCCGGCAAGCTCAAGGTCGGTGAATACGCGCTCGATCCCGCGCTGACCCCGCGCGAGCTGCTGACCCGCATGCGCCAGGGCCGCGTCCTGCAGCACCGCGTCACCATCGTGGAAGGCTGGAACATCCGCCAGCTGCGCGCCGCGCTCAAGCGTGCCGATCCGCTGGTGCACACCACCGATGCGCTGGACGATGCCGCGCTGATGAAGGCGCTTGGTTTCCCCGGCGAACACCCGGAAGGCCGCTTCCTGCCCGAGACCTACGTCTACCAGCGCGGCGACAGCGACATCGACGTGCTCAAGCGCGCGCATGCCGCGATGGAAAAAGAACTGACCGCGGCGTGGGACAGCCGCGTGGACGATCTGCCGCTGAACTCACCGTATGAGCTGCTGATCCTTGCCTCGATCATCGAGAAGGAAACCGCACTGCCCAGCGAGCGTCCGCAGATCGCCGGGGTGTTCATGCGCCGCCTGAAGATCGGCATGCGCCTGCAGACCGACCCGACCGTGATCTACGGCATCGGCAGCAGCTACGACGGCAACATCCGCAAGCGCGACCTCACCACCGATACGCCGTACAACACGTACACGCGTGCCGGCCTGACCCCGACCCCGATCGCCATGCCCGGGCGCGATGCGCTGCATGCGGCCGCGCAGCCGGCCAAGGGCGATGCGCTGTACTTCGTGGCGGTCGGCGATGGCAGTGGCGCGCACATCTTCTCGGCCAACTACACCGACCACAACGCCGCCGTTGCCCGCTACCTGCAGCAGCTGCGCAGCAAACGTACCCAAGAGGCCGCACCCCGATGAGTCCCGCGCTGCACCGGCACCCGCATTTCGTCAGCCTGGAAGGGGGCGAGGGCGCCGGCAAGACCACCGCCATCAACGCGATCCGCGAGGCCCTGCAGGCGCGCGGGCATGAGGTGGTGCTGACCCGCGAGCCCGGCGGGACCGCGCTGGCCGAGCGCATCCGCGCGCTGGTGCTCAAGCCGGACGAGGAGATCGCCGCCGAGCCGCTCTCGGCCGAGGCCGAGCTGCTGCTGGTGTTCGCCGCCCGCGCCCAGCACGTGCGCCAGGTGATCGCCCCGGCGCTGCAGCGCGGTGCCTATGTGCTGTGCGACCGCTTCACCGATTCCAGCTACGCCTACCAGGGCGGTGGCCGCGGCCTGGACCCGGCGTGGATCGCGGATCTGGAGCGCCGCGCCGTCGGCCTGCTGCCCGGCCTGACCCTGCTGCTGGATGTGGACGTAGCCGTCGGCCGCGCGCGCGCCAACGGCCGCGACATGTGGCCGGACCGGATCGAGAGCGAGCACGATGATTTCTTCCAGCGGGTGCGCGCGGTGTTCCGTCAGCGTGCCAGCGAAGACCCCGCACGTTACCGCCTGATCGACGCCGGCCAGGACCAGGCCGGCGTGGCCGGCGCGGTGGTGGCGGCCGTGGATGCATGGTTGGCACAGGAGCCGGATCGTGGCTGAACCTTTTTCCCCCTGGCAGCAGCGCGCCTATGACCAGACCGTGGCCGCGCTCGACGCCGGTCGCCTCGGCCATGGCCTGCTGTTCTGCGGCCCGGCCGGCCTGGGCAAGCTCGGCGTCGCGCTGCGGCTGGCCGAGCACGTGCTGGGGCAGGGCGAGCCGGCCGCGGCCAAGCGCAGTGCCCAGCTGCTGGCCGCCGGCACCCACCCGGACCTGCAGCGGATCTCGTTCATCCCCAACAAATCGGGCGACAAGCTGCGCACCGAGATCGTGATCGAGCAGATCCGCGAGGTCTCGCAGAAGCTCTCGCTGACCCCGCAGTACGGCGTGGCCCAGGTGGTGATCGTCGATCCTGCCGACGCCATCAACCGCGCCGCCTGCAATGCCCTGCTCAAGACCCTGGAAGAGCCGCAGCCCGGCCGCTACCTGTGGCTGATCAGCGCCGACCCCGCGCGCCTGCCGGCCACCATCCGCAGCCGCTGCCAGCGCCTGGAGTTCAAGCTGCCGCCGCGCGAGGAAGCGCTCGCCTGGCTGCAGACCCTGGGCCACAGCGAAGCCAGCGCCCGCGAAGCACTGGACGCCGCCCGTGGTCACCCCGGCCTGGCCGACCAGTGGCTGCGCGAGGATGGCCTGGCCCTGCGCCGCCAGGTCGCCACCGACCTGGAAGCCCTCGTCGCCGGCCGCTCCGGCGCGGTCGAACTGGCCCAGCGCTGGACCGGCGACGACAACGCCGCGCTGCGCCTGCGCCACGCCGCCGATCTCGCCCTGGCCCAGGCCACCGGCGGTGGCTTGACCGATCCCGATCGATTGCACAAGCTGGCCGCCTGGTTCGATGCCGCCAACCGCACCCGCGACCTGCTGCGCACCACGGTGCGCGCCGATCTAGCGGTGGTTGAGCTGCTGCTGGCCTGGGGAAAGGTCAACGAACGGCACGCCAAGGGGAATAGAGCATGAGCGCCACCAACGCCCGACAGGGCATCCTGTCCCTTGCCGTCAAGGACAAGGCCGCGCTGTACAGCGCCTACATGCCGTTCGTGAAGAACGGCGGCATCTTCGTGCCCACGCCCAAGCGCTACTTCCTGGGCGATGAGGTGTTCCTGCTGCTCACCCTGCCGGACTCCAGCGAGCGCCTGCCGGTGGCCGGCAAGGTGATCTGGGTGACCCCCGCCGGGGCCCAGGGCAACCGTGCCGCAGGCATCGGCGTACAGCTGGCCGACGGCGCCGAAGGGGAGACCGTCCGCCACCGGATCGAGACCCTGCTGGCCGGCATCCTGACCGCGGACAAGCCCACGCACACGATGTGAAGAAATTTCGGTGAAACCGTTGACGTCGAAATTTGCCGCCCTATAATGAGCGGCTCAGCAGCATCGGGCGGTTAGCTCAGCGGTAGAGCATTGCCTTCACACGGCAAGGGTCACAAGTTCGAACCTTGTACCGCCCACCACGCTGCAACATGAAGAAGCCGGCCGTTTGGTCGGCTTTTTTGTTTGCGGCGCCCGGCGATCCCGGGGCACATGCCCGGTCAAGGAAGATCCATGCAGCCACGCCAAGCCCCGCTTGAAGCCCAGCACTACGCGCAGTTCCTGGAAGACCGCCAAGCGACGATCGCCTTTTCCCAGGAACACCGCTTCCAGTCCGATTCGGACACGGAAGAACGCTCGCTGCGCGCGCGCTGGTTCCAGCGGTTGGCTGCCGAGCACCTGTACATCACCTACACCGCCGGCCACCCGGTCGAGTCGCTGCCGCCGCTGCTGGAAGCGCTGGTGGAACACGTGGAGCATCGGCAGCAGATGCTTGCCCAGTACGAGCAGCAACCGCTGATTGCGCCGTTTGCGATCGATCACTGGCCGGATGAATACCTGGAATGCACGCAGCTGTTCGCGCTGTGCATCCTGTTGGGGCGTCCGGACCTGCTGGCGCGCGTGGCCGCCTTGATGGACCAGGCCAACTTCGTCGCCAGCGATACGCTGTATGAAGACCTGCTGATGCGCGTGCTGCCGGACCGGCATGATGTCGACGAGTGGTTCCACGACTACTGCACGCCGCTGGTCCAGGCCATCTACGCCGATACACCGGAAGAGGCCAGTACCCTGCTCGCCACCTACTGCGAGGGCTGGTACGCCGCCTTCGAGCACGCGCCCTGGCATGACAGCCATGTGGGCGACGATGGCCGCTTCGTCGGCTACTGGGCGTTCGAGGCGGCCGCCATCGCGTATCTCTACGATATCGACGACAGCGCCATCGACCATCGAGTCTATCCGCGCGACCTGGTGGACTACGCGCGCCGCCAGCGCCCGCGCTGAGGCCGGCCAGTCATGCGCAAGACGTTGATCTGGACGATCACGCTGCTTTCGCTGGGGCTGGTCGCGTGCGCGCCGCGCGCGCCTGAAGCGCCGGCGAGCACACCCTGGCCTGGTACGGTTGATGAAGCCGTCGATCGACTTCTGGGCGAACTTTCCGCCGATGACGTCGATTGGATGCGGCGGAACCCAAAGGACGCTGTCATCAGCCAGCTCTACATGGGGTACGGCACAGGCGTGCGCAACCAGTTCGGCTTGTGGGGTGGCAACGACGCCCTGCTCGCGTCCTGCGGAACGGACGATCCAGAGGGGTGTTCGATCGTCATCCTCGAGCGACTGTGGGACAGAGTGCAGGCGCAGACAGATCCCGTGTTACGCGCCTCCCTGCACTGTCAGTTCGCAACGATGCACAAGATCCGGATCGACACGACGGGTTGGTATCTGCTCACCGTTGGAGAAATGCTCGACGCCATGCAGGTGCAGATCGATCGCCAGGTGGCCGACGCAGCTGCGCCTGGCTGCCCCACTCAGTTGCACATCGCGCCCGTGGGCGACCTGAATCGCCAATGCTTCGTGCGTGCGGAATTCGAGCAGGAACAGCCGCTGGACACGGCGCTGATGTGGCTCGGGTTCCGAAACGGATTCACCCCTCGCCATGCACCGCCGAATCTGGAGTTCAGGTTCAACAAGGCATGCGCGTGGCCCGAGCGGCCGATGCAGTTTGTGCCTGAAGCCAAAACATCCACTCGCTGAGGGGGGAGTCGGAGAGGTCGCGGATGTCCGATTCTGGCCGGAAGCGAACCCTCGCTTCAGGACGATCTCTTTGGTGCGAGCGCTAGTCCCCCGCACCAGCTGCCAGGCTGTCCCAGATACGTCCGTCACGTTGCGCTTCAGTGGTGACGTTGATCACCGCCTGTTCGCCCAGACGATCACGTAACTGCTGCAGATACAGGCTGCGAGGTGTCACCACCTGGCCCATCGATTGCACGATCCCCGCAGGTTCCTCAGGCGGGAATTTCCCCGGTGCAATAGCGCCCACCTGTCCCACGCTCCAGTTCATCGCGAACGGCGGCGCCTGGATGACGTAGATGTCGTGCTCGGTGTTCCAGAACATCTGCTGCGCGCCCGCCCACCCATGCCCCGTTCCGCTGTACCGGCGGTTCTGTGCCCGCAGCATGTATCCCTTGGTGTTGTCGTACAGCGTGCCGGTGGACCAGCGATGATGTGGACCACTGTCATTGCTGTCACCTACGGCGAGGCAGTCCAGAAACACGTTGGGACCGGGCACCCGTGCGCCGATGACGAAGGTATGCCTGCCGCCCTGGTTGTAGCAGCGCTGGATCAGATTGAAGGCGGCGTTGCCCTCGTAAAGGAACACATAGCGGCGGGCGCCTTGGGTTTCGCCATACCTCGGGTCGAGATAGGCAATGTCCTGCAGGGTATTGAACTGCGCGCCGTTGCGGGTCACGAAGCCATGCGACACATAACGCACGGTCACGTCGCGAACCCATGAGTTGTAGATTGCACCCAAGCGGAGCGCGGTAAAGGGGCCGGAATCGGCGGTGCCGTTGACCGTGCCGGTCTCGGGGTTACCCTCAAGGCGGAGGTCTTCGATGCCGACCTGCGAGATACGGATGGGATGCGTGCGATAGACGCTGCCGCCACCGAAGCGCGTCGCGATGGCATCCATGATCGGCGCATCCAAGGTGATCGTGTCGTGGTCTACGGCGGTGACGACGCGTTCGCTGTACACAGCGTACTCGCTGGGCGTCCATCGGTATCGTGCGGTATCGATGCCCTCGGGGCCGACCCAGCGGGCATTGGGTTCCCTCGCGATCGATACCGTATCGCCCACGCGATAGCCGGCTGCGGACCTCACCGTGATCCGTATCGCCCCCACCGGCACATAGTCCATGGTGATGGCGGTCCGGCGTGGGTCCAGAGCGGCGCGGGGAACCGCGGATTCGCTATTCCCCACTTCAAGGATTTTGCCCTGTCGCTCATTGACTTCGGAGCGGATCACCGTGCCGTCGGCACCTCGACCTTCACCGCGCAACACCACGCCGCTGGCCCGGATGTTCAGCGTCTTGCTCAATCTATAGTGGCCGCGCCGCAGCAGAACAGCGCCGCGTAGGCCCCGGCTGTCCTGGACACGGACGGCGACCGCGTCGATGGCTGCCTGGATGCGGGGATAGTCGTCACCCTCCGCGTTTGGCTCAAGAACCTCGACAACACGAATGCTGGAGCGGGTGGGCAGACTGACGCCGCCGCCCTGATAGCCGGCGCGGGAGAAGTCCGGGACGATGTTGCGCGCGTGATCGCTACCGCGTTCGGAGTACAAGGCATAGCGCAGCAGGCCGTTGCTACCCAGTTCTACCAAGGGGGCGCCTTCGGCATTGTTGATGGGGTGGATGAAGGCGCGGGTCTCAGAAGCAGGCTCGGCCGCTGATAACGTAGAACACAGACAGGCTGGCAACGCCACGAGCGTCAGCGCTGCGACTCGGCGAAACGCCGGGAGGAAAGGCATGCGGGCGACGTCCTTCCAGGGAGGAGTAGCTTGCAATGTTAGCAACTGCTTCCACCGAAGCTGTCCGTGCTGAAGAGCCAGGATGGTCGGCTCTTGGCCGCAAACGGACCTCCCGCGGTGCTCGCAAGCATTCAGGCACTTGGTGGGAGTCGCTCCCAAGGTTGTTACATGCTGCCAGCCGCTCGCTGCTTACCGCCTGGTGGGCAAAGGAGCCGCGGGGATAGATTGCTTTCCCGCCTATGGTTTCACCCGCAGCCGTCGAATTCATCACGCAGGAAAAATTGATGTGCGAGAGAACCAGTTAGTGAGAATTGATGGGGTGGGTGATTAAAATGCGCGGAATGACTTGCAGTCTGATGCTAGCGATTGCCCATGGCAGCGTTGTTAGAGCTTCACAGGAAAGGCTGCATAGTGACGTCAGGGTCGAATTCCAGACCGGCTAACGACCAGAACACCTCGGAATCTCAACTGGTGTGACGGACGGTGTATGCTCGTGAGAGGCTCAGTGTTCCGTAGAGTTGTCTGTCGCGGCGAGGTATCTGCGGAAAACTCGGCGATTCAGTCGAACAACAATGGGAGGGGGTGTGCTGAATTTTATCGTGCACGCAAGGCCATATCTTGAGGCGGTTTACTTCTTGGCGAGTATCGGCTTGCTGATAGGCGTCGTGTTGTCACTCCGTCAGCTGCGACTGATGAAGACTGACATAGATTCGAGAAATATTAGAGAGGCCAGAGCTGCTGCACTTCATGCGCTTGATGCCTATGCCGCCAAGTTTGTGCCACTGTCCGGTTCATACTTTGATGAGTGGAAATCGATTGAAGGCCTCACGCCATACGTTGGCCCAATTGGGAACTTCTCGAAGGAATCGATTCCGCAAGATCACCGGAAGAACTCCGTAGCTCGCTTCGCTTTGACGAAATGGCTTGTAGCATTAAATCAGCTAGAGTCGATGTCGGCGAATTTTACGTCGGGTGTCGCGGATGAGGCTCTTGGATTCAAGTACATCGGCCGATCATTTTGTTTCTGGGTCGAGCGCAATTATGATGTCATAGCTGGCAGTAGATCTGAGGCCGCGATGCCTCATTGGCAGAGTATTGTAGAACTTTACCTGCTCTGGCGGCCACGCTTGACTACCGCGGAGCTGGAGGCGAAGAAAGATGAGCTAGTCGCCCGGCTTCGTGATCTCACAGTAGAACAAGCGGTCAGTAGTCGATGATCTTATTTGGGATGGCTCGTCGAGTCTTCTAGAATCCTCGAGAAATCTGTAGAGGGCCGCCGCGCCCTCAGTGTCCGCTCCTGGCCGAAAGCTGACTCCGGAGAGGGTGGGTCGGCCGGGGCTGGTGATAATATCCACTATAGACTCAAGGATGAGGTTCGCCCCGGTGCATACTCTTCAAGCTGCTGGAGTCGGTTTTACGTTGGGTTGTTGACCGAACTCAACTGCCCTAAGATCGAGCCGTATCAGGGGGTAGCTAACAGTACGGCGCGCCATGGATAATTCGCATAGCCGGACGCCGGGATCCGGCTAGTGGGTATTCTGCCTTTTTGTTCATCGTAGGGGGATTTAAATCATGTCAGAAGTCAACGTGGCCCATGGCCATACTGGAGGCGCGCGGCTTTAAAATGGAGTCTATCGGGGTATCCAATGCTCAGCGCACCATAGAAATCAGTTGGCGAAGGCGGATGGTTAACAAATAATCTAAGCGAGTCGCCGCTTCGCGCGGTCGACTTAATTCCGGATTTAGGACCTATGAAGATAAATGCAATAAATCGGATCGCCCTTGTTCTTTTAATACCCATGTTCCTGCCCTTTGTTTGGTGGCATTCAGGGAGTAAAACTGATGCTGCCTTCCAAATCTCCGGTATCGTTGCCACCCTTATTGGGACATTGTGGCTTGCAGCTGGGGTGTACGTGTCACAGCCAGAAGTACAAGTGATGCTTAAGGCTAAACCTAAAAAGGCAATGGCAATGCTGATCGGTGGAGCCAGAAATGCGTCGCATCCTTTGACAATTGCCGTAATTTACTTGTTCGTGGGGGCGCTCCTCCTCATTGTCCCTATTGTCGTTGGGGTTTTGTATCCGTAAAGCCGTTGCTGGCAAGTCGTTCAGGGCTGATCGCTTCGCCAGCGCTTAACTCTGACGTTAGGCTTCATCCAAATATCCAAGGAGCTCTAATGAGTAGGCCGGAAATTCCAAGTATGAGGGTGTGGCCCAGGAATCTAAGCACTTCACAGGGTGGGGGGCTATCGACTAGCCAATACGGAGGCATGTCAACTTCGCAATACGGCGGCGCTTCAACCTCCCAGTATGGCGGTCTATCCACATCGCAGTATGGTGGCATGTCAACCATTCAGTACGGCGGATTGTCCACATCACAGTACGGCGGGCTTTCCACTTCGCAGTACGGAGGTTTGTCGACATCCCAATACGGAGGGCTTTCGACTTCTCAATATGGCGGGCTCTCGACATCTCAAGGTGGCGGTATGTGCACCTCATCCGGGAGCGACTATAAGAGCAATATTCCGCCGTGGCCATACTTTGTTCGAGAGCTTGAGGCCCGCGGGTATCAGCAACAAGCAATTTTCATCCGTCAATATTTACCTGCATTCCTGTGGCCAGAAAACTATTTCTAACACCTGAGGCGTCACAACTCACTCAATCAGATGCCGCTTCGCTATGCGGCTTAATTCAGGCGTTGCAGACGTCCGCTTCTGGCCGAAAGCGGACATTAGTTATGCAGCGATCCTCTCAAGGAGCCTATAGCGACCCAAGCTCCCCACGCACTTCCTCAACAAACGCCCGCCCCACCGGCACCTCAGCCCCATCATTCAGCACCAACCAGTAACGGCTCCCCGAAGCCGCATGCAACGTCCGCACATGCGTCAGATTGACCAGATACGACCGATGGCAACGCACAAAGTCCGGCGGTAGCACGGCAGTAAGACTCGCCAGCGACTTGTCATGCAGCTCACTGCGTCCATCGCGCATCCGCACCTCGCTGTAATCCCCATCAGCACGAATCCAAAGCACATCGGCCAGCTCCACCATCGCCGTCCCCTGCGCATGCCAGATGCCCAGGTAACGCGCCGCGCCAGACCGATAGCGCCCAACATCCAGCAGCCGCTCCAGCGCCTGCCCCAGCCGTTCGCGTGAGAAGGGCTTCGGCACGAAATCCAGCACCCCATGCTCAAACGCCTGCAGCGCCCGCTCCCGATGCGCGGAGACCACCACGCAGTGGTATCGCCCAGCGACCACGCGCTTCAGCAGGTCGAAGCCATCCTCGCCCCCCAGATTCAAATCCAGCAGCAGGCCGTCATACACGCTGCGCTGCAGGCGGTCACCCGCGGCGTCCAGGTCGGCCACGGCATCGAATCGGGCGCGGCTGCCAGCCAGTTCGGTGCACATCCGCAGCAACCGCTGGCGAACCAGCAGTTCGTCCTCGACGATCAGGATGCGCATGTCAGCTCCATGCGGCCGTACCAGTCGTTGCCATCGGGACCTTGTTCAAAGCGCCAGCTCTCGGGGCAGGTGGCGGCCAGGCTTGCCTCGATGTAGCGGGTGCCCGTGCCTTGCCCGCGATGTGGGGCAGTGCCACGTGCACTGCGCAGTTCCAGCATCCAACGGTCGCCCTCGCGTTGAATGCGCAGGCGGAACGGATGCCCGGCACACGCCCCCGCCCCCGCATGGGTGAGCGCATTCTCGACCTGCGCATGCAGCACGCCGGGTGGCAGCCACAGGCCCGTGTGTTCGCCCTCGACCTCAAAGCCGATGTGGCGATCCAGTGCGAGCCCGACGATGTCCAGGTGGTTGCGGCACAGCGCCAGCTCTTCCTCCAGCGGCACGCTGGGGCGGGTGCTGCTATCGCGCAGGCGGTCGAACTGCTCGGCCAGGGATTCGACCAGGCGGCCGGCGCGCATCGGTGCCTGTTCGATCAGTTCCTGCAGGCCGGTGAGGGTGTTCATGAGCCAATGCGGCTGGATGCCCCGTTGCAACAGCTGCAGCGAGAGGCGCGCGCGCTCTTCGCGCAGCTGCGCGTTGTGGTGGTCCAGCGTACGCAGCTGGGCGGCGTGGCGGATCAGCAGGAAGCCCATCAGCACGGCCAGGAACAGGAAGTAGGGGCCGTCGAGGAAAATCCCGCCAGCGAGCGGCACCGCGAGTGCACCGGCCACTACGAGGGTCAGGATCGGCCAGCGCTCGTCGGGCTCGCCGCGGGCGCGCAGCAGCACGTAGGCGGAGGTCAGCAGGCTGAGCAGCAGCAGTGCGGCACCGCGGCCGTCGAAGCTGGGCACGAAGGCGGCCAGCGCCAGCAGTGTGGCGAGATAAGCGATGCGGGCTGTCTTCGGCACCGCGACGCCGAAACGACGCGCCAGGTAAGCCGGCAGCAGGATCGCCGCGGCGAGGTGCAGCAGAAGCAGCATGAGCAGTCGTGGGCCGTGCCACGGATAGGCATAGCCGACCAGCGGCCGCCATGCTTCGACGATGGGCAACGCAAGGCCGACGACACCCAATGCGAGCAGCAGGCGCGCACCCGGCACCCGTGGACGGCCGCGCTGTGCAGCGAGGAAGTAGAGGCAGGCCGCACCCAGCGCCCCCGTGGCAAGCGCGGCGATCAGCCACGGTCCAAGGTTGAGGCTGTAGATCGAGGCGGCCGGCCCGACCGCAACGAAGGCATCCGCGCCCCGCAGCTTGAACCACTGATGATGGCTGGAGGCGAGCAGCACCAGCGCGTCGGTGCCGCTGGAGGAAGAGGGCGGAAGCACACGGATGATGTCCACCTGTCCCGGATGCTCTTCGTCCGCGTTGCGGCCGACGGTGCCATTGGCGGCCAACGGCTGGCCATTCCAGAAGGGCTGGCTGGCGGCGCGCACCGAGATGCGCAGTGCACGGTCGGCCGCGTGGTGTGCTGACTGCGCAGGCAGGCGCCAGCGCAGCCAGTAGGGGCCGCGCCACTGCACCAGTTCGCGCTGGTTGGCCGGTTGCCACGCCAGTGTCTTGGGTGGAGCGGTGGGGAATGCGCCGTCAGCGCCCAGCGTGGCGGGTGCCATCTCCTGGGCTTCGTAGTAGCGCACGCCCGGCGGAGGCGCGACCAACAGCAGCCACGCGGCGACCGCGATGATCAGGACGGCGAGAGCGGTCAGGGTGCGTGGCATCTGCATGCGCCCATCGTATCGGGTGCACGGAGTCACTGGACCCCCGCCTGGAGCTGTTCGGCGGACGGGCGGTCCTCGGCTGCCTTGGGGAAGGTAATGCTGGCGGCGTGGTGCATGCGCCATCACTCGGCGCCCGAATCCCTTACCTCCCACCCGGAGTCCATCATGTCCAACGTCCCGATGTCCCTGTTCCGTTCTCCTGCTCCCGGCCTGTGCCTGCGGGTCACGCATTGGGCAGCGCTCTGCCTGACCCTGGTCGGTGCGGCACCCGTGCTGGCAGCTGATGCGCCGGCGCCGTTGGTGTTCACCCCGTATGCGTTCGAGACACAGAAGCACGGCACGATCGCGGCCGAGGCGGGCTACCTGGAGGTGCCGCGCCGACATGCCGATCCGAACGGACCGCGCCTGCGCCTGCGGGTGGTACGCCTGCCAGCGACCGGTGGCGATGGCCGCGCCGCACCGGTGGTGTATCTGGCCGGTGGTCCGGGTGGCTCGGGGATCGGGACCGGGCGCGGACCGCGCTGGCCGGTGTTCGATCAGGTCCGGCGCGAGACCGACGTGCTGCTGCTCGATCAGCGCGGGGCGGGTGAGTCCGAGCCGCCGCCGGCGTGCCCGCATGCGCACACGTTCGATGATGCGCAGCCACTGCAGCGCGATGCTGCGCTCGCCGCGCTGCGTGATGTTGCCGCCCGCTGCGTGGCGTACTGGCGGGAGGCGGGCGTGGATCTGGCTGCCTACACCACCGCCGAGAGTGCCGGCGATCTGGAGGACCTGCGGCGCGCGTTGAAGGTGCCGAAGATCAGCCTGTGGGGCATGAGCTACGGCACCCATCTGGCGCTGGCCACGGTGCGCCTGCACGGCGCAGGTCTCGAGCGCGTGGTGCTGATGGGGAGCGAGGGGCCTGATGACACGTTGAAGCTGCCGCTGTCGGCCGATGCGTTGCTGGCGGAGTTGGGCGTGCTGGCCAAGGCGGCGGGATTCGATGATCTCACCGGCTCGGCCACGCGCGTCCTGGCAGCACTGCGCGAGCAGCCGCGGCAGGGCCGCAGCGTCATGCACGGTGGCAAGCAGGTGACCATCGGCGAGTACGACGCACAGCTGGCGATCACCGCGTGCCTCGGGCGACGCATGACCCAGCAGTGGCTGCCGTTGATCCTCCGTGACGCCGAGCACGGCGACTACGACCTGCTGGCGGCGATGGTCCTGCTGCTGCGCAGTGAGTACGGCAGCTACGGCGCGATGTCGCTGGCGATGGATGTGGCGTCCGGCCAGACCCCGCAGCGCCGCGCCTTGGCCGAGGCGCAGGCCCGCGAGAGCCTCTTCGGTGATGCGCTGAACTTCCCGTTCCCGGCACTTGGGGATGGCCTGGGGCTGGTCGATCTTGGCGACGCTTTCCGCGGGCCGCTGCGCAGCAAGGTGCCGGTGCTGTTCATCAGTGGCACGCTGGATGGGCGCACGCCGCCGGCCAACGCCGAGGCGCTGCGGCCGGGCTTCAGCGACAGCCGCACGCTGCGGGTGGGTGGGGCCAGTCACGACAATGAACTGTGGGTGGGGAACCCGGAGATCGCGGCGGGCATCAGCGACTTCCTGGTAGGTCGGCCGGTGGGTGACAAGGCGTTGGACGTAGCGGCACCGGTGTTTGCGCGGAGCAAGGCTGATCTGGTGGATCCGCACGGTCGCTGAGGATGATCCGATGTCGTCCGTGTGTGCAGGTGCTGGGGACCGGCCGAGGTGTATGGTTTCGGCTGGCTCCCGGCGCGCTGCGCCAACACAGGAGGACGCGATGACCGATCCAACGGTGGATTCCGTGCACGGCACCCCAAGGGATTACGGCGACACGCTGTACCGGGTGTATTTCGAAGTCGGGGAATCGGAGAACATCGCCCGCGATGCGATCACCACGTTCCTCGTTCAGCGCGCCAGCGACAATCCTGCCTTCGATTGCGATGCCTCGCTCCTGCACGCGCGTCCGCACGGCTACGAAGTGGACCTGCCGATGCAGCTGATTCCCGAGGTGGTGCGCGCGCTGGCAGACAAGAATATGGCGGTGTACCAGGTGGTCAGGCTCGGTGGGGTATAGCGGCGCCGGCAGGCGAGTGGACGTCACATCCGTGCGCGTCTTGGCGCTATCCTTCCGCCACCTCCAGCCGCACCCTGCGCGCTGGCCTGACCGATGCACTCACCCTGGATAGAGGCAGCAATGGCGGATCCTTACAACAGCGGTGGCCGCGCGAGCCCTGCAACCCGGCTCGATGATGCGATGGTGACCACGGCGATGGAGCTGCCCGGCTTCCGCGTTGTGCGCAGCCTGGGCGTGGTGCGTGGCATCACCGTGCGTTCGCGTTCGATCGTGGGCAACTTCCTCGGCGGGCTGCAGACCATCTTCGGCGGCAACATCACCATCTACACGCAGCTGTGCGAGCAGGCGCGCGAAGAGACCTACCGGGACATGTCCAACCATGCGCGCATGCTCGGTGCCAACGCGATCATCGCGATGCGCTATGACGCTACCGATGTGATGACCGGCCTGACCGAAGTGCTGTGCTACGGCACGGCAGTGATCGTCGAGCCCACGCACGTCTAAGTATCCCGCGTGTGATACGTCCTGCGTATCGCAGCAAGCTCTCATCGGTATTGGCATCCGCGCGGCCCAGGGCGGATGCTGTCCGCATGACGATCAACGACACACTTTCTTTCGCCGAGCAGGTCGCCCTGGTCACCGGCGCCGCGGGTGGCCTCGGCTTCGCTTACAGCCGGATGCTGGCGCAGCGCGGCGCACACGTGGTGATGCAGGACGTGGGCGCCACGCTGGACGGTACCGGCCGTGATCCGCAGCGGATCGATCACGCTGTTGCGCGTCTTCGTGCAGAGGGGCTCTCTGTCGAGGCCAGCCACCAGGACATCCAGTCCCGCTCCCCGGCCGCCGCACTGGTCGCCGATATCCTGCAGCGGCATGGCCGCCTGGACGTGATCCTGCACAACGCGGGCTGGGTCGAATACCAGCGGATCGATGCGGTGGACGAGGATCGTTTCGACCACATGATGGCGGTCGCGGCCAAGGCGCCGTTGTGGCTCGCCCAGGCCGCGTGGCCGGCGATGCAGGCGCAGGGGCATGGCCGCATCGTGCTGACCACCTCCGACCGCGCGCTGTATCCGCAGTACGTGCAGCACGGGCTGGCGGCCTACGCGGCAGCGAAGTCGGCCGCGGTCGGCATCGTCAACGTCCTGGCTGCCGAAGGCGCAGCACATGGGATCGTGGTCAACGCGGTTTCGCCCGTGGCCAAGACCCGTATGTGGGGTGTGGAAGGCGAGCCGGATGAGCTGCACCCGGAGGCCGTGGCGCCGGGCGTCGTGTTCCTGGCCTCGCGCGCGTGCATCGAGGGTGGCTGCATCTTGCGCGCCAGCAACGGCCAGTTCCATGCCACGCGGCTGAGCGAGGCCGAGGGCGTGCGCTATCCGCGTGATCTGCGGGCCGTAGTGGCCGGTAACATCGAGGCGGTCGCCAGGCAGTGGCCGCAGATCGCCAAGTCGGCAGTCGAACCACGCTGACACCCGCACACGTCCTGACGCCCTACGCGTGCCGGATTTCCCGACACGGCCCGCGGGTGGCAGCCGTCGAGCGTCAGCGCGTCAGCACGGCCTCCAGCGCGGCCATGGCCTCACGTGCCACCGCATGTGGATCACGGGCCTTCAGCGCGTCGTTGAACACCTCCAGCCCGATCGGCCCGCTGTAACCCATCGCGGCCAGCGCATCGATCAGCGCCTCCAGCGGCCAGAGGCCATCGCCCGGCAGGCAGCGGTGATGCCGCGCCTGCGTGGTGACCTGGCCGGGCAACGGCTGGGTCAGCACGTCCGACAGCTGCACCAGCGCGATGCGCTCCACCGGCACGTCGCGCAGATCGTCGGCGGTGCGCCCGGCGGCGAACAGGTGGAAGGCATCGACCACGATGTCCAGGTTCGGCGCGCCGACCTGCTCGATCTGCTGCCACGTCGAGGGCAGGGTGGAATGCAGGCGGCTCCAGGCCATGCCTTCGTAGGCGATGCGCAGGCCACGTTCGGCAGCACGCGCGCACAGCCAGCGCAGGTCGTCGGTGACGCGGTCTGGCACGTAGTCGGTCGCGGTGCAGGCGGGGACCAGCACGGTGGCTGCACCCATGTCCTTCGCCAGCGCGAGCAATGACAGGGCCTCTGCACGCTTGCCCTCGCGGGTGGCAGCCGAAGCGCCATCAAAATCCAGCAGCACCTGCACGTCGGTGAGCTGCAGGCCGGTGCGTGTCAGGGCTGCACGCACGTCGGCGACGGATGAGGACTCGACATCCTCACGCCACAGCTCCACTTGTGTGAAACCTGCCGCGGCGGCGGCATCGAGTTTCCCGGTCGTGTCGCCGCCAAGCAGGATGGTGTTGAGGAAGCGGGGGCCAGGTAGTCGTGTCATCGGGCGAAGCCTTTACGCGAAGTGGATCTCGCGCTCCATGCTATTGGCTCAGTGCGGCGCGGCAGTGAACAAATGCGCGGTCATGTAGTCGATAAACACGCGCAGCCGCGCACTGGGCTGTCGATTGCCCGGCCACAGCAGCGAAAACTGGCCGGATTGACGCGGCCAGTCAGGCAGCAGTTCCTGCAGGCGGCCATCGGCCAGCGCCTCGGCGGCCAGGAAGTCGGGCATCCAAGCCACGCCCATGCCGCCTATCGCCGCGGCCAGTAGTGCTTCCATGTTATTGCAGGTCATCACCGTGGCCAGCGCGGCGCCGGCATCGCTCTCGTGGCCGGGCAACGCCCAGGCCTGCAGCTTGCCGGTGGTGGGAAAGCGGAAGCGCACCGCCGGGTGCACGGCCAAGTCGGCCAACGTGCCGGGCTGGCCGTGCAGTTGCAGGTGCGCGGGTGAGGCGCACAGTAAGAAGCGGAAACTGCCCAGGCGGCGCACCATCAGGCTGGAATCGGCCAGGTCGCCGCTGCGGATCACCACGTCCAGGCCTTCGCTGACGACATCGACCAGGCGGTCGTTGAAGTCCAGTTCCAGTTGCACGTCCGGGTAGCGTTGCTGGAAGGCCGGCAGCGCCGGCAGCAGGAAGCGGTAGCCGATGGTGGGCAGGCCTATCCGCAGCAGCCCGCGTGGGGCCTGCACGCGCTGGGCCAGTTCGGCCTGCGCTTCGGCCAACTCCTCCAGTGCGCGCCGGCAACGCTGTAGTAGCAGCTCGCCTTCCTCGGTGAGATGGACACGGCGGGTGGTGCGTTGGAACAGGCGCACGCCCAGTTCTTTCTCCAGCCGCGCGATGCGCTTGCCGATGGTGGAAGCAGACAGCCCCAAGCTGCGCGCTGCGCCTACGAAGCTGGAGGTTTCGGCGGTACGGACGAAGGCGAGTAGAGCGGTGATCGAATCCATGTGCGGATGATTGCGGAATAAGTGTCCGTAATCAAACGAAGGTGACGGCATTTATCCGCGATAGCGGCACCTATATCGTCAATACTCGTTCCTGTCGGTATCCCCATGTCTGCGTCCTCTCTTGTCCTCCTGCCGCGCGACCCGCGCCTGGGTCTGCTGTCGGTCTGCCTGGCCGCGCTGGCCCTGCCGCTGTCGTTCTCCGCCGGTGCAGTCGCGGTGCCAGCACTGGCCAACCAGCTGCACGGCGGCCCCGTTGCGCTGGCGTGGGTGACCAACGCCTTCATGCTCACCTTTGGCAGCCTGCTGTTGGCTGCTGGCGGGCTGGCCGACCGCTTTGGGCGGCGGCGTCTATTCCTTGGCGGCAGCGGTGCCTTCGTGCTGGCCACGCTGGCAGTCTGTCTGGCACCGGACCTGCTGTGGCTGGACCTGGCCCGCGGCGCGCAGGGCGTGGCCGCGGCGGCGGCGCTGGCGGCGGGCAGCGCGGCACTGGCGCAAGGCTTCGACGGTCACGCACGCATCCGGGTGTTCGCGCTACTTGGCACCGTGTTCGGCGCGGGATTGGCGCTGGGGCCGTTGCTGGCCGGGCTGCTGTTGCAGGCGCTGGGCTGGCGCAGCGTGTTCGCCGGCGGTGGCGCGCTGGCCCTGGCGGCGCTACTACTGGGCTGGCGCCACTTGGATGAGAGCCGCGGCCAGCACGCGCGGCTGGACGTGGCCGGGATGCTTTGTTTCAGCCTGATGCTGGCGGCGTTGACCGTGGCCCTGCTGCTGTCGGCGGAGCACGGAATGGGCACCGCCTGGGTGCGTTGCGCATTCTGCGCGGCGGGGCTGTTGCTGCTGGCCTTCGTGCAGATCGAACGCCGCCAGCGGCAGCCGCTGCTGGATCTGTCGTTGTTCACGCAGCGTGACTTTGTCGGCGTGCAACTGCTGCCGGTGGCAACCTGCCTGGGCTACGTGGTGCTGCTGGTGATCCTGCCGCTGCACCTTCTCGGTGTGCAGCGGCAGTCGCCTGCGCAGGTGGGCGTGCAGATGTTCGCGCTGTCCGCGCCGATGTTGGTGCTGCCACTGCTGGCGGCGGGCTGGGCGCAGCGCGTGGGCGCGGCACGGTTGTGTGCGGCCGGCCTGCTGGTCTGCGCGTCGGGTTTGTACGCCTTGTCCCAGCGCGTGCTGCATGCACCGCCCACGCAGTGGTGGCCGGCGCTGCTGTTGATTGGCGCAGGCACGGCGTTGCCTTGGGGGCTGATGGATGGGCTCTCGGTCAGTGTGGTGCCGGTCCAGCGCGCCGGCATGGCGGCAGGCATTTTCGGCACGGTACGGGTGGCCGGCGAGGGCATCGCGCTGGCGGCGGTGACGGCCGTGCTGGCGATGCTGGTGACCCATCGGCTGGCGGTGACCAGCGGCCTGCCGACGGCATCGCTGGCAGGTACCGGTGCCTACCTGGCCACCGGAGCGCTGGCGCAGGCCGCGGCCGGGGTGCCGGATCTTTCAATGGCGCTGCTGCGGCAGGCCAGCGGCGAGGCGCTGGCCTGGCTGCTGCGTGGGCTGTGCGGTCTGACCGTGGGCAGTGCCGTGCTGGTGCAGGCACTGCTGGGCCGTGCGCCCCCGCCGGCGCGGGTCAGAACCGATAGCTGACGTGTGCGGCGCGTGCAGGGTGACCGCTCAAAGAAGCCCGTCGGTCGCGGCGCGGATGCTCAACCAGGCACCGCCGCCCGGGGCGCTGCCGGCGCGCAAGCGGAAACCGTGGAGCCCGGCGATCGCCGCCACGATCGACAGGCCCAGGCCGAAGCCGCTGCCTTGCGCAGCGTCGCTGCTGCCGCGGAAGAACCGCTGGTAAATCAAGCTGCGCTCCTCTGGCGGTATGCCCGGGCCGTTGTCGATGACGTCGATGCGTACTGCGCCGTCATCGTCCAGCGCGCGCAACAGCACCTGCCCGTGTTCTGGGGCGAAGTGCAACGCGTTGGACAACAGGTTGGCCAGGGCTTCGAACAGCAGTTCACGATCGCCACTGATCATGCTGATCCCCGGGACAACCCGCAGCGTGAACTGCTGCTGTTTTTCCTCCGCCAGCGGCAGGTAGAACTGGTGTAGTTCCTGCAGTAGATCGGTCACGTCGATCTGCACGAAGGCCGAACGGCGCTGGTGGCTTTCCAGTTCCGATACGCGCAGCAGTGCGGAAAAACGCGCCATCAACATATCGGTTTCGGTCAGCGCCTTGTCCAGCTGCGCGGCACGCGGATCGTCCTCCTCCAGCCCGACACGGGTGCGGTAGAGATGCGCGCGCAGGCGGGTGAGCGGGGTCCGCAGATCATGCGCGATGCTGTCGCACACGCCCTTGACCTCGGTCATCAGCTGCTCGATGCGTTCGAGCATGGCATTGACGATGCTCGAGAGACGGTCGATCTCATCCGGGCGGCCGGAGACGGGCAGGCGCTGGCCGAGATCGCCGGCGATGATGCGGTTGGTCGCGGCCTCGATTTCCTGGATCCGTCTGAGCGGCCGCCGGCGCAGGATGTGCCAGCCGGCCAGGCCGGGAAGGACGGTCAACGAGACGCCCCACAGCAGCGCATCGAGGATGATGCTGTTGACCGCCGTCAGCTTGCCGCTCTGGCGCACGAACACCAGCAGGCGGCCGTCCTGGGTTTCCACGCCGAGCGCGCGCCCGGGCGCCTTGATCGGCCCACTGCGCAGGGACCAGCGTTCCACCGCCTGCGCGTGCCCGTCGATGCGCAGCCCATCGGGAATCGCCAGCAGGGGGCCGGCCAGCGGCTGCCCGTTGCGGCTGAAGATGCCGTAGGCATACGCCCCGTGCAGGTCGTAGCGCAGGCTGTCGCGCAGCGCATCGTCCAGCGCCTGCCCCTCGAACTTCTCGAACAGGTGCGCGCGCTGCTGCAGGCCGGATTCGGCGAGGTCGTTGAGGTAGTCCGAGACGCGCCAGTACATCACTCCCAGCAGTACGCTGGACCAGGCGACGAACAACACGCAGTACAGCCCGAGCAGCCGGCTGCTGGACGAGCGCCAGTGATCAGACATGGTCGTCCAGGACATACCCGGTGCCCCGCACGGTGCGGATCGGCTGGTGGCGCCCGGGCTGGTCGATGCGCTTGCGCAGGCGGCCGATGTGGACGTCGATCAGGTTGGTGCCGGGGTCGAAGTGGTAGCCCCACACGTCCTGGAACAGCATGGTGCGGGTGACCACCTGGCCGGCGTTGCGGACGAGGAATTCCAGCAGCTTGAACTCGGTGGGCAGCAGCGCGATCTCCTCGCCGGCACGGCGCGCGGTGCGGGTCATCAGGTCCAGTTCCAGGTCGCCGGCGCGCAGCTGGTTCTCCGCCACGGCGGGCTGGCCGTGGCGACGGATCAGCACCTCCACGCGGGCCGCCATTTCATCGGAGGCGAACGGTTTGGTCAGGTAGTCATCGCCGCCGGCGCGCAGGCCACGCACCCGCTCATCTACGTCCGACAATGCGCTGATCATCAGCACCGGCGTGGTGATGCCCTGGCGGCGCAGCGCGGTGACCAGGGCCAGGCCGTCGATCCCGGGCAGCATGCGGTCCAGGGTGATCACCGCGTAGTCGCCGCGGCAGGCCATCGCCAGGCCGTCCTCGCCGTTGCCCACCCGGTCCACCTCGAAGCCGTGGCTGCGCAGTTCCGTGGCGATTTCCTCGGCGGTGACGAGGTCGTCCTCGATGGTGAGTACGCGCGGCATGGGCCACTTTGACAATGGGGACGGGTGCATCGTCGCAACCCCCCGGAGGGACTGCAAATGAAAAATGTTTCATGCGGTTTTCGCCGGATCGTCCCCCCGGTTCTCCTATATTCGCCTCGAGCAGTGGCCCTGCTGCCCGGGCCGCGTGCCCCGTTCACGCCTGGAATACCGTCCCCCATGACCGACCCGCTCCCGTCCTCCCCGGCCCTTGGCCCGTTGCCCCGACCCTGGCGCCTGCCACTGCTGGGGCTGGCCGTGGTGTTGGCGCTGGCCGCCTGCAGCCGGGAGGCGCCGAAGGCGAAGGGACCGGCGCCGGAGGTGACGGTGCTCACCCTGCAGACCCGATCGCTGGCGCTGGCCCAGGAACTGCCCGGGCGCACCGTGGCCTCGCAGGAGTCGGATGTACGCCCGCAGGTCTCCGGGGTGCTGCAGGCGCGGCTGTTCGAGCAGGGCGAGGTGGTCAAGGCCGGGCAGCCGCTGTTCCAGATCGAACCGGCGCTGTACCAGGCCTCGGTGAACGAGGCGCAGGCCAACCTGCGCACGGCCGAGGCCTCCGCGGTCGCGGCGCGGCTGCGGGCCCAGCGCATGCAGCAGCTCGGCGTCGGTCAATTGGCGGCGCAGCAGGATGTGGATGATGCCGTGGCCACCCACCAGCAGGCCGAGGCCGCCGTGCAGGCGGCGCAGGCGGTCCGCGATACCGCGCGCACCAACCTGGGCTTCGCCCGCGTGACGGCGCCGATCAGCGGGCGGATCGGCCGCGCACTGTTCACCCCGGGTGCGCTGGTGACCAACGGCCAGGCCGAGCCGCTGGCGCGGATCCAGCAGGTGGATCCGATGAACGTGGACATCACCCAGTCCAGCAACGAGTACCTCGCGCTGCGCCGCGCGATCGCCGACGGCGGCGTGGAAGCGACCACCGCGCCGGTGCAGCTCACACTGTCCGACGGCACCGATTACCCCGTGACCGGCACGCTGGAGTTCGCCGACATCGATGTCGACCAGGAAACCGGCAGCATCACCCTGCGTGCGCAGTTCCCGAACCCGCAGGGCCAGCTGCTGCCGGGCATGTACGTGCGCGCCCAGGTCGGGCAGGGCACCCGCCAGCAGGCCCTGCTGGTGCCGCAGGCCGCGGTGGACCGCAGCCCGAAGGGCGAGGCGCTGGCGTGGGTGGTGGGCCCGGACGGCCGCGTGCATCAACGGACCTTCTCGACGGCGCGTGCGGTGGGCGACCAGTGGCTGGTGCTCGATGGCCTGCGTGCCGGTGAGCAGGTCGTGCTCAGTGGCCGCCAGGGCCTGAGCGAGGGGGCCACGGTGCGGATCAAGCCCGCGGGCGCAGCCGCACCGGCCGCAGCACCCGCCACCGTGCCGGCCGGCGAAGGCTGAGCCGATGCTGCCGCGCTTCTTCATCCACCGCCCGGTCTTCGCCTGGGTCCTGGCCATCTGCATCATGGCGCTGGGCACCATCGCGGTGACCCAACTGCCGGTGGAGCAGTACCCGGACATCGCGCCACCGCAGGTCAACATCACCGCCAATTACACCGGCGCCTCGGCGCAGACGGTGGAGGACAGCGTCACCCAGGTGATCGAACAGCAGATCAAGGGCATCGACCACCTGCTGTATTTCTCCTCCACCAGTTCGTCCTCGGGCCAGGCGCGGATCACGGTCACCTTCGACCAGCGCGCCGACCCGGACATCGCCCAGGTGCAGGTGCAGAACAGCGTCAACCAGGCGATCAACCGGCTGCCGCAGGAAGTGCAGCAGCAGGGCGTCACCGTGGCCAAATCGCAGGGCGATTCGCTGATGGTGGTGGCGCTGTACGACACCCACCGGCGCATGGAGCGGGTGGACGTCTCCGATTTCCTGGTCAGCAACGTGCAGGACCCGATCAGCCGCATTCCCGGCGTGGGCGAGATCAACGTGTTCGGTTCGCCGTATGCGATGCGCATCTGGCTGGACCCGCACAAGCTGCGCGCGTTCGATCTGATGCCCTCGGATGTGCGCACCGCGATCCAGGCGCAGAACACCCAGGTCACCGCGGGTGAGTTGGGTGCGCTGCCCACCGGGCCGGAGCAGGCGCTCAACGCCACCGTCACCGCACAGTCGCGGCTGCAGACCGCCGAGCAGTTCCGCGCGATCATCCTGCGCACCCTGCCCAGCGGCGCCGCGGTGCATCTGGGCGATGTCGCGCGGGTGGAGATCGGCGCGGAGAACTACCAGACCAGCAGCTTCCTCAATGGCTATCCCGCGGCCGGCTTCTCGGTGACGCTGGCCTCCGGCGCCAACGCACTGGAAACCGCCGATGCGGTGCGTGCCGAAATCGAGCGTCTGCGGCCCAGCTTCCCGCCGGGGCTGGAAGTGGCCTATCCGCGCGACAGCACGCCGTTCGTGCGGGTCTCCATCGAGGGGGTCATCCACACCCTGATCGAGGCGATCGTGCTGGTCGTGGTGGTGATGTTCCTGTTCCTGCAGAACCTGCGCGCCACCTTGATCCCGGCGATCACCGTGCCGGTGGTTCTGCTGGGCACGTTCGGCGTGCTGGCGGTGGCCGGGTTCACCATCAACACGCTCACCCTGTTCGCGATGGTGCTGGCGATCGGTTTGCTGGTGGACGATGCGATCGTGGTGGTGGAGAACGTCGAACGCATCATCCACGAGGAACACCTGCCGCCGCGCGAGGCGACCGAGAAGTCGATGGGCGAGATCACCGGTGCGCTGGTCGGCATCACCGTGGTGCTCGGTGCGGTGTTCCTGCCGATGGCGCTGTTCGGCGGTTCGACCGGCATCATCTACCGGCAGTTCTCGATCACGATCGCCTCGGCGATGGCGCTGTCGGCGCTGGTCGCGCTGACCTTGACCCCGGCGCTGTGCGCGACCCTGCTCAAGCCGGCCAGCGCAATGAAGCCGTCCGGCCGCTTCTTCGCCGCGTTCAACCGCGGCGTGGAGCGCAGCCAGAATGCCTACCGCGGCAAGCTGGGTGGGATCGTGGCGCATCCGCGGCGCTGGATGGCGTTCTACGTGCTGCTGGTGATCGGCGTGGTCGTGTTGTACGCACGCATGCCGACCGGCTTCCTGCCGGTGGAAGACCAGGGCCAGGTGACGTTCCAGTTCTCCACTCCCGAAGGCACGCCGATGGCGCGCACCGAAGCGCTGGGCGAGCAGATCAGCCGTTACTTCATGGAGCATGAGAAGGACAGCCTGGACGTGGTGTTCGTGGTGGTCGGCCGCAACAACGCCGGCACCGGGCAGAACGCAGGGCAGGGGTTCATGGCGCTCAAGCCGTGGGCCGAACGCGATGCCAGGCACAGTGCCGGCGCGATCATCGCCCGCGCCAACGCCTGGTTCCGCCACCTGCCCGATGCGAAGGTCAACGTGCTGGCCCCGCCGGCGGTGCGCGGGCTGGGCCAGTCCAGCGGCTTCGAGCTGTGGTTGCAGGACAACAGCGCCGCCGGGCGCCCGGCGCTGCAGGCCGCACAGGAAAAGGTGGTGCAGGCCGCCGGCGATGACGACCGGCTCACCTCGGTCCGGCTCAACGGTCTCGGCGACAAGGCCGAGCTGCATCTGGACATCGACCAGGCGCAGGCCAGCGCGCTGGGCCTGGCCCAGGCCGACATCAATTCAACGCTGTCCTCGGCGTGGGGTGGCACCTACGTCAACGACTTCCTCGACCGCGGCCGGGTCAAGCGCGTGTATGTGCAGGGCGACCAGCCCTACCGCAGCGTGCCCGACGACATCGGCCAGTGGTACGTGCGCGGCAGCAGCGGACAGATGGCGTCGTTCGCCAGTTTCGCCAGCAGCCACTGGTCGCGCGGGCCGCAGCTGCAGCAGCGTTTCAACGGCCTCCCGGCGATGCAGGTGCAGGGCAGTGCCGCCGAAGGACGCAGCTCGGGCGAGGCGATGCAGACGATGCAGGCGCTGGTGGCCGAACAGCCCGGATTCGCACTGCAGTGGAGCGGGCTGTCCTACCAGGAGCAGCTGTCCAGCAATGAGACCTTGTGGCTGTACGCGGCTTCGATCGCCTTCATCTTCCTGTGCCTGGCCGCGCTCTACGAGAGCTGGACCGTGCCGGTGGCGGTGATGCTGGTGATCCCGCTGGGGGGGATCGGCACGGTGATCGCCACCACCGCAGCGGGCTTCGTCAACGACATCTACTTCCAGGTGGGGCTGCTCACCACGATCGGCCTGTCCGCCAAGAACGCGATCCTGATCGTCGAGTTCGCCGAGGCCGAGTACCGCGCGGGCAGCTCGGCGGTGGACGCGGCGCTGAAGGGCGCGCGGCTGCGCCTGCGGCCGATCGTGATGACCTCGCTGGCCTTCGTGGCCGGCGTGATCCCGCTGGCGCTGGCGACCGGCGCCGGTGCGGTCAGCCGGCGCGAGATCGGCGTCAGCGTGATCGGCGGCATGCTCTCCGGCACGCTGCTGGCCATCCTGCTGGTGCCGCTGTTCTTCGTGCTGGTGCGGCGGCTGGGCAAGGCGAAGCCGGTGTCACCGCCAACGCCCTGAACGGCAGGGCGTTGGCCGCGCGATTTCATCTTTCTGACCCATTCCATTCACGGTTTCCATGCCGGCGCGGCAGTAGCGTAGATCGTCCCCACACCGGTTGGAGACATGCCATGAATCCCCTGCAGACGGCGGCCCGCGCCATGCGTAATGGACTGGAAGAAGTGGCAGCGCTGCTGGTCGGCCAGCGCGCCGAGTCCCTGCGCGAGGACGATACGGCCGCACCCGGGGTGGGCATCCCGATGCCGCGCCGGCTGCCGCTCAAGCGCCCGCTGCTGCATGGGCGCAAGGGCATGGCCCCGTGGCAGAAAATCGGCCCGGGCCGCGAGCGCCGCTAAGCGCGGGTGGCATCGGACGGATGATTGACCCCGTCGTTGACCGGCACCTCGCCGATGTCGAACGGATTCACCCCGTCCAGGCAGCCGACGTTGTAGCCGTATTCGTCCGGCGACGAGCGGCGCTGATGATGCGTGTAGATGCCGCACACGCTGCAGAAGTGATGGCGCGCGACGTGGGTATTGAACTGGTACAGGCGCAGGACGTCATGGCCCTGCACGACCTCCAGATCGGCCAGCTTGACCGAGGCGACGATCGCGCCACGTCGCCGGCACATCGAACAGTCGCAGCGGCGGGGCGACACTACGCCGTCGGGCAGGTGCAGGCGCAGGACCACGGCCCCGCAATGGCAGCGCAGCAGATGGTGGCGCTGGATGGGCACCCCGCCCACGGTGGTCAGACCCTGCATGCTTGGCGCTTCCTTGATGGCCGTTGATCGCGCAAGTATGCGACCGGCCCGGGGGGCGGAGCCAGCCCGTGCGGGCTCCCGGGGTGAACGGCGGCCCGAAGCTGAACAGGCTCGACATGCGGCGCACACAGGGGTTATGGCTAACTAGCGCCCCGGATAGACGACGGATCGATGCGTGAAGAAGGCAGGACGATGGGGGCTGGCGCTGCTGATGCTGCTGGCGGCGCTGTGGATCACCGGCTTGCTGGCCTACCAGCTGCCGGGTCCGGGCTGGGTGCGGTATCTGCTGGTCGGGCTGTGGGTCGTGTTCGCCGTCACCGGGGCGATCGGCGTGGCGCGCGCGCGCGCCGGGCGCTGGCCGGGCGTGCTGTACGGCGTGGCGCTGGTGCTCTCGGGCATCTGGTGGCTGCTGCTGACCCCGCGCCAGGACCGGGTCTGGGCCGATGATGTCGCCCAGCGCCTGAAGGTGGCGCAGGTCGATGGCTCGCGCGTGGTGCTCGACAACGTGCGTGACTTCACCTGGCGCAGCGAGACCGACTACGACGCGCGCTGGGTGCGCCGCGAGTACAACCTGGACCAGCTGCGCTCGGCCGACCTGATCCTGTCCTACTGGATGGGGCCCATGATCGCGCACACGCTGATCTCGTTCGGCTTCGATGACGGCCGTTACCTGGTGTTCTCGCTGGAGATCCGCAAGGAGCGCGGCGAGTCCTTCTCCGCGCTGGGCGGCTTCTTCCGCAAGTTCGAGATGACCCTGGTCGCCTCGGAGGAAACCGACATCGTGCGCACGCGTACCAACGCACGCGGCGAAGATGTCTATCTGTACCGCCTGCACGGCATGACCCAGGAGCAGCTCAAGGCACTGTTCGTCTCCTACCTCGGGGAGGCCCGCAAGTTGGATGCCGCGCCAGCGTTCTACAACACGCTGACCAGCAACTGCACGACCATCGTGTACGAACTGGCCAAGCAGATCGCGCCGGGCCTGCCGATGGACTACCGGCTGCTGGCCTCGGGCTACTTCGCCGAGTACGCGCGCGATCTCGGTGTGCTCACGCCGGGCGTGCCGTTCGAGACGCTGAAGGCGCGCGGGCGGATTACCGATCGTGCGCGGGCGAGCAATGAAAACGATGATTTTTCACAGGTGATCCGCCGGGATGTTCCGGGGACAGGGCAGGGAAGCGTTCCATGAGGTTCATTGTGAAACTGCTCGCGCACCGCGCGTTGCCGATGACGGCCGTGGTGCTCTCGCTGCTGCTCTCCAGCGGCTGTGCGATGGTCACCATGAAGCAGGTGGCCCCGACCGAGTACCTCGCCAACAAGCGTGGCGACGTGCTCACCTCGGGCAAGCTCAGCGCCGCCTCGCAGGAAACGCTGAGCGTGATCGGCATGGACGTGGCGCAGTGCGAAAAGGATGTGACTGCGTGCCAGAAGACCCTCGCCGACACCGATGTCCTGCCCGAGGAGCAGCGCTTGTCGGCGCAGTCCGAGCTCTGGGTGAAGACCGCGCTCGCGCTGACCCCGAAGCCCAAGGACCGCGAGAAAACGCCGATGTCCGATGCCGCGCTGGATGCGTGGCTGGAAGCGGCGCGTTATGCCTATGCGTACCTGTTCTTCAGTGGCCGTACGCCGTCCGACCGCGCCTTCGAGGATCGCCAGACCCAGGTCCGGGATTACTACAACTACGCCGCCGAGCAGACCGCCGCGGTGGTGTTCAAGCGCAGCCGCGAAAGCGCGCTCGAGGGCGAGGATTACAATGCCGCCGTGGCCGGTGAGCGCTGGACGCTGACCTCCGATTTCGATGAGCTGCGCATGCAGAGCATCCCGACCCGGATGGTGTCCGCCTCGGCAGTGAGCTTCGCCGGCTTGCGCAGTACCTATCGGCGCGATGGCTTTGGTGCCGAGCTGGTGGTGATCATGGATCCGCCCAAGCTGGTGGCCCCGGCCGATGGCGAGAAGGCGGAGATTCCGCAGTACAGCGAGATGTCGGCGATCAACGCCACCGCGCTGCTGCGCTTCAAGGGCAACGACCTGCGGCAGGTGCTCGATACCACCCAGGTGCTGTTCGATGTGTACTCGCCCGAGTCCACCGAAAGCGTGGACCTGCACGGTGAGAAGGTGCCGCTGGCCGGCAACTTCACCGCCGCCTACGGTATGTGGCTGGCGCAGTCCGGCTTCGCCACGCAGTCGCTGCGTACGCTGTTCGGCCTGAGCGAAGGCATCGGCGCGCCGCACATGTACCTGATGCAGCCGTGGGATCCGAACCGCCGCATCATCTTCATGCTGCACGGCCTGGGCAGCAGCCCGGAAGCCTGGGTGAACGTAGCCAACGAGATCATGGGCGATCCCGAGCTGCGCCGGCATTTCCAGGTCTGGCAGGTGTATTACCCGACCAATGCCCCGATCGCGCTCAACCGCTACGAGATCAACCAGGCCTTCGACAACACGCTCAAGCACTTCGATCCGACTGGCAGCACGCCGGCATCGAAGGACATGGTGTTCATCGGCCACAGCATGGGCGGCGTGCTTGCGCGCCTGCTGGTGACGTCTTCCGGTGATGTGCTCTGGAACGACCTGCTGGCCAACTACGACCTCAAGGGCGAGCGCCTCAAGCGGGTCGAAACCAAGCTGGGCCCGCTGCTGCACTTCACTACCGAACCGAACGTGGAGCGGGCGATCTTCATCGCCGCCCCGCACAAGGGCACGGATATCGCGGGCAATCGGGTAGGGCGTCTGATCGGCCGGCTGGTGCGGCTGCCGATCACCATCCTGGGCAAGTTCGAGGATGTGTTCCTGACCCTGCAGGAATCCGAATCGGCCAACACCACCACGAAGCTGCAGGTGCCCAACAGCATCGACAACCTCAAGGCCAGCGATCCGTTCGTGAAGGCCGCTGGCGCACTGCCGATCACCCCGGGGCTGAAGTACCACTCGATCATCGCCCAGCGCAAACCGGACGTGCCGCTTCTGCAGTCCGACGATGGCCTGGTGCCGTACTGGAGCGCGCACCTGGACGGCGCGGTCTCGGAGAAGGTGATCATTTCCGGGCACAGCGTGCAGGAAACCCCGCAGGCCGTGCTGGAGATCCGCCGCATCCTGCGTGAGGACCTGAAAGAGGTCGGCGACACGCACCCGTAAGGGGCGTGTCCCGCTGACGGTCAGATGCGCCGCGCGACGACGACGCTCAACAGCGCCAGCACCAGCATGATCGCGAAGGTCAGCAGGTAGCCCAACGCTTCCCGGCCGTCCAGGAACAGCGCGAACAGCGAGCCGGACACGGCCAGCGTGGTCGCCACGCCCAAGGCTTCGCTGAGCTGCAGGGCGGAGGTATTGGCGCCCTGTTGTGCCGGCGGTGACAGCGACAGGGTGAGCACCGAGAGGCTGGGATAGATCAGGCCCATGCCCAGCCCGGTCAGTACCCAGCCGATCATCGCCGACCACAGTGGCATGCCCGGTTGGATCGCCAGCGACGTGGCCAGGATGCCCACGCACATCAGCAGCGCGCCGGCCTGCAGCAACTGTCGGCGCGACCAGCCACGCTGCTGGTGGCCCTGCAGCCACGAGCCGGAGAACCAGCCCAGCGCGCCCAGGCTCAGCGCGATACCGGCCACGACGGGCGTCAGCCCCCGTTCGCGCTGCAGCAGCAAGGGCAGGAATGCTTCGCAGCCAAAGAACGCGGAGGCCGCGATCCCGCGCAGCGCGATCACGCTGGGCAGCCCGCGGCGCAGGGTCAGCGTGCCGGTCGGCAACAGCTTCCAGCTGCACAGTGCCAGCACGCCCAGCGCCGGCATCAGCAGCGCCACGGCCCGCCATCCCTGCTGCTGCCCGCCGATGTACAGCGCCAGCGCGCCCAACGAGGCACCCACTGCCCACGGCACGACGTTGCGGCCGGTGCTGCCCGCAGTCACTACGCCGACCTGCCGCAGGGCGGGGCGCAGCAGCAAGGCGGCCGGGATCGCCAGCAGCGGCACGATCAGGAACACCCAGCGCCAGCCGAGGTGCTGCACGATGAGGCCGCTGATGCTGGGGCCGATCAGCGAGGGCACCACCCAGCCGGCGGAGAACGCCGCGAAGACGCGGGGCCGCATCGGCTCGGGAAACGAGCGCCCGACCAGCACGTACAGCGCGACCGAAATCGCACCGGCGCCCAGGCCCTGCATCAGGCGCCCGAGCACCAGCACCGGCATGTGCTGGGCGAAACCGGCCACCAGCAGGCCCGCGATGAAACAGGCCAGGCCCAGCCACAGCGGCCGCGCCGGGCCGCGCTGGTCACTCCAGCGCCCGGACAGCGTCATCCCGATCACGCTGGTGGCCAAGGTGCCGCCGAACGCCAGGGCGTACAGGCGCAGTCCGTCCAGGTCGTGGGCCACGGTCGGCATCGCCGCGGCCACGGCGAGCGCCTCGAACCCATGCAGCGAGACCAGCGCGACCATCCCGATCGTGGTCGCGCGATAGGCCGGCGACAGGATCGACGGGATCGGGGCGTCCTCCACCGGAGCGGTGGTGGGCGGGGAGGAGGCTTCAGCAGACATGCGGATTCCAGACATCGGGAGGAGGGCCGGGCTTGCAGTACACCCCCGGCGGCGCGCAGGATGCCACCTGAACCATGGTTGAGGTCAAGCAGTGATCGCGCAGGAATTGAGTGTAGGCGAAGTCGCCAAGCGGAGCGGCGTGGCCGTCTCGGCGTTGCATTTCTACGAACGCAAGGGCCTGATCCGCAGCCTGCGTACCGCCGGCAACCAGCGCCGTTTCGCGCGCGACGTGCTGCGCCGGCTGGCGGTGATCCGCGTGGCCCAGCGGGTCGGGATGCCGTTGGAAGCGGTGGCGACCGCCTTTGCCGCCCTGCCCGAGAACAAGACGCCGACCAAGGCCGAGTGGGCGAAGATGTCGGCGCTGTGGCGCAGCGAGCTGGACCAGCGCATCGAGCAGTTGCTGCTGCTGCGCGACCAGCTCACCGACTGCATCGGCTGTGGGTGCCTGTCGTTGAAGCGCTGCCGCCTGACCAATCCCGGCGACACGCTGGGCGATCAGGGCGACGGCCCCCGCCGCTGGGAGTAGTGCCGGCCGCTGGCCGGCTCGCGTAGTTCCATCCGTCGCCAGGAGCCGGCCAGCGGCCGGCGCTACCGGGTACTCGGCGGCCGTTCTAGCTAGAATTCCGGTTCCTCGGATTCCTGCAGTGGGAAAAGGCCACCATGGATAGGTATGAACGCCTGCGGATGCTTGAAAACGCGTCGACATCGAACAAGCAGCTCTTCGGCGCCGCCTGTCTGTACCAGTACTGCACTGCGAAAGGGATCCAACACTGTGCATGCGTCGTCGAACTGCTGGCGCATCTGAAGTCCATGCCCATCTCGGAGAATCTGCCTGCATGGGCGGCGGCCGGAGCCGCACTTCAGCTGAGTGGACGAGGCGATGCCCTGCCTGCCGAGATCGAGCACCTGCTGAGCGGGGAGGACGCGGATGAGTTCGGCATGCTTGTCGAATGTGTGGTGGAGATCGGCCTCGTGGACATGTTTGGCGGGAGCACCGACCTTCCGCTGCAGTTTGCTCGACGGACCATCGAGATATTGGAGCGGGCAGGGATACAGATTCCAGACCCTTCCCTCGAATAGGATCTCTTGAAGAGGCGAACCTGCGCCTCACCAGACGGTGAACACCTGCCCGCTCTGTATGCCTTCCACGCTACGCTGGTATGCCAGCGACGCGCGCTGCGCCGTCACCGGTTCAAAGCCCGGGAAATACGCGCCGTAGTCGTCCATCGACTCGGCCAGCACGTTCGGGCTGACTGCATTGATGCGCAGCCCGCGCGGCAGTAGCTCGCAGGCGGCGGCACGCACGAATCCTTCCAGCGCGGCGTTGGCGGCTGTGGCGTTGGCACCGTCGCGGATCGGCTGGGCACTGATGATGCCGCTGGTCAGGGTGATCGAGCCGCCGGTGTTCAGGTGATGCTGGGCGGCCAGGCTCAACCGCACCTGACCGAGCAGCTTGTCCTGCAGCCCCAGGTTGAAGTCGGCCGGCCGCATCTGCGCCAGCGGACCGAAGTGCACCTGGCCGGTGGTCGCGATCACCGCATCGACCTTGCCTACCTTCGCGAACAGCGCGTCCACGCTGGCGTCGTCGGTCAGATCGACCTGCACGTCGCCGCCGTGGCGACCGGCGCGGATCAGTTCGTGGTGGACGCCGAGGGTGTTGGCGACCGCCTGGCCCAGGGTGCCGCTGGCACCGACAAGCAGGATCTTCATGTGCATGTTTCCCTTAAACGTAGGGGGTAGTGCCACGCGATGCGTGGCTGCGTCTGGTCGTCAATCATTCGCCGCCGACAATGCCTGCCCGCGCGTCGTCGCCGCGTCGATCGCGCGCGCGACCATGGCTTCAAAGCCGTCGGCCTGGAAACGCTCGATCGCGGCCTGGGTGGTGCCGTTCGGCGAGGCCACGCGGCGGCGCAGCTCGGCCGGGGCTTCGCCGGATTCGTCCAGCATGCGCGACGCACCGAGCAGGGTCTGCACGACCAGCGTGCGGGCCGCGTCGGCGGGCAGGCCCTGGGCGATGCCGGCGGCTTCCATCGCTTCGGCCAGCAGGAACACGTAGGCCGGGCCACTGCCGGAGACGGCGGTGACCGCATCCATGCGCGCTTCGTCGTCGATCCACACGGTGCGCCCGGCGCTGGCCAGCACGGTATCGGCCTGCGCGCGCTGCGCGTCGCTCACCGCGGCGGTGGCGAACAGCCCGGTGACGCCGGCGCCGAGCAGGGCCGGCGTGTTGGGCATCGCACGGACCACGGCCTGGCCGCCACCCAGCCAACGGTCCAGCTGGCCGCTGGTGATGCCGGCGGCGATGGAGACCACCAGCGGCTGCTTGCCGTGGGCGATATCGGTCAGCGAAGCGCAGACATCGCGCAGCACCTGAGGCTTCACGGCCAGCACCCAGACCGTGCCCTGCGCGGCGGCTTCGCTCGCGCTGGCGTAGGTCCTGATGCCGAACTCGGCAGTCAGCTGATCACGCAGTCCGGTCACCGGCTCGGCGACGTGGATGCTGGCCGGGGCCACGCCCTGGCGGACCAGGCCGGCGATCAGGCTGCGGGCCATGTTGCCGCCGCCGATGAAGGTGATGGGGGACGTGCTCATGAACTCTCCTTGGAACGGGCGGGGCGCTCAGGCGGGTCGCGGGCGGGCGCCGAACAGCGCGGTGCCGATGCGGACCATCGTGGCGCCATGGGCGATGGCTTCAGGGTAGTCGCTGCTCATCCCCATCGACAGCGTATCCACCTGCGGATGCGCTGCGGCCAGCGTGGCGAACAACGCGGCCATGGTGGTGAAGGCCGCCTGCCGGCGGTCCGTCTCCGGCCAGGGCGCCGGGATCGCCATCAGCCCGCGCAGGCGCAGCTGCGGGGCGGCGGCAATGGCAGCGGCGAGGGTCTGGATGTCCTGTGGGGCGCAGCCGTGCTTGCTGTCCTCGTCATCGATGTTGACCTGGATCAGCACATTCAGCGGCGGGTGGGTGGCCGGGCGGTGCGTGGCCAGCGCTGTGACCAGCTTGGGCCGGTCCACGCTCTGCACCCAGTCGAAATGGCGGGCGGCCAGCTCGGCCTTGTTGGACTGCAGGTGGCCAATCAGGTGCCATTCCAGGCCCAGTGTCGCCAACGCCTCGATCTTGGCTACCGCTTCCTGCACGTAGTTCTCGCCGAAGGCCCGCTGGCCCTGCGCGGCCAAGGCCTGCACGGCCTCGGCCGGCTGGGTCTTGGAGACCGCCAGCAGGACGGGGTCTGGCCGCCCGGCGGCCACCGCCGCGTTGTGCAGGTTCGTCAGGATGGCAGGCAGGGTCTGGGCGGTCACGGCGGGTCCGGTGGATCAGGGGCTGGAGCGTATTGTGCACATCTCGATCTATACTGCCGCCCGGGGAAAGAACCTTCCAGTCGCAGCAGTCATGGGGAGTAGCAGCGCATGGATATCGCCGAACTATTGGCGTTTTCTGTAAAGAACAAAGCGTCGGATCTTCATCTGTCGGCCGGCCTGCCGCCGATGATCCGCGTCGACGGCGATGTCCGCCGCATCAACATTCCGGCCCTGGACCACAAGCAGGTCCACGCGCTGGTGTACGACATCATGTCGGACAAGCAGCGTCGCGATTACGAAGAGTTCCTCGAGGTCGATTTCTCGTTCGAGATTCCCTCGCTGGCGCGCTTCCGTGTCAACGCCTTCAACCAGAACCGCGGCGCGGGTGCGGTGTTCCGTACCATTCCGTCCGAGGTGCTCACGCTGGAAGACCTGGCCGTGCCGCCGATCTTCCGCGAGCTGATCGACCAGCCGCAGGGCCTGATCCTGGTGACCGGCCCGACCGGTTCGGGCAAGTCGACCACGCTGGCGGCGATGATCGACCACATCAACAAGAACGAATACGGCCACATCCTCACCGTCGAGGATCCGATCGAATTCGTGCACACCTCGCAGAAGTGCCTGATCAACCAGCGCGAAGTGCATCGTGATACGCACGGCTTCAACGAAGCGCTGCGCTCGGCCCTGCGTGAAGACCCGGACATCATCCTGGTCGGCGAACTGCGCGATCTGGAAACGATCCGTCTGGCGCTGACCGCCGCGGAAACCGGCCACCTGGTGTTCGGTACGCTGCACACCAGCTCGGCGGCCAAGACCATCGACCGCATCATCGACGTGTTCCCCGCCGGTGAAAAGCCGATGGTGCGCTCGATGCTGTCCGAGTCGCTGCGCGCGGTGATCTCGCAGGCACTGCTGAAGAAGGTCGGTGGCGGGCGTACCGCAGCCTGGGAAATCATGGTCGGCACCCCGGCCATCCGCAACCTGATCCGCGAAGACAAGGTCGCGCAGATGTACTCGGCGATCCAGACCGGCCAGCAGATGGGCATGATGACCCTGGACCAGCACCTGCAGGATCTGGTCAAGCGCAGCCTGATCACCCGCAACCAGGCGCGCGAGTACGCCAAGGACAAGCGGATTTTCGAATAGTGGTAGTGCCGGCCGCTGGCCGGCTCCTGAAAACCTTCGGAGTACACCGCGATGAGCACCACCACCATCGACTTCACCTCGTTCCTCAAGCTGATGGCGCACCAGAAGGCGTCGGACCTGTTCATCACCGCGGGCATGCCGCCGGCGATCAAGGTCAACGGCAAGATCTCGCCGATCACCCAGACCCCGTTGACGCCGCAGCAGAGCCGCGACCTGGTGCTGAACGTGATGACGCCGGCGCAGCGCGAAGAGTTCGAGAAGACCCACGAATGCAACTTCGCCATCGGCCTGTCCGGTGTCGGCCGCTTCCGCGTGAGCTGCTTCTACCAGCGCAACCAGGTCGGCATGGTGCTGCGCCGGATCGAGACGCGCATTCCCACCATCGAAGAGCTGAGCCTGCCGCCGATCATCAAGACGCTGGCGATGACCAAGCGCGGCATCATCCTGTTCGTGGGCGCCACCGGTACCGGCAAGTCCACCTCGCTGGCGGCGATGATCGGCTACCGCAACCACAATTCGACCGGCCACATCATCACCATCGAAGACCCGATCGAATTCGTGCATAAGCACGAGGGCTGCATCATCACCCAGCGTGAAGTCGGCATCGATACCGACAGCTGGGAAGCCGCGCTGAAGAACACGCTGCGCCAGGCGCCGGACGTGATCATGATCGGCGAAGTACGTACCCGCGAGGGCATGGACCACGCCATCGCCTTCGCCGAAACCGGCCACCTGGTGCTGTGCACGCTGCACGCCAACAACGCCAACCAGGCGATGGACCGCATCATCAACTTCTTCCCGGAAGACCGCCGCAACCAGCTGCTGATGGATCTGTCGCTGAACCTCAAGGGCGTGGTCGCCCAGCAGCTGATTCCGTCGCCGGATGGCAAATCGCGCAAGGTCGCGATGGAGATCATGCTGGGTACGCCGCTGGTCCAGGATTACATCCGCGACGGCGAAATCCACAAGCTCAAGGAAGTGATGAAAGAGTCGGTGCAGCTGGGCATGCGCACCTTCGACCAGAGCCTGTTCGAGCTGTACCAGGCAGGCGAGATCAGCTACGAGGACGCGCTGCGCTACGCCGATTCGCAGAACGAAGTCCGCCTGCGGATCAAGCTCTCGCAGGGCGGCGATGCACGCACGCTGTCGCAGGGCCTGGATGGGGTGGAGATTTCGGAGGTCCGCTGAGGCGGGGCGGTGGGGCGCACGACCAACGGTCGTGCGCTACCGGTGCCACGCATCCCCGGTAGGTGCCGACCGTTGGTCGGCACACGCGATACGGGCCAGAGCATTCGGGTAGGTGCCGACCGTTGGTCGGCACACGCGACACGGCCAGCGCATTCGGGTAGGTGCCGACCGTTGGTCGGCACACGCCTCACCCGCGGATGAAGGCCAACAGGTCCGCGTTGATCACGTCCGCATGCGTCGTGCACATCCCATGCGGATAGCCCTTGTAGACCTTCAGCTTGCCGTGCCTGAGCAGCGTGATCGCCAGCTCCGCCGAATCGGCGATCGGCACGATCTGGTCGTCGTCGCCATGCATCACCAGCACCGGGACGTCGATCTTCTTCAGGTCCTCGGTGAAGTCGGTTTCCGAGAAGGCCTTGATGCAGTCGTAGTGCGCGTTGATCGCGCCCATCATGCCCTGCCGCCACCAGTTGTCGACGATGCCCTGCTGCGGGGGCGTGCCCTCGCGGTTGAAGCCGTAGAACGGAATCGGCACCTCGCGGTAGAACGCGGCACGGCCGGCCACCAGTGCCTGCCGGAAGCCATCGAAGACCTCCTTCGGCGTGCCGCCCGGGTTGGCGTCACTCTTGACCATGATCGGCGGCACCGCCCCGATCAGCACGGCCTTGGCCACGCGTCCGGGTTTGGCCTGCGCCACGTAGTGCGCGACTTCGCCGCCCCCGGTGGAATGCCCGATGTGGATCGCATCGCGCAGGTCCAGGTGGTCGGCCAACGCATTGACGTCGGCGGCGTAGGTGTCCATGTCATGCCCACCACTGGTCTGCGATGAGCGGCCATGGCCGCGGCGGTCGTGGGCGATCACGCGATAGCCCTGCAGCAGGAAGAACTGCAGCTGGGTATCCCAGTCATCGGCGCTGAGCGGCCAGCCGTGATGGAACACGAGCGGCTGCCCCTTGCCCCAGTCCTTGTAGAAGATCTCGGTGTTGTCGGCGGTGGTCACGTAGGGCATGGCACGGAACTCCTGAGGGAGGGAGGGGCACAGCGGGGTACCCGTGCATGCTGCAGCCGCAGGGTGTTCAGCCGGGATGAACGGCGGATGTCGATTTCGGGTCCCTGGGCCGGCTGAATCGATTTCAGCAGCATCTGTCACGCCGATCGTGTCTAATACCGCTCCCCACGTCACACCCCCCACCCCCATGTCCCTTGATTCCCATGGCCCCGCGCCGTGCGACGACGCTGACGGCCACCTGGTCACCGCAGGTCCGCTGACCCCGCCACCGGACAGCGCCGGCACCGTGGCCGACGAGAAAGCCCTACGCCATTCCGTGGCCGAGGACGTGCAAGGCATGGTCCTGGCGACCCTGGTCGCTTCGCTCGGCCTGGCGATCTTCGCCAAGGGCGGGCTGATGATCGGTGGCATGGCCGGGCTGGCGTTTCTGGCCCACTACGCCTTCGGCTGGAACTTCGGCATGGTATTCGTGCTGGTCAACCTGCCGTTCTACTGGGTGGCCGTGCGGCGCATGGGCTGGGAGTTCACCCTGAAGACCTTCGCCGCGGTCACCGCCTGCGGCGTACTGACCGACCTGCTGCCGCGCTGGGCCGATTTCGCCCACATGAGCTCGCTGTACTCGGCGATCGTCGGTGGTGCGCTGGCCGGCCTGGGCATCCTGTTCTACATCCGCCACCGGGCCAGCCTCGGCGGCATCGGCATCCTGGCGGTGTACCTGCAGCGCACCCGCGGCTGGAGCGCCGGCAAGGTGCAGATGTCCTTCGATACGCTGCTGATGTGCGTGGCGTTCTCGGTGCTGTCCCCGTCCAAGGTGATGTACTCGGCGATCGGCGCGGTGGTGCTCAGCCTGGTGCTGATGTTCAACCACCGCCCGGGCCGCTACATGGGCGTCTGACGCCCGGTCATTCCCCCTGCGGCGGCACCGGCACGAGGGTCACGCCGGAGACCCAGCGGCGGCTGCGCAGGTCCAGCGTGGCCACCTGCTCGCCGGGGCCGCGGTACAACCACAGCTGGCAGCACAGCGCATGGTCGCCGGCATAGCTGCTGCGCAGGGCGATGAGGGTGGCGCTGTAGCACTGTCGGCCCGAGCGGATCACGGTGTCCGCAGCGGTGTCGAAGGTGTAGCTGCCCGCGCCCCGCCACGGCCAGATCTCCGCTTCACCGGGGTCGGTGCCGGCCGGAACCGGGCAGCGTCCCTGCTCATCGCCGAAATGCGCGACGCCGTCGCCGTCGACGGTCAGCGCGCCCAGCAGCCGCTCGATGTGCCGGAGCAGGCGGCGGTCGGTGGCGATCGCCGTGGCCCGGACATCCAGCGGATCGCCGTCGACATGCATCACCGGATCGGCCAGCCGATGCTCGCGGCCGTAGCGCACCTTCAACTGCTGCGTGGGGCTGCGCTCGCGCGGGTCGGCCGACAGCGGCCGGTTCAGCAGCAGGGTGTCGCCGTAATAGTCGCCGTCGCGATAGGCGATGTAGCTGACCCCGTCGATGCGCAGCCAGTAGAGGCCCTGGTCGCTGCCGCGCCCGCTGAGGCCGTACTGGCCCTGTGCCCACGGGCGCTGGGGGTCCAGGCTGTCCGGCACGACGAAGCCGCGCTGCGGATCCCGCCGCAGCATGTCCACCTGCGTGTACAGGCCGGTGCCGCCGCTGTAGGCGCTCTGCACCAGGTCGCGCTGGCCGTCGCCATCCAGATCGAGCAGGGACAGGGACAACTCGCCCATCTCCACCGGCACGGTGTGCTGGGCATCGGTATCGCGCAGGTAGCGGCTCACCGCGTCCCAATCGGCCGGGGTGACGGTGGGCGGGCGCACCAGCGCGGGCAGCGGCGCATCGCTGTCGCCGGCCACCGGAATCTGCAGGTCGATGCCGGTCTCGTCGCGGTAACGGGCCAGCACGGTGTCGATCGGGGCGGGATCGTCGGGCGGCATCGCGGCGATTTCCGCGCGCAGGCGTGCCAGCACGTTGTCCAGGCCGGTGGCGCCGGCCAGCGAGGGGAGGGTGAGAGCGGCGAGCAGCGCGACCCGCAGTGCGGTATGCCTCACGCCCGGCGCCACGCGGGCTTGAGGGTGTCGATGCGCTTGAACACGGGGCAGTCCGGGCTGTGCGCGCCGGGCAGGTAGCCCAGGCTCATCAGGAACTCGCCGGTGATCTCCCCGCCGGTGAAGCGGAAGGTCTTCTTGAACAGCTTCACCCAGCCGGCCTTGTCCAGCGGATGGTGGGCATCCAGCCAGGCGACGAAGCTGCCGTGGCTGGCCCGCAGCTGCTGGATCACCTGGGCGTTGTGGACCGCCGCATGGACCTTGAGCCGGTTGCGGATGATCCGGGCATCGTTGAGCAGACGCTCGATGTCGCGCTCGCCATAGGCGGCCACCGTGTCCACGTCGAAGCCGTCGTACGCGGCGCGGAAGCCTTCGCGCTTCTTCAGGATGGTCTCCCAGCTCAGGCCGGCCTGGTTGATCTCCAGGATCAGCCGCTCGAACAGCTCGCGCTCCTCGCGCTGCGGGAAGCCGTACTCATGGTCATGGTAGTGGCCGTGGACCGGATGGCCGGGGGCGATGAGGCAGTAACCGGACACGTGCAGCTCCTTGCGATGGCGGATCAGGCGCGCGGGGGGCGGGGCACGCGCGCAGGCCTGCATTATGTCAGCGCGAAAGCGCACATCACGGCCAGCGGCTAGAATGGGGCCATGTCTGAACTGTCCACTTCGCTTGCCCACCACCTGCTGGTCGCGCTGCCGTCGCTGACCGACCCCACCTTTGCCCGTACCGTGGCGCTGATCTGCCAGCACGACGAGAACGGCGCGATGGGCGTGCTGGTCAACCAGCCCTCCGAGTACACCCTCGGCGAGGTGCTGGCCCAGATGGAAATCACCACCACCAGCGACACCCTGCGCAGCCAGGTCGTGCTCAACGGCGGCCCGGTGCACCCCGAGCGCGGCTTCGTGATCCATGATGATGCGCGCAGCTGGGATTCCAGCCTGGCCGTGGGCGAGGGTGTGTTCCTCACCACCTCGCGCGACATCCTTGAAGCGATGGCCCGCGGCGAAGGTCCGCGCAATGCGCTGGTCACCCTGGGCTGCGCCGGCTGGAGCGAAGGGCAGCTGGAAACCGAACTCGCCGAGAACAGCTGGCTGGCCGTGCCGGCCGATGCCGAGCTGCTCTTCAGCACCCCGTTCGACGAGCGCTGGCAGGGCGCGGCGGCACGCATCGGCGTGGACCTGTTCCGCCTCACCGATTACAGCGGCCATGTCTGAGCCGGCGACGCCAGTGCCCGCCGCAGCCGCGCCGCCGACCATCCGCCGTGATGGCACGGTGCTCGGGTTCGACGTGGGTTCGCGCCGCATCGGCGTGGCCATCGGCAGTTCGTTCGGCACCCATGCGCGCGCGATCGCGGTGGTGGATGTGCACGGCAACGGACCGGACTGGACCGCGTTCGAGCGCCTGATCAAGGAATGGCGGCCGGACGGTTTGGTGGTCGGCGATCCGCTGACCCTGGACGGCCAGGACCAGCCCAACCGCAAGCGTGCGCAGGGCTTTGCCCGCCAGCTGCGGGAACGTTTCAAACTGCCGGTGGTGCTGGTCGACGAGCGCTCCAGCTCGGTCGAGGCGGCCCGCCGGTTCGCGGTCGAGCGCGCCGAAGGCCGCAAACGCCGCCGCGATGCCGCTGCGCTGGACGCCGTCGCCGCGGCAGTCATCATCGAACGCTGGCTCTCCAGCCCGGATGACGCCACCCCCGTTTCCTGACCCTCAGACCCTGCCCATGACCGCCTCGCAACTCGATTCCGATGGACGCCTGCGCCACCTGCTGACCCTGGAAGGTCTGCCCCGCGAAACCCTGCTGCAGCTGCTCGACCGCGCCGGCCAGATCCGTGATGCGGCTGTTGGCCGGGTCGGCAACAAGCGCCACGTGCTCGGCGGCTCGGCGGTCTGCACGCTGTTCTTCGAACCCTCCACGCGCACCCGCAGCTCGTTCCAGCTGGCCGCACAGCGGCTGGGCGCGGACGTGCTGAACTTCGACGCCTCCACGTCCTCCACCCGCAAGGGCGAGACCGCCTGTGACACGCTGAAGAACCTGGAAGCGATGGGCGTGCGCGGCTTCGTGGTGCGCCATCCCGATGATGGCGCGGTGGCGGCGCTGGCGGCGGCGGCGGGCGAGGGCACCGCCCTGGTCAACGCCGGCGACGGCCGCAGCTCGCACCCGACCCAGGGCCTGCTGGACATGCTGACCCTGCGCCAGGCCAAGGGCAGCGATTTCTCGAAGATGAAGGTCATCATCGTCGGCGACGTGAAGCACTCGCGCGTGGCCCGCACCGATCTGCATGCCCTGCGCACGCTGGGCGTCGGCGAGATCCGCGTCTGCGGCCCGCAGTCGCTGCTGCCGGACGATGACACGCTCAAGGGCTGCATCGTCGGCGATGATTTCGACGCCATGCTGGAAGGCGCCGATGCGCTGATGATGCTGCGCCTGCAGCGCGAGCGCATGGAAGAAGGCCTGGTGCCCTCGCTGGAGCAGTACCACGCGCAGTACGGCCTGGATGCCACACGCCTGAAGCGTGCGGGCACCGATGCCGCCGTGCTGCACCCGGGCCCGATCAACCGCGGCGTGGAGGTCACCGACGAGGTGGCCGACGGCCCGCAGTCGTGGGTCCTGCGCCAGGTCGCCAACGGCGTCGCGGTGCGCATGGCGGTGCTGGAAACGTTGTTGGGGTAAGGCGTCTCGGCCCACGGTAGGCATCGACCGTTGGTCGATGCGTGCGGTTGGCGGTACCCACCTGCGGTGGGTACCTATCGGTCATCCATGGGCCATCTGCACCAGGCGAAGGGATACTCACCCATCGTCGTTGAAAGTCCTGCCCTGATGGGATTTCCAACAATGTACATCGCATGCCTGCGCAGGGATTCTTCTGACCGGACGGCATGGTCGTGATAGCCGGATTGCCACATCGGACCGGTTCGCCCGTGCAGGCGGTTCAACAGCAGCGCACTGCGTGATTTGATCCGTTGGGCAACGTAGGACAGTGGGTGCGCGCGCAGCTCCAGCAGCCAATGAATGTGATCAGGCATGACCACCCATGCAAGTGAGCAGCACAGCCCCTGCTCGTCGAGCTGTGGAAACAGCCCCATCATGGCGGTCGCGTCGCGAGGGTCACTGAACCAGGGGCGGCGGTGCAGACATACCATGGTGAGAGTGTAGGAATGGCCGGCGATGGATGATCGCCCCAGCCTGAGGCGCGGACTGTTCATGCCGCCATCGTCTCTTCGCCAACGCATGTCGGGTATCGCTGGAACGCATGACCTTGCGTCGGGGAAAGGTACCGACCAACGGTCGGTACCTACCGAACGGGCGAACGCTCAGCCCATCACCGCCTCTGCGCCCACAGCCATTCCCACATCGCGGAATCGGCATACGTGGCGTCCCACGCGTTGTGGTTGCCGTCGGGGTACTCGGTGTAACGCACATCCTTTGCCCCGGCCTGCTGGAACGCGGCGTGCAGTTTGCGGTCGTCCTCCGGCGGCACCACGTCGTCCAGCGCGCCATGGAACATCCAGATCGGGACGTTGCGCAGGCGCTGGGCGATGGCCGCGTACGGATCGGCCTCGTGGGCGACGTCCTCGACGAACAGGGTGGGGCGCACTGCGCGCGGGGCCAGCACCGCGCCGCACACCGGCACGATCGCGGCGAAGCGCTGTGGCGCGTCCAGCGCGATGTTCCAGCTGCCGTAGCCGCCCATCGACATGCCGGTCAGGTACTGCCGCCGCGGATCAGCGCCGAATTCGGCGATGGCGGCATCCAGCGCGGCCAGCGCGATGCGGTTGTTCCCGCCCGACCATTCCTGGTCGTCCGGGGTCTGCGGCAGCACGACCAACGCGGGGAAGGTGGTGGCATGCTGGCGCAGGTAAGGCCCGAGACCGGCCTGGGTCTGCCGGCGGCCGTCACGACCCCGTTCGCCGGAGCCATGCAGGAACAGCACCACCGGCACGTCGCCGCGCGAGGCGGCTGCAGTGCGTGGTACGAACACCTGGTAGTAGGCGGTCTGGCCATCGACCTTGACCGCACGGCCGACAAACCGGCCACCTGACGTATCGGGGCTGCTCGCACAGCCGGCCACCGTCATCATCGCCACCGCCCACAGCAGCCATCCACCCCAGCGTCGCGCCATTGCCGTGCCTTGATTGAAATCGATTTCAGTCTAGGCCCGGTGGCGCGCCGGGGCATCTTGCAGTGCATCAGTGCGGGCGCGGTACCGAAGCGAGGATGTCCAGCTGTTCGATCGCCTCGGGGTGACCCTCGGCGGCGGCGGCCTGCACCTGGGCCAGGCTGGGGTGGACCACCAGCAGGATCGGGTTCTCGCACTGTGGGCAGTCGAACTGCGCTTCGTCTTCGTGCAGTTCCATCGGCATCTGCCGCGCGCTGCCCTGCCATTCGCAGGCGGCGCAGGTATAGGCCGCGTCGCGCCAGCCGGGGACGAAGTAATTGTCGAGGGTCACGGCCATGCGGGAGTCCAGGGTCAGTGCAGCAGGATCAGGCTGGCCAGGCCAAGGAAGCTGAAGAAGCCCATGACGTCGGTGACGGCGGTGACCACCACGGTGCCGGCCACGGCCGGGTCGACATTCATGCGCTTGAGCAGCAGCGGCAGCAGGACGCCTGCCAGGGCGGCCGCGCAGAAGTTGATGATCAGCGCCATCGTGATCACCAGCGAGAGCAGGAAGCTGTGGAACCAGAGGTAGGCGATGATGCCGACCACGGTGCCGATCAGGGTGCCGTTGATCAGCGCGACCCGCGATTCCTTCCACAGCAGGATGCGCGCGTTGCTCTGGCCGACCTGGCCCAGCGCGATGCCGCGCACCATCAGGGTCAGCACCTGCACGGCCGCATTGCCGCCGACGCCGGCGACGATCGGCATCAGCACGGCGAGGGCGACCACCTTCTGCAGGGTCAGCTCGAACTGACCGATCACGCTGGCCGCCAGGAACGCGGTGCACAGGTTGATGCCGAGCCAGACCACTCGACCGCGCACGGCGCGCTTGATCGGCGAGAACAGATCTTCTTCTTCGTCCAGACCGGCCGCGCCCAGCGCCTGGTGCTCGGCCTGCGACCGGATGATGTCGACCACGTCATCGATGGTGATGCGGCCGAGCAGGATGTTGTTGTCGTCCACCACCGGGGCGGAGACCCAGTCATGATCGGAGAACTGGCGCGCGACTTCCTCGGCGCTCTCGCCGACGTCGATCGCCGGCTGTTCGTCATCGATCAGGCGGTTGATCGGGGTGTTGTCCTCGTGCGTCACCAGCGCGGCCAGCGACAGCCGGCCCAGATACTGATGGCGGCGGCTGACCACGAACAGGTGATCGGTGTGGTCCGGCAGTTCGCCGCGCAGGCGCAGGTAACGCAGCACCACATCGACGTTGACGTCGGCGCGCACAGTCACCACGTCCGGGTTCATCAGGCGGCCGGCGCTGTCCTCGGGATAGGAGAGCACCTGCTCGAGCCGCTCGCGGTTCTCGCGGTCCATCGACTTGAGCACTTCATCGATGACCGTGTCCGGCAGGTCTTCGACCAGGTCGGCAAGGTCATCGATGTCCAGGTCTTCGACCGCGGCGATGATCTCGTCCGGGTCCATGTCGGCCAGCAGGCTTTCGCGCACTTCCTCGCCGACGTGGACCAGCACCTCGCCATCGTCTTCCGGATCGACCAGGCCCCAGACGATTTCGCGCTTGCCCGGGGGCAGCGATTCGAGCAGGTTGCCGATCTCCGCCGGCGCCAGGGTATTGACCAGCCGGCGCACCGGACCCAGTCGCCCGCTGTCCAGAGCATCGGACAACAGCCGCAGCTGGCGTGCCGTCTTGTCGTGGCGTACGGCTTCGGCCATGCACAGCTCCTGCGGGAAAAGAAAAAGGCCGCTATCCGGTAGAGGATGCGGCATGGGCGGTGGTCACCGCGTCATTATCGCGTGCTTGTGTGTCAATCGGGTAGGGCACGACCGTTGGTCGTGCTGCAGGTGACGCCCCGCGGTCAGGCGCGTATCGACCAACGGTCGATACCTACCGGTCCAGGCTGGCCTTCTCGATCCAGCGTTCGATGCCGCGGCGGTCGCGCGCCTGCAGCAGCTTGGGCGCCATCGCCTGCAGCACGGACAGGTCGCTGTCGCGCACCGCGCGGCGCACTTCCAGCAGCGTGCCCGGGTGCAGGCTGAATTCCGTCAGGCCCAGCGCGAGCAGCAGGCGCGTCATCATCGGGTCGCCCGCGATCTCGCCACAGACCGCCACCGGGATGTCGTAGGCCTGGCCGGTGCGAAGGATATGCGCCAGCAGCCGCACCACCGCCGGGTGCAGCGGCGAATACAGCTCGCCCACGGCTTCGTTGTTGCGGTCGGCGGCAAGCAGGTACTGGACGAGATCGTTGGTGCCGATCGAGAGGAAGTCGACCAGGTCGATGAAGCTCTCCAGCGCGATCGCCGCGGCCGGGACTTCGATCATCGCGCCGAACGGGATGTGCTCGGCGACCTCGTGCCCCTCTGCGCGCAACAGCTCGGCTTGCTTATGCAGGCGCCTGCGCACGGCGAGGATTTCCTCGCGGGTACTGACCATCGGGATCAGGATGCGCAGCTTGCCGTAGGCCGACGCACGCAGGATCGCGCGCAGCTGGGTGTCGGCCACTTTCGGCCGGGCCAGCGACAGCCGCACGCCGCGCAGGCCCAGCGCGGGATTTTCTTCATTGCTCAGGGTCAGCCCGGTGCGGTCGGCCTTGTCCGCGCCCAGGTCCAGGGTGCGGATGGTGACCGGCCGCCCGCTCATGCCGAGCGCGGCATCGCGGTAGGTCTCGAACTGTTCCTGCTCGTCCGGCAGCTCGTTGCGCTGCAGGAACAGGAATTCGGTGCGGTACAGGCCCAGCCCGTGTGCGCCCAGCGCATGCGCCTGGGTGACGTCCTCGCTGGATTCGGCATTGGCCAGCAGCGCGATGTCGACGTTGTCGCGGGTGCGGCTCGGCTTGGTGCGCAGGCGGCCGAGCTCGCGCTGTTCGCGCGCGTGTTCGCGAAGCCGCACGCGGTAATCGCGCAGGTCCGGTGCCTGCGGGTTGATGGTGACCGTGCCGTCGCTGCTGTCCATGATCAGCACGTCGCCGTCGGCGACCTTCTGCAGCACGTTGGGGACGTTGACGATCAACGGCAGATGCAGGCTGCGCGCCAGGATCGCGCTGTGCGACAGCGCGCTGCCCCCGGCGGTGACGATGCCGACCACGCCGTGGGCCTGCAGCTGGGCCAGCTCGGAGGGCGCGATGTTGTCGCAGATCAGGATCTCGCCGGCCATGCCTTTGACGTCCGGCGGGCGCTTCTGCAGGAAGGCATGGATGCGCCCGATCACATGGTCCAGGTCGTCCATGCGGCTCTTCAGGTAGGCATCGTCCATGCCATCGAAGACCTTGGCCAGGCGATCGCGCTGCACGCGCAGGGCGTAGCCGGCGCTGTACGGGCCACTGCGGATCAGCTCGTCCAGCCCGAACAGCAGCTCCGGATCATCGAGCAGCAGGGCATGCAGGTCGAGGAACTCGCCGACCTCCTGGTTGAGCGCGCCATGCAGGCGCTGCCGCAGATCGTGCATTTCGCCGCGTGCCGCTTCCACGGCCACATGCAGGCGCGCCAGTTCGGCGTCGATCTTGGACGGCGGAATGCGCTGCTCGGCGACTTCCAGGGCATGTGGCAGGCGCACCCGGACACGGCCCAGGGCATTGCCGCGCGAGGCACCGTGGCCGGACAACAGCATCGCCCCGGACGCGGTCCGGGCCGGTGCGGAGGATCCCGATCGCGGTTGCCCCCCCATGCTCAGTTGTCCTCGTCGAAACGCCGTTCGAACAGGGCCACCACCGCGTCCATCGCGGCGGCTTCGTCTTCGCCGTCGATGCGCACGGTGACCGGGGTGCCCTGGCCGGCGGCCAGCAGCATGACGCCCATGATGCTCTTGGCATTGATCTCACGGCCTTTGGCGGCCATGGTCACGTTGCAGCGGAACGGCGCCAGCTCCTGCACCAGCTTGGCAGTGGCGCGGGCATGCAGGCCCAGGCGGTTGGATACGGTGAGTTCACGTTCAAGCATCGTCGACAATCGCTCCATTGCGAGTGCCTGCCGCGGCTGTGGCAGGCAGTTGATCCAGTCCCTGTTCCGGATAATTCATCACCCGCATCAACATCGGCAGGCTCAGCGCCGAAACCCGGCGTGCCGGGGTGCCCAGACGCGCCAGTTGCCCGGCCAGATTGCTGGGGCTGGCGCCGTACAGGTCGGTCAGGATCAGCACGCCCTGTCCACTGTCCACCCGGCGCAAAGCGGCCGAGGCGAGCGGGAGCAGGACGTCCATATCTGCGTCGAACGGTACTTCGAAAGCTTCGGTCTTCAGCGGCAGGTGCCGCAGCAGCCGTGTCGCCACGTCCAGCAGGGCCGTGCCGACACCGGGATGAGTTACGAGGAGAATGCCACAGGTCATTCCCGAACGTTAACAGGTCAACATGAATTGGCGATAGCACGCGTGAAAGACTGCTGTGTTCCGCGGTTCAGCGTGCCGATGGCCTGTCCCGGGTCGGGGCAGGACAGGGCGGTCCGGAAGCGCCGCGTTCAGTCCAGTTCCCGGTGGAAGGTGGCCACTTCGGGCCAGCCCTGGTCGCGGGCATGGCGGGCCATGCGTTCGGCCATGTAGACCGAGCGGTGCTTGCCGCCGGTGCAGCCGAAGGCGACGGTGACGTAGCTGCGGGTGTCATTGCCCAGCCGCGGCAGCCAGGTGTCGAGGAAATCGACGAGCTGGGCCGCGTAGCGCTGCACATCGGGCTGTTCGTCCAGATGCTCGCGCACGCCGGCATCGCGGCCGGACAGCGGGCGCAGCTCCGGGTCCCAGTGTGGATTGGGCAGCACGCGCACGTCGAACACGAAGTCGGCTTCGGCCGGGACGCCGCGCTTGTAGGCGAACGATTCGAACAGCAGCGACAGTTTGTTGCCGTAGGCGAGCGCGAATTCGGTCACGACCTTGCGGCGCAGCTGGTGCACGTTGAGGCTGGTGGTATCGATCACCGCATCGGCGGCGCGGCGCAGCGGCGCGGTGAGTTCGCGTTCGCGGGCGATCGCTTCGGGCAGCGACAGGCCAAGCTGGCTCAGCGGATGGCGGCGACGGGTGTCGGCGTAGCGCTTGAGCAGGCTTTCATCGGTGGCATCGAAGAACAGCAGCTGCGCATCCAGGCCGGCGGCCTTGGCGTCTTCGCGCCAGTGCGAGAGCTGGGTCAGGTCGCTCTGCGCGCGAACGTCGATGCCGACCGCGAGCCGTCGCGGGGCCTCGCGGCCGGGATCGCCGAGCAGGCTGCGCACGAAATCCGGCAGGAGGTCGATCGGCAGGTTGTCCGAGCAGTAGTAGTCGAGGTCTTCGAAGGTCTTCAGCGCGACCGTCTTGCCGGAACCGGACAGGCCACTGACGATGATCAGGGTTGCGGCGGTCGGGGCGGAGGCGGGGGCGGGGGTGTTCATGGCGTGCGGCGTTCCAACATGTTGCTGTGGCGGGCGATGAACATCGCGGCCGGGTCGATGCCCTTGGTCCGCAGGATGTGCAGGCGCGTGGCGGCTTCGGTCAGCACGGCCAGGTTGCGCCCGGGCATCACCGGCAGGGTGATCAGCGGCACGTCCAGGTCCAGCACGTGGCGGGTACCCGAGTCGCCGGTCAGGCGTTCATAGCCGTAGGGGGTGGGCTCGGTCATCGGCTTGGTCAGGTGGACGATCAGCCGAAGGTACTTGTTCTTCTTTACAGCGGTGTCACCGAACATCTCGCGCACGTTGAGCACGCCCAGGCCACGGACTTCCAGCAGGTCCTGCAGCAGCTCCGGGCAGGTGCCGTCGAGCACGTCCGGGGCGATCTGGGTGAACTCGGGGGCATCGTCGGCGACCAGCCGGTGGCCGCGGCTGAGCAGTTCCAGCGCCAGCTCGCTCTTGCCCGAGCCCGCCTCGCCGGTGATCAGCACGCCGATCGAGTAGATCTCCATGAACACGCCATGCAGGATCACCCGCGGCGCGAGCGTGCGCGCCAGGTGGTAGGACAGGTGGTTGAGCAGCTCATGACCGCGCTTGGGCGAGATCCACAGGGGCGTCTGCGATTCGTCCGCGGCCGCGCGCAGGTCTTCCGGACAGGACTGGTTGCGGGTGATCACCAGTGCCAGCGGATGCGACTGCATGATCCGCTCGATGGTCTCCCAGCGCTGGCGCGAGTCCAGCGAGTCCAGCCAGGACAGCTCTTCGGTGCCCAGGATCTGCACCTTGTTCGGGTAGATCGCGTTGAGGTAACCGGCCAGCGAGGGGCGGCGCGAGACCTTGTTGCCGGCTTCCAGCTCACGGCGCTCGCCTTTCTGCCCCGCGATCCAGCGCAGGGCGAGACGGTCACGCTGCTGTTCGAACAGTTCGCGCGCGGTGATGCTGGTATTCATGCGGCACTCGCCGGCGGGGGAAATTCGATGACCCGACGCAGTTCGTCGCCGTCGCGCGCTTCGCGCAGCGCCTGGCGGATGGCCGGCTCGGAGAACAGCTCGGCCAGCTCGGACAGCAGCATCAGGTGTTGATGGGTGTAATGCGCGGGAACGGCAATCGCGAAGACCAGGTCCACCGGCTCATCGCCGCCGAACTCCACCGGCGACTCCAGCCGCAGCAGCGCGCCGCGGGGGCGTTCGAGCAGGGGCGCACGGCCGTGCGGGATGGCGATGCCATGGCCGATGGCGGTGCTGCCCAGCGTCTCGCGCTGGCACAGGTTCTGGTACAGCAGCTCGGCGTTGGCTTCGCGGCAGGCCAGCAGGCGGGCTGCGGCCTTCAGCACGCTGTCGCGATCGGCGGCCGGCAGCACTTGCGTGCGGACGGCCGCCAGAAGATCAGTCAGAGGCATGTCGGGGTGGAAACGAGGGCATCAGCCCTCATTGTCGCCCACCGGCAGCGGTTGCGGTGCGTGCTGCTGCTTTTTCTCTTTGTGCTTGATGACCAGGCGGTCGAGCTTGTCGGCCAGGATGTCGATCGCGGCGTACATGGTGGGGCCGCTGGCGTCCGCGTGCAGAGTCTGCCCGGGAACATTCACACTCGCATCGGCATGGTGCTCCGGCTTGCGGATCGACAGTTGCACGCGAACCTCGCAGTGCTGGTCGAAGTGCTTCCTCAGCCGTTCCAGCTTGGTCTCCACGTACTCGTTCAGAGCCGGGGTGATCTCAAGGTGGTCCTTGCCAAACGTCTCGATGTGCATCGGGTTTCTCCTTTGTTCGGATGTGCCAATGAACCTTCCCGCCGGGCGCGGTGGAGCGTCAGACGATTCTTACCCTTTCGTGCGAGGCGGAAATGTTCATGGCTTCACGATACTTCGCCACGGTGCGTCGCGCCACCGGTATTCCCGAGGTCTTGAGCAGGTCAGCCAGCTTGGCGTCAGAAAGCGGCTTGCGCGGGTTCTCGTCATCGATCAGGCGGCGCAGCATGGCCTGGATGGCGGTACTGGAAGCTTCGCCACCGCTGTCGGTATCGATGCCCGAGGCGAAGAAGCCGCGCAGCGGCAGGGTCCCGCGCGGCGTGCGCACGTATTTGCGGGCGATCGCCCGGGAAATGGTCGATTCGTGCAGGCCGAGCTCGCCGGCTACTTCACGCAGGGTCAGCGGGCGCAGCGCCTGTTCGCCGAACTCCAGGAAGGCGGCCTGCTGATCGAGCAGGCAGCGCATGACCCGCAGCAGGGTCTCGCCGCGGGCCTCCAGGCCCTTGAGCAGCCAGCGCGCCTCCTGCAGGTGGGCGCGCATGTAACCGGCGTCGGCTTCTCCGCAGCGGCGGATCATCTGTTCATAGCCCCGGTGGATGACCACCCGGGGCCCGGCATGGCCGGCCAGGGCCGCGCGCCAGACGCCGTTCTGGCGCCAGACCACGCAGTCCGGCACCACGTAGCTGTCGTGGGAGAGCTCGCCGATCTGGGTGCCCGGGCGCGGGTCCAGCGAGCGCAGCAGCTGCACGGCGACCTCGACCTCGGCCACCGGCTCGCGCAGCTCGTGGGCGATGCCCGCCACGCCGCTGCGCGGCAGGCGCTCCAGCGGCCCATCGGCGATGCGCCGGGCCAGGGCCAGCCCGGGGGTGTCGGCGGGCAGCACCAGCAGCTGCAGGTCCAGGCATTCGCCCAGCGAGCGCGCACCGACCCCGACCGGGTCGAAACGCTGGATCTGGTGCAGGACGGTCAGGATTTCGGCCTCGTCGGCCTGGATGCCCGGACGCAGGGTCTCGGCGATGGCCGCCAGCGGCTCGCGCAGGTAGCCGTCGTCTTCGAAGGCGTCGATCAGGGCCGCGCCGATGCTGCGGTCCCGGGCCGAGAGGTGGGACAGGTGCAGCTGCCAGAGCAGGTGGTCGGCCAGCGATTCGGTCTCGGCCACGCGCTCGGCGGCGCTGCCGTTGTCGTCATCGTCGAACGAGCCGCCGCTGCTGCCGCTGGTCCAGTCGCCTTCACCGGGCGACCAGTCATCGCTGGCCGAGACCTGGTGCTCGCCGTCGGCGTGGGTATCGGTGGGGGCGGGCGGCGGCGCGTCCTCGCCGGGACTGGCCTCGAGCGCCGGTTCAGCGTTCTCGGCCCAGTCCAGCAGCGGGTTGGTCTCCACCGCCTCGTTGATCTCCAGCTCCAGCTCGGCGCTGGACATCTGCAACAGCTTGATCGCCTGACGCAGCTGCGGCGTCATGACCAGGTGTTGCCCCATCGATGTCTGCAGCCGTGCTTTCATGCCTGTGCCGAACGGAAGGAAGGCGTTGCGGCGGCCGCTGGATCAGAGCTTGAAGGTGTCCCCAAGGTAGACGCGGCGGACGTCGGCGTTGGCCAGGATCTCGTCCGGCGCGCCCTGTGCCAGCACGCTGCCCTCGTTGAGGATATACGCGCGGTCGCAGATTCCCAAGGTTTCGCGGACATTGTGGTCGGTGATCAGCACCCCGATCCCGCGCTGCTTGAGGTGGGTGACGATGCGCTGGATTTCACCGACCGAGATCGGGTCGACGCCGGCGAACGGTTCATCGAGCAGGATCAGGCGCGGCTTGGCGGCCAGCGCGCGGGCGATTTCACAGCGGCGGCGCTCACCACCGGACAGGCTCGCCCCCAGCTGGTCGGCCACGTGGTTGATCTGCAGCTCGTCCAGCAGGCTGGCCAGTTCCTTTTCGCGGCCGGCCTTGTCCAGGTCTTCGCGCAGTTCCAGCACCAGGCGCAGGTTGTCGGCCACGGTCAGTTTGCGGAACACCGAGGGTTCCTGCGGCAGGTAGCCCACGCCCTGCTTGGCGCGGGTATACATCGGGTCGCTGGTGATGTCCTTGCCGTCCAGCACGATGCTGCCGGCGTCGGTCTCGACCAGGCCGACGATCATGTAGAAGCAGGTGGTCTTGCCGGCACCGTTGGGGCCGAGCAGGCCGACCACTTCACCGGCCTCCAGGGTCAGCCCGAAATCCTTGACGACTTCACGCTGCTTGTAGCGCTTGCGCAGGCCTTTGGCGACGAGCATTACTTCTTGCTCCCGGTGGCCGGCGCGGCGGCAGGCTTGGCCGCCGGCGTGGCCGGTTTGGCGGCCGGGGCAGCCGGTGCGGCGCCCTTGTTCTTGGGCTGGATAACCGTGCGCACGCGCGTGCCGTCGCCACCGCTCTGCATGTTGCCGGTGCGGGTGTTGTAGGTCATCTTCTGGCCGCTGTTGGTGCCGCGCGGCGATTCGACCTTGTAGTTGCCGGTGAGGATGATCACTTCGCTGTTGACGTTGTAATCCATGTTGTCGGCCCAGGCATTCATCTTGGAGCCGTCATCCATTTCCTGTTCCAGCGTGGCCTGCTTGCCGGTCAGCACGACGCGTTCGATATCGCCGTTCTTGCGGAACAGATCGGCGTTGGCGGCGTGGATCACCAGGGTGCCCTGGGTGATCACCACGTTGCCGGTGAACGTGCACTTGCCCGCATCATCGGTCAGGTTGCAGTCGTTGCTGTTGGATTCCAGGTTCATCGGCTGGTTGCGGTCGGACGACTTGGCCAGCGCCACGCCGGGCAGCAGCAGGGCGAGCAGCGCGAGCTTAGCGGGCAGCGTTCGGTTCATAGCGGGTCTTGACCTGTGAAAGGAGTTTGTACTGCCGGGTTTTCATGTCGGCTTCGAAGCCGACGCCTGTCTGCGACAGCCCCGGGCGGGTCATGGTGACCCGGGCATCGGTCTTGGCACGGTTCTCTTTCGGGAACACGTCCAGGTGATCGGTGCGGAAGGTGGTGGGCGGCGTGCCGGCAACCTTGGGGCTGTCGCCGCTGACGTTGCCGGTGAGCTTGAGCTGGTCGCCCTTGGCGCTGACCCAACCGCTGTCACCGCGCATTTCCCAGTGGTTGCCGTCCTGGTCGGGCAGCAGGAACACCGGGGTGGTCAGGGTCATCGTCTCATCGCTGCGCGCGCGTTCCAGCAGCGGGGCGCGCAGGGTGGTGGATTCCTTGCCCTGTTCGTCCAGCGCCACGATCTGGAAATCGTGCAGCACGTAATCCTTGGTGGCATCTTCGCCCTCGGCCGCCGGGGCTTTGCCGCGATGGTGCAGGGCCAGCCAGCCAGTCAGCAGGGCGGCGGCCAGCAGCAGGCCCCCGATGGCGGTACGCATGTTCATGCGCCGAACCTCGCCAGCACCGCATCCACATGGCCCTGCGCTGCCAGCAGCACATCGCAGAGCTCGCGCGCCGCGCCCTGGCCGCCGTCGCTGCGGGTCTGCCAGTGCACGCGTTCGGCGATCCACGGGTGGGCGTTGGCCGGGGCGACCGCCAGGCCGACCGCGCACAGCGGGGCCAGGTCGGGCAGGTCATCGCCCATGAAGGCCACCTGGTCCAGGCCGATGCCATGTTGCCCGCACAGCGCCTTGACGCTGGCCAGCTTGTCGCCGACCGCGATCTGGGTATCGATGCCCAGGTCCGCGCCGCGCCGGAGCGCGGACTGGCTGTTGCGCGCGGTGATCAGCACCGGGTGGATACCATGCTGCTGCAGTAGTTTCAGGCCGAGTCCGTCCTGCACGTAATACGCCTTGCTCTCGTTGCCGTCCTTGTCGTAGTAGAGCCGACCGTCGGTGAGCGTGCCGTCCACGTCGAAGCAGGCCAGCCGGATACGGCCGGCGGCGGCATGCAGGTGGGACGGGAAACCGGGCAACGGGGAGTAAGGCATCGTCTGGGGGGAGCTCAGCTGAATGGAGGAAGGCAACTGTGGTTTAAACCACCCGGGCCCGCAACAGGTCATGAATGTTGAGTGCGCCGACCAGGCGACCCTCCGCATCGACCACCAGCAGGCCGGTGATCTTGTGGGCTTCCATGAGCTGCGCGGCCTCGGCCGCCAGCTGATCGGCGCCGATCGTGCGCGGGCCACGGGTCATCACATCGGCGATCCGCGCGCTGCGGACGTCCAGGTCGGTATCCAGCGCGCGGCGCAGGTCGCCGTCGGTGAACAGGCCGATCAGGCGGTTGTCGGCATCCACCACGGCGGTCATGCCCAGGCGCTTGCGGCTCATTTCCACCAGGGCCTCGCTGAGGCTGGCATCGACCCCCACGCGCGGCAGCTCATCGCCGCTGTGCATGACATCGGTGATGTGCAGCAGCAGGCGGCGGCCCAGGCTGCCGGCTGGGTGCGAACGCGCGAAATCGTCGGCGGTGAAGCCGCGGGCATCCAGCAGGGCCACGGCCAGCGCATCGCCCATCGCCAGCGAGGCGGTGGTGCTGGAGGTGGGGGCCAGGGCCAGCGGGCAGGCCTCGGCCGGCACGCTGACATCCAGGTGAACGTCGGCCGCGCTGGCCAGGCTGGACTGCGGCCGCCCGGTCATCGCGATCAGGCGGTTGCCCTGGCGCTTGAGCACCGGCAGCAGCATCAGCAGCTCGTCGGACTCGCCCGAGTAGGACAGCGCCAGCACCACGTCGGCGCTGGTGATCATGCCCAGGTCGCCATGCCCGGCTTCACCGGGATGCACGTAGAAGGCCGGGGTCCCGGTCGAGGCCAGCGTGGCGGCGATCTTGCGCGCCACATGGCCGGACTTGCCCATCCCGGTGGCGACCACGCGGCCCTTGCTCTGCAGCATCAGCTGGCAGGCCTGGCTGAACGCTTCGCCCAGCCGGTCGGCGACCGCGCCCAGCGCATCGCGCTCGATCTCGAACACGCGGCGGCCGCTGGCGACCAGTGCCGCCGCGTCGGCCGGATGGGGGAGTTGGGGCGAGACAGCCATGCGAGCGCCACGTGGAAGAGTAGAATGAGCGCTCATTTTATTAGGAAAGCCCGTTGGACGCCGAGACCATCCGCAATCTGATCGAAACCGGCCTGCCTGGCGCCCGCGCGGACGTGCAGGGTGACGACGGCGTGCACTTCGAGGCCACCGTGGTCTGCGACGCCTTTGCCGGCAAAATGCCGCTGGCGCGCCACCGCATGGTCTACGCGACCCTGGGCGATCTGATGGGCGGGGCGATCCACGCGCTGGCGCTGAAGACCGTCACCCCGGCCGAAGCCGGTCGGTAAGCCGACCAGCCAAGCCCCCCTCCTTTTTCTTATTGCGCAGACTCCATGGCCAAGATCGTAGTGACCGGCGGCAAGCCGCTGCACGGTGAAGTGAACATTTCCGGCGCCAAGAACGCTGTCCTCCCCATCCTGTGCGCCACCCTGCTGGCCGATGCGCCGGTGGAAATCACCAACGTGCCGCACCTGCACGACGTGGTCACCACCGTGAAGCTGCTCGGCGAGCTGGGTGCCAAGGTCACCATCGACCAGGGCACCCTGTCGCGCGGCAGTGCGATCGTGGTCGACCCGCGTTCGGTGGACCAGCACGTGGCCCCGTACGAGCTGGTCAAGACCATGCGCGCCTCGATCCTGGTGCTGGGCCCACTGCTGGCCCGCTTCGGCGCGGCCGAAGTGTCGCTGCCGGGCGGCTGCGCGATCGGCTCGCGTCCGGTCGACCAGCACATCAAGGGCCTGCAGGCCCTGGGGGCGGAAATCACCGTCGAGAACGGCTTCATCAAGGCCCAGGCCAAGCGCCTGAAGGGTGCGCACTTCACCTTCGACATGGTCAGCGTCACCGGCACCGAGAACGTGCTGATGGCCGCCGTGCTGGCGGAAGGCACCACCGTGCTGGACAACGCGGCGATGGAGCCGGAAGTCACCGACCTGGCGCACTGCCTGATCGCGCTGGGCGCGAAGATCGAAGGCCTGGGCACCGCCCGCCTGGTGATCGAAGGCGTGGAGAAGCTCTCCGGCGGCCGTCATGAAGTGCTGCCCGACCGCATCGAAACCGGCACCTTCCTGGTGGCCGCGGCGATGACCGGCGGCAAGGTCACGGTCAACCGCGCGCGCCCGAACACCATGGATGCGGTGCTGTCCAAGCTGGTCGAGGCCGGTGCGAAGATCGAGACCACGGAAAACAGCATCACCCTGGACATGGAAGGCAAGCGCCCGCGCGCGGTCAACCTGACCACCGCGCCGTACCCGGCGTTCCCGACCGACATGCAGGCGCAGTTCATGGCGCTCAACTGCGTGGCCGACGGTGTGGGCGTGATCAACGAGACGATCTTCGAAAACCGTTTCATGCACGTCAACGAACTGCTGCGCCTGGGCGCGGACATCCAGGTCGAGGGGCATACCGCGATCGTGCGCGGCACCGAACAGCTCAGCGGTGCGCCGGTGATGGCGACCGACCTGCGCGCATCGGCCTCGCTGATCCTGGCGGGCCTGATGGCCGAAGGGGATACCACCATCGATCGCATCTACCACCTGGACCGCGGCTACGAGAACATCGAAGAGAAGCTGTCTTCGCTGGGCGCCACTATCCGGCGCGTCGCGGCATGATCCTGCGCGGCCGGTTCACCCGCCGCCGCAAGGCGCTGCTGGTCCTGGTGCTGATCGTGCTGGCGTGGCTGGGCTATGCCTGGTACGCCGGCATCGCGATCACCCAGGGCATCCAGCAGGAAGACATGGACTGGAACGCGGACGGCACGGTCAGCCGTACCGAGGTGTTCCAGTCGTTCTATGCGGTCGGCGTGGAGAAGAAGGTCGACGGCAACCGCCACTGCAGCACCTACTACTGGCGCGACACGCGCCAGCAGATCCGGGTCGACTGCAGGACGGTGTTCGGCGAAGCCAAGCCGGAATAAAAAACGCCCGCGCAAGCGGGCGTTTTTCTTGGTCAGTTCATGCCCTTGATCGTCAGATCCAGCGCATCCTTGCCGCTCTCACGCTGCAGCAGGCGCGCCGGCACCGGGAACTCCGGCACGATCCAGGCGATCAGTTCCTTGTTGCCATCCACGCGCGAGACCTTGGTCGCGTCGTAGGACTTGCCGCCCACCGTGATCTTTTCCTTGCCGACCACCTTGTAGGACATCGGCTTGATCCGACCTTCGTCGACCATGCGGTAATTCAGCGGCTTGCCGGCGGCCAGGTCGCGTGCGATCGCCAGGTTGATCAGCAGAGCATCCATGTCACCGGCCTTGAGCGCGACCGGACCGCGGCGGTCCGGCTTCACGTCGCCGGTCCAGGTGGCCTGGTTGCTGCTCCAGTTGTAGGTGGCATCCACGTTGCGCTTCTTGACCAGCAGCACCGAACGGTCGTTGCTGCTCAGCGGGCGCAGGCGGCCGTTGGCTTCCTCGAACACGGTGTTCTGGCTGAGATCGGCCAGCTGGTTCTTGACGTTGAGGCTGTAACGCCACTTATTGGCGCCTTCGCTGGTGAGGGTCATGGTGCCGTTGGCCTGCATGCCCATGTAGCTGGCCTGGTAATCGGCCTTGAACGGCTGCAGTGCCATCGCGGGCAGGCTCACCACGGCAAGCGCGCCGGCGGCGATCCAGGTCAGCGGACGGTTCAGTGTGGTCATGCTCAGACTCCTTGGTATTCGATCAGGCGCAGATCAATCCGATCTTCGCCGTCTTCGCGTTGCAGGATGCGCACCGGCGTGGGGACACCGTTGGCGATCCAGAGGATGGTTTCGTCATTGCCGCCGTTGGTGCGATACACCCGCAGCGCGTTGTAGGACAGATCGCCGACCGGCACGTTCTCGGTGTCCGGCGCGGCCTGGTAGTCGTGCTGGCGGACGCGGCCCACGTCCACATAGCGGTAATGCATCTGCCCACCGGGGCGGGCGTCGCGCATGATCGCCAGGTTCAGCAGCAGCGCGCTCTGGTCGCCGGGCTGCAGCGGAATCGGCTGGCGGCGCTCCTTCTTCAGGTCGCCCAGCCACTGCGCGGTGCCGGCCTTCCAGTCGTAGGTGCCGGTGACCTTCTTGCCGAGGAACAGGCCTTTGCGCACCGTGCTCTGGCTCAACGGCACATAGGTGCCGTTGCGGTTCTCGAACACCGTGCTCTGTTCCAGGTTCAGCCCGAGCACACTGGCAAAGCCACTGCGGCCGACCACCTGCATGTCCACGCGCCACTGGTCGCCCCCGGTGTGGGTGACGCGCATGGTCGCATCGCCGGCCTGCTTGCCCTTGTAGAGGGCCTGGTAGGTGGCGGTGAATGGCTGCAGCGGCGGCGCCTCCCAGTCCATGGCAGGCAACGCGGGCAGCGGTGGCGTGGGCGTCTCCTGCGCGTGGGCAAGAGCAGCGGTGCACAGCAGGGATGCCATCAGCAGCACGGGCTTGAACACAGGCGTTCTCATGCGGGCCGGTCGGTGGAGGAGGGGAAAGAATGCCAGCGCCGGGATCAGCGGCGCGTGTGCGCGGCGCTTATCGGTTCAGCTGTCCGGCGCAATCTAGGCGCAGCGGGCTAAACAGGGGGTGACCATCGAGCTGGAGCTGACCTGCCTGTTCAGTTACGCGGCCGCTGACCAGCAGCGAGAGGCTGGCGATCAGCAGCGGATGCTCCACCGCCAGCACCCGCAGCGCCAGCGTCTCGGCGGTGTCGCCGGCCTGCACGGGCACCCGGGCCTGGGCGAGCACGGTGCCGGCATCCAGTTCGGGCACCACGAAGTGCACGCTGGCGCCGTGCTCGGCATCATCGGCCTCGAGCGCGCGGGCATGGGTGTGCAGGCCTTTGTACAGCGGCAGCAACGAGGGGTGGATATTGACCAGGCGCCCGTCGAACCGCGCCACGAAGGCCGGGCCGAGGATGCGCATGTAACCGGCGCAGACGATCCAGTCCGGGGCGAAGGCCTCCAGCGCCTCGGCCATCGCGGCGTCGAAGGCGGCGCGGTCGGCGAAGTCCCTGGGCGAGCGTGCCCAGCGCTGCCCCGGGCCGACCTTGAGCAGGGCCGAGGCCTCGGGTTTGTCCGAGAGCACGGCCACAACCTGCGCATCCAGCCGCTGCGCGGCGATGGCATCGAGGATGGCCTGGAGATTGCTGCCCCGGCCGGAGGCGAGTACGGCGATACGGCTGCTCATGCGGTTTCGAAGGCCGCCTTGACTGCCGGGCGTGACAGCACCACCAGGCTGAACACACCCAGCGCGGTGCCGAACGGCATGAAGATGCAGGCGATGCCAGCCACGACCATGCACAACAGGTAGCGTCGGCGCTGCGCCAGGCAGCGCCCGGCGTAGGCCATGTAGCCGGCGAGGACCAGTCCGGCCGCGCAGCCGAGGCCGCCGATCAGCACGAACACCCAGCCGATCAGGCGCGGATCGAACGGTGGCGGCGCCTCACCGGGCGCCAGCGGCGTCGGCGCGGCGAAGATCACCGCCACCCCCATCAGCAGGTAGATCAGCGGGAACAGCGAGAACAGGGCGGTCAGGCCAGCCACGACATAGTGGAAGACCGACAGCAACTGCAGCTGCGAGGTGTCACCCGCGGTGGCCGGCAGGGCCGGCGCCGCTGCGACGGGCAGCGACGGCGGTTGAGCAGCGGCCTCCGGGCGGGGCTCCATGGCCGGGCTCAGCCGATCTTGACGCGTTCGGCGCCGTCGGCGGTGGTCACTTCACCGATGGTCCAGTGCTCCAGGCCCTGCGCGGCCACGGCCGCACTGACCGCGGCGACCTGGTCGGCCGCCACGATCAGCACGAAGCCGATGCCGCAGTTGAAGGTGCGCCACATTTCGCTGTCGGCCACGGCGCCTTCCTTCTGCAGCCACTGGAACACCGGCGGCAGGGTCCAGGCATCGGCCTTGATGTCCAGGCCCAGGCCGTCGGGCACCACGCGGATGATGTTCTCGGTCAGGCCGCCACCGGTGATGTGGGCCATGCCGTGGATCGCCGCGCCGTGGGTCTTCAGCAGCGCCAGGATCGGCTTGACGTACAGGCGGGTCGGCGCCATCAGCGCATCGACCAGCTTGACCCCGCCCTCCAGCTCCAGCTCGGCCGGCTGGCCTGCGCGGTCGTAGATGCGGCGCACCAGCGAGTAGCCGTTGGAGTGCGGGCCGGAGGAGGCGATGCCGATCAGCACGTCGCCGGCCGCCACGCTGGCGCCGTCCTTCAGCTCGCTCTTCTCGACGCCGGCGACGGTGAAGCCGGCCAGGTCGTACTCGCCCGGGGCATACATGTCCGGCATTTCCGCGGTTTCACCGCCGATCAGCGCGCAACCGGCCTCGGTGCAGCCGTTGGCGATGCCGCCCACGACCGCCGCAGCGGTGTCGATGTCCAGCTTGCCGGTGGCGAAATAATCCAGGAAGAACAGCGGCTCGGCCCCCTGCACCAGCACGTCGTTCACGCACATGGCGACCAGATCGATGCCGATCGTGTCGTGGCGGCCCAGCTGTTGTGCAAGCTTCAGCTTGGTGCCCACGCCGTCCGTACCCGAGACCAGGACCGGCTCGCGGTACTTGTTGGAGAGGTCGAACAGGGCGCCGAAGCCACCCAGCCCGCCCATGACTTCCGGGCGGAAACTGCGCTTCACCAGCGGCTTGATGCGCTCGACCAGCTCATTGCCCGCGTCGATGTCGACACCGGCGTCGCGGTAGGTCAGGGGAGAGGGATGGGACGGGGAATTGGTCACGGGCGTCGGCGCTGCGCTGGGGTGAAAGCGCGATTTTAACAGGCCACGTTGGCGCGCAGGCCCTATTCGGGCAACAATTCCCCCCGGATACGCTCAATGGAAGTCCTGATGCGCCGCAGCCTCTTTTTCATGATGTTCCTCGCGCTGTGCCTGCCGGTGGCCTCGATGGCCCAGAGCGGCCTGCGCACCGAAGGCGATGTGGCCAGTGCCAGTGGCGCTTACGAGGCCGAGGTCCCGGTCAACAGCCAGGCCGATTCGGACCGCAACGGTGCCCTGGCCAGGGCGCTGGGCAACGTGCTGGCCAAACTCTCGGGCGACCGCAGCGTGATGAGCCGCCCGGGGGTGATGCAGGCCCTGCGCAATGCCAAGGATTACGTGGCCAGCTATGACTACCGCCAGGACCAGAGCACCTCGGCTGGTGGCGCGCCGAGCTACCGCACGATTCTGGTCGCCCGCTTCCGCGAGGATGACGTTGACGGCCTGATCTCGGCCCTCGGCCTGCCGCTGTGGCCGCAGCCGCGTCCCAAGCCGGTGATCTGGCTGGCCATCGACGACGGCTCCGGCCCGCGCCTGGTGACCGTCCAGCAGGCCAATGCGGCCCGCCCGCTGCTGAATCGCGCCATCGAGCGCGGCTACAAGCTGGGCCTGCCCTCGGGCAGCGCGGCCGAGCAGGCGCTGGTCGGCGCGATCTGGCGCCAGGACACCGCGTCCGTGGCCCGCGCCTCGGCGCGCTATGCCCCGCCGATGCAGCTGATCGGCAAGCTCTACCGCGACGGCAGCGGCTGGGTGGCCGACTGGGTGTTCGTCGACGGTGGCAAAGAACTCAACAAGTGGACCACCAAGGACAGCGACGCCCGTCGCGCCATGGCCAGTGGCGCCGACGGTGCCGCCGATGCGCTGGTGCGCCGGTACGCCAAGGCCGGTGCCGCCACCGGTGCGGCCGGCACGTACACCATCGTGGTGCTGGGCCTGAACAGCGCCGAGGACTACATGCGCCTGGCCGCTGGCCTGCGCGAGACCGCCGTGGTCCGCAACGTCACCCCGGTGCGCGCCTCGGGCGACCGGCTGGAGCTGTCGCTGGAGATGACCACCGGCCTGGCCGGCCTGAACCGCATGCTGGGCGAGAACGGCGTGATCGCGCCGACCGCGCCGCTGCCGGTGCCGATCGATGAAACCAGTCCCTCGGCCCTGCCGCCGCCTGCCAGCAACGAGTACCGCCTGCGATGATCCTCACCCCCGAAGCAGAAATCGCGCAGTTCCTCCGACGGTTGAAATTCGTACTGGTGGCGCTTTTCGCCGGCTGGGTGATCTGGCTGCTCGGCCCGATCCTGACGCCGTTCGTGCTGGCGTTGGCGCTGGCGTGGCTGGGCGACCCGCTGGTCGACCGTATCGAGGCCACCGGCCGCTCGCGCAACACCGGCGTGGTGCTGGTGTTCGTGGCCATGATCCTGCTGATCACCGCCGCGCTGCTGATCCTGGTGCCGATGATCGAACGCCAGATCGCCACCCTGGTGGCGGCGATCCCGCAGGCACAGCAGTGGCTGATGGAAAAAGGCATCCCGTGGTTCGAGCAGAAGACCGGGCTGGAGATCATGCAGTGGATGGACCCGGACCGCCTGATCGAGTGGGTGCGCAGCCACTGGCAGCAGGCCGGCGGGTTCGCCAAGACCTTCTTCGGCTACGTGCAGCGCTCGGGCTTCACCATGGTCACGTGGGTGGTCAACCTCCTGCTGCTGCCGATCCTGGCGTTCTACTTCCTGCGCGACTGGGACAAGCTGGTCGAGCGCGTGGCCTCGATGATTCCGCGCAACCATGTCGGCACCATCACCAAGCTGGCGCGTGAGTCGGACGAGGTGCTCGGTGCGTTCATCCGTGGCCAGTTCCTGGTGATGATCGCGCTGGGCGTGGTGTACGCCGCGGGCCTGTCGCTGGTCGGCCTGAAGCTGGGCCTGTTGATCGGGCTGGTCGCCGGCCTGATCAGCTTCATCCCGTACCTGGGCGCGACCACCGGCATCGTGATGGCGGTGGCGGCGGCGCTGGTGCAGGCGCAGGGCTTCGATCTGAAGCTGCTGATCCTGGTCGGCGTGGTGTTCACCGTGGGCCAGCTGCTGGAAAGCTACGTGCTGACCCCGCGCATCGTCGGCGACAAGATCGGCCTGCACCCGGTGGCGGTGATCTTCGCGGTGATGGCCGGTGGCCAGTTGTTCGGCTTCCTCGGCATGCTGTTGGCACTGCCGGTGGCGGCGGTCAGCAACGTGCTGCTGCGTTACGCGCACCAGCGCTATCGCCAGAGCGATCTGTATGCCGGTGAGAAGTCGGCGATCGTGCTCGATGCGTATGTCGACAAGCCCGAGATCGTGATCGTGGGCAACCCGAAGGGGCCGGACGCGCAGTGAGTGTCGTTCCGCAGTTGCCGCTTGCCCTGCGCTACCCGCAGGACGAGCGGTTGGAGACGTTCATCGGTGCGCCGGATGGTGCGCTGGCGCAGCTGCGCGCCATTGCCGTGGGCGCCGCGCATGACTGGGTGTACCTGGAGGGCGCGCCGGGCACCGGCAAGACCCATCAGGCGCTGGCAATGTGCTCGCTGGCCGAACAGGCCGGCCGCCAGCCGACCTACCTGCCGCTGAAGGCGGTGGTGGGCCGCACGCGCGCCGCGCTGGAATCACTGGAAGGCCGCGACCTGGTCGCGCTGGATGGGCTGGATGCCGTGGCCGGGCAGCGCGACGACGAAGTGGCGCTGTTCGATTTCCACAACCGTGCGCGCGCGACGGGGATCACCCTGCTGTACACCGCGCAGCACGCACCGGACCAGCTCGGGCTGGTGTTGCCGGACCTGCGTTCACGCCTGCAGCAGTGCGTGCGCGTGGTACTGCAGCCGCTGGACGACGAAGGCCGTGCGGCGGTGCTGCGCGAGCGCGCGGCGCGCCGTGGCCTGGCGATCGATGAGGCGGCGATCGAATGGCTGCTGACCCGCACCGGTCGTGAACTCGGCAGCCTGGTCAGCCTGCTGGACTGGCTGGACCGCGAATCACTGGCGGCGCAACGCCGCATCACCGTGCCGTTCCTGCGGCAGGTCCTGGAAGACGGTCCGCACCTGTTGTAACGGTCGGGAAACGGCCCGTAGATCCACGCCATGCGTGGATGCACTCGGTGCCGGCGTCCTGGTTGCGTCAGCCACGCATGGCGTGGCTCTACCCTGGCAGGGTCAGGCGTTCAGTTCCGCATCCAGCTGCGCCAGGCGTTCCGGGGTGCCCACATCGGTCCATCGGCCGCGATGGTGCTGGCCGGTCACGCGGCCCTGCGCCATCGCATGCCGTAGCAGCGGGGCCAGGCCGAACTGTGGGGGCGTTGCGGCGGCGCCGACGGTCGCGCCGATCACCGCGCGCCAACCGTCGATGATCGCCGGGCGGTATACGCCCACACCGGCATAGGTGAGTCGCGCGCTGTCGCCGTCATCGCTGACGCGACCATCGGCGTGCAGGATGAAATCGCCGCGCGGGTGCTGCGCGGGATTGTCGACCAGCACCAGATGCGCATCACCGGCGGGCATGCGCGGGAGCGTGGCGACATCCACGTCCGTCCACACATCGCCGTTGATCACCAGGAACGGTGCCTCGCCGAGGATCGGCAGCGCGTTGAGAATGCCGCCGCCGGTTTCCAGCGGCACCGCGCCCTCGTCGATGAAGTGCAGCCGCAGCCCCCAGCGCGCACCGTCGCCGAGCGCGGGCGCGAACTGATTGCCGAGCCACGCGGTATTGATCACCACCTCATCGATGCCGGCCGCGGCGAGCCGTTCCAGGTGCCAGACGATCAGCGGCTTGCCGCCAGCGACCAGCAATGGCTTGGGCGTGTGCAGGGTCAACGGGCGCATGCGCTCGCCCTTGCCGGCCGAGAAGATCATCGCTTTCATGGGCGCGCCAGCACCGGCTCGGCGATGCGGGCCAGGGCCGGTTTGATCCGCAGCTCGAACAGGGCGTGCAGTGGTGCCAGTTCGGGATGGCGGGGCAGCACCTCGTCGAGATACTGGATGAAACGGGGGGCGTCCTCGAAGTAATGGCCCTTGCCGTCACGGTCGCGCAGGCGCACGAACAGACCGAGGATTTTCAGATGGCGCTGCACGCCCATCCAGTCGGCATCGCGCAGGAACTGCGGCCACGGCCGCACCGGCAGGCCGGCGGCCAGGGCGAGCGCGTGATAGCGCGCCAGCCAGACGTCCACCCGCTCGATCGGCCAGCTCAGGAACGCGTCCTTGAACAGGCTGACCGGATCGTAGGCGATCGGCCCGCGCACCAGATCCTGGAAGTCCAGTACCGCCGGGCCACCGTCGATCGGCATCAGGTTGCGCGGCATGAAGTCGCGGTGGGTCAGCACCTGCGGCTGCTGCAGCGCGTTGTCCATCAGCAGGCGATGCATGCGCTGCAGGTTCTCGATTTCGCCGCAGTCCAGTTCCAGGCCGAGGTGACGCTGCAGGAACCATTCGTCGAACAGGCCGGCGTCGCGCTGCAGCAGCGCCTCGCCGAAGCTGCCCATGCCCTCCGGCACCGGGATCGACTGCAGCCGGATCAGCTGTGCGAACGCGGCCTCGAACCAGGCGTCGGCGTTGCTGGTGTCGATATGGCGGGCCAGGGTGGGGCCGCCCAGGTCTTCCAGCAGCAGGAATCCGTTGTCCTCATCGCGCGCCAGTACCTGCGGCACGCGCACGCCATGGGGCTCGAGCAGGTCGTGCATGCGCAGCCACGGCCGCACGTCCTCCAGCCCCGGCGGGGAGTCCATCACGATGTGGCTGCCGCGCGCGCTGGTGGCGCGCCAGTAGCTGCGGAAACCGGCGTCGACCGAGGCACGGTCGAGCGCGGTGGCCGGGTCGCCGAGGGCGGCGCAGGCCCACTGCCGGCGGAGTTCGGCGCGCAGCGGATCGGAAGCAGGATCGTTCATGGACGGGTACGTCGAAGCGGCGCCGGGGGGCGCGCGGGAAAGAAGAGAGGGGCGGTGCTCAGCGCTTGCTGCTGAACAGCCGGAGCACGGCCAGGACCACGACCGCACCGAGGATGGCGCCGATGAACCCGGCGGGCTCGCCGCGCGCATACCAGCCCATGTACTGGCCGAACCAGCCGGCCAGCAGGGCGCCGACGATGCCGAGCACGATGGTCAGCAGGCAGCCCATGCGGTTGTTGCCGGGCATGAAGAAACGCCCGAGCAGGCCGACGACGAAGCCGACCAGGATGATGTAGAGCCAGCTGGTGCTGCCAAACAGTCCGTTCATGCCAAAGACGTCAGTAGAGGGTGGACGCAGCCTAGCAAGGCCAGGCTGCGTCCGCCAACGTCAGCAGCAGCCGTGGCCGCCGTGACGGGTGCCGCTGTCGGCGGCGACCGGCGAACCGCTGGTCTCGCCACGCAGGCTGGCCGCGTAATGCTCGCTGATCACCTTGGACACGCACGAGGTCACGCGCTTGCCCATCGGGATGTGCAGGAACTCGTTCGGGCCGTGTGCATTGGAGTGCGGGCCGAGCACGCCGGTGATCATGAACTGAGCGCCCGGGAACTTCTCGCCGAGCATGCCCATGAACGGGATCGAGCCGCCTTCGCCCATGTACATCGCCGGCTTGCCGAAGAAGGTCTGGCTGGCATCGTCGATCGCCTGGGTCAGCCACGGCGCCATCGCCGGAGCGTTCCAGCCGCTGGAGGCCTTTTCCAGGTCCAGCTTCACTTCGGCACCGTTCGGCGGATCGCGCAGCAGCGCTTCCTTGAGCAGCTCGCCGCAGGCCTTGCCGTCCGCGGTCGGCGGCAGGCGCAGCGACAGCTTCACCGCGGTGTGCGGACGCAGCACGTTGCCGGCAGACGCCAGCGGCGGCAGGCCGTCCACACCGGTGACCGACAGCGCCGGGCGCCAGGTGCGGTTGAGCACCAGTTCGGCCAGGTCGTCGTTCATCGGCCGCAGGCCGTCGACCATCGGGAATTTCTCGAAGATCGCGGTGTCCACCACTTCGGCGGCACGCTTGGCCTGTTCCTGGCGCTCGGCCGGGATCTCGACGTTCATGCCGTCGATCAGGATGCGGCCGGTGTTCTCGTCCTCGATGCGCGAGATCAGCTGGCGCAGCAGGCGGAAGCTGGACGGGATCACGCCGGAGGCATCGCCGGAATGCACGCCTTCGTTGAGCACCTTGACCGAGAAGTTGCCGCCGGTCAGGCCGCGCAGCGAGGTGGTGCACCACAGCTGGTCATAGTTGGCGCAGCCCGAATCCAGACAGACGACCAGCGACGGCTTGCCGATGCGGTCGGCCAGGTGGTCGACATAGGCGGGCAGGTCGTAGCTGCCGGATTCTTCGCAGGCTTCGATCAGGATCACGCAGCGTGCGTGCGGCAGGCCCTGTTCCTGCAGCGCCAGCACGGCCGCCAGCGAACCGAACATCGCGTAGCCGTCATCGGCGCCGCCGCGGCCATACAGCTTGTCGCCACGCAGCACCGGGATCCACGGGCCGAGATCGTCGTCCCAGCCGGTCATTTCCGGCTGCTTGTCCAGGTGACCGTAGAGCAGGATGGTGTCGTCGCCGGTCTCGGCGCCGGAGGCCGGGATTTCCAGCAGCAGCAGCGGGGTGCGGCCTTCCAGGCGCACGACCTCCACTTTCAGGCCCGGCAGCTTCTGGGCCTTGGCCCAGGTCTCCATCAGGGTGACGGCCTGTTCCATGTAGCCGTTGGCGACCCAATCGGCGTCGAACATCGGCGATTTGTTGGGGATACGGATGTAATCGACCAATTGCGGGACGATCTCGTTGTCCCACTTTTCACTGACGAATTGGCCGAGCTTGGCGCTGTCCATCTGAACTCCGGAGTGCTTTTGACAAGTCCCGCCATTCTACGCCTGCGCTGGGGTAGGTATTTCCCTACACCACGTCGGGTGTTAGGCCTGCTGTGTGAAGGTGCCGTGGACGATAGGCTGTGTGTATGTGGCGAGGGACGCTGGAACCTTCGACAGGATTGCCGGCAGGGGCCGGTTCCGAGCCACAAGGAGTTACACAGTGGGACCTTGGTTTTCGTGCAGGGCGCTGGTGCTGGGACTGCTGTTGAGCGGAATGGCCTTCGCGGCCGATCGGATCAACATCAATACGGCGGATGCGTCGACGCTGCAGCAGGGATTGGCGAACGTGGGGCCGATGAAGGCCGAAGCGATCGTCGCGTACCGGCGACAACACGGACCCTTCGAACACGTCGAGGACCTGGCGCGGGTGAAGGGGATAGGGACAGCAACCGTCGAACGGAATCGACAACGGATGACGACCGGCGCCAGGCAGGCACCGGTCGAGGCACCGCCCAGGAGGGCAGCGCCGGCCTCCGTACCGAGGCGCTGAACAACAGGACGGGTCGGGACAGGCAGGACGCCGGTCACTGGTCGCCACGGCAGGAGGCCGCGGCGGCACCGACAGCTGCAGGACGCAGCACGCACGGAAGCGGCGCGGAAGGATTGGCGCGGACCCACCAGGACGGTGGCATCCAGACCCCGGGAAGGGCTGAGATGGCGGAAGCATATACGGCCGAGTGCACGGAGCATGGCCGGCACCCAGACTGGGCAGGATGCACAGGGGGAAGGCGGGATGCCGACAAGGATGTATCGATTGCCCGGTCTGCACAGGGATGTGTGGCCGGGCAATTACTTTTTGTGCTCCCTTGTTTTCGCGAACGCATGCAGGCACTTCGTGTAGCGTGGCGGCATCTCTTCGAATGGATGCACGACATGGCAGTACGCAGCACGCTGTTGAGTCTGGCGCTCGGGACGCTGCTGGCGACCGGGACGCTTCCCGCCACCGCCGCCAACACTGCGCCGACGGCCACCAAGACGACCGAGGCCCCACGCGGCCCGACCGATCTCAAGCCCGGCGAATTCCTCTGGCACCCCGAGATTTCTCCGGCCGGTCCGATCGTGCTGGTGGTCAGCCTGGATGAGCAGCGCGCCTACGTCTACCGCAACGGCATCGCGATCGGCATGAGCACGATCAGCTCGGGCAAGACCGGGCATGAAACGCCGACCGGTGTGTTCACGATCCTGCAGAAGGACAAGGACCACAAGTCCAACCTCTACAACAGCGCGCCGATGCCTTACATGCAGCGCCTGACCTGGGATGGCATCGCGCTGCACGGCGGCAGCCTGCCCGGGCATCCGGCTTCGCACGGCTGCGTGCGGCTGCCGCAGGCGTTCGCGCAGAAACTGTTCGGCGAGACCCATCGCGGCGATACCGTGGTGGTGGCCGATGCCAAGAGCGCACCGATGACGCTGGCCTATCCGGCGGTGCTGGCACCGGTCAGCAGCACCGGCAAACCGCTGGTCGAGAGCACCGACGCCCCGGCGCATTACTGGAACGATGCGGCGGCCCCGGCCGGCCAGGTGGGCATCCTGGTCAGCCTGCACGACCAGCGCCTGTACGTGCTGCGCGACGGCGTGCTGATCGGCGAGTCGCGGTTGGAAGCCAAGGCCCTGCCGGCCTTCGAGGGGACGACCCTGTTCGTGATGGGCCAGGGCTACCAGGACAACCCCAGCCCGCTGGACCCGCACCGCCCGCTGCACCGCTGGACCGCCTATCCCCTGCTGGGCCAGACCGCCGCCAATGCGACGCCGGACCTGCTCGCCACGCCGAGCCTGCCGATGGCGCTGCCGCCGGAATTCGCCGAGCAGCTCTACAGCGTGCTGGTGCCTGGCACTACGCTGCTGGTCACCAGCCTGCCAGCGGTACGCCCGGTGGCCGATGAACAGAACCTGCAGCCTGTCTTGGAATCGGACGCCGGTGGGTCCACTTTGTAAGGGTTGCCTCCGGTTGGCGTGCTGCCCATGTCCGTTGTGAAATTGCTGCCTGCCGCGTTCTGCGGCCTGATCGCATCCGCCACGGCCGGCGCGGCCAGCCCTGCGCCGGCCCCGACCGCCAGCCCGGTGCAGATGGCCGAGATGCTGGCCAAGGCCGCGCCGGCCGCGGACAAGCACGTGCTGCAGCTGGCGGCCCGTGCGATGCACTGCGCGCTGCGTCGTCCGGAACTCGGCATCGACCCGGGCAAGCTGAGCGTGATCGATTACTCGCGGCCCTCGACCGAGCCGCGCATGTGGATTTTCGATCTCACGCGCCAGCGGCTGCTGTTCGAGGAGTGGGTCGCGCATGGCCGCAACAGCGGCGACAACCGCACCCAGCATTTCTCCAACAAGGACGGCAGCTTCATGTCCAGCTTGGGTGCGTTCACCGCCAAGGAAACCTACATGGGCGGCAACGGCTATTCGCTGCGCCTGGAAGGACTGGAACCGGGCTTCAACGACCACGCCCGCGACCGCGCGATCGTCATCCATGGCGCGCCGTACGTGAATCCCGCGATCGCGCGCCTGCAGGGGCGCCTGGGCCGCAGCCTGGGCTGCCCGGCGGTGCGCCTGTCCGTGGCCCGGCCGCTGATCGACAGCCTGCGCGGCGGCACGATGGTGTTCGCGTATTACCCCGACAAAGACTGGCTGGCGCGTTCGCGCCTGCTCGAACCCGATTGCGGCGGCGTGTCCTGAGCGCACTGCGGTGTGCCGCTCAGGCACACTAGGCGCATGTCGACCGATACCGTCCTGGGCGCGGCCAGCCGCGTCATTCCCTCCTTTGAGTACCGCCGCGAACGCTGGCGCAATGGCCTCGGCTGGACCCGCGAGATCCTGCGCCTGCCGGACAACGACGACTGGCAGGTACGCCTGTCGATCGCCGAGATCGAGCAGGACGCCGCGTTTTCCGCGTTTCCCGGCATCGACCGCGAACTGGTGCTGCTGCGTGGCGAAGGCCTGCGCCTGCGCTTCGCCGACGGCGCCGTGCACACACTGATGCCGCCGCATGAGCGCCTGCGCTTCGCCGGTGAAGCGCAGGTCACCGGTGAACTGATCGATGGCGTGACCCACGATTTCAATCTGATGTGGCGGCGCGATGCCGTGCAGGCCGAGCTGCTGCACCGGCCGCTGGTGGGCAGCATGTTCTTCTTCACCGAGCCCGAGGCGGCGTGGGCGATACACCTGCTTGCCGGGCAGGCCGAATTCGAGGGCGAGCCGTCGCTGGCACCGCTGGCCGCCGGTGATACCGCCTGGTTGGCGGCCGGTGAGCGCCGTCGGTTCGCATTGCACGGCGGCGGGGAATTGCTGGCGATACGCGTGAGTGCAGGCGGCCGCGCTGCCTGAGCAGCGGCACGTAACCTCAATACACGTCGCGCCGGTAGCGACCGGCCACGATCAGCGCTTCTTTGCCGTCGCGACCCAGCGCCTGCTCGATCACCGCATCCACCGCCGGCGCCATGCCCTGCAGGCTGCCGCAGACCAGGATCGTGGCCCCGTCATGCACCCACTGCTGCAGTTCGCCGATGTGCGCCTGCAGACGGTCCTGGATGTAGTGATGCTCGCCACCATCGCGACTGAACACCGTATCCAGCCGTGCGATCCAGCCATCGCGCTGCCAGGCGCGCAGGTCGTCGCCGAAGAAGAAGTCGTGCGCGGCCGTGCGTTCGCCGAACAGCAGCCAGTTGCGGCGCGCGCCGGCGCTGATGCGCTCGCGCAGGTGGGCGCGCAGGCCGGCGATGCCGGTGCCGTTGCCGATCAGGATCAGTGGCGTCGCGGCGGCGACACCGTGGAAATTCGGATTGCTGCGGAAGCGCAGATCGATCTGCCCCTCCAGCGCGGCGTGATCGCACAGCCACCCGCTGCCCAGCCCCGGCGTCCCATCCGGACGCAGCTGGCGGCGCAGCAGCAGCTGCACCTGGCCTTCGGCAGGCAGGCTGGCGATCGAGTACTCGCGGTGCGGAAGCGGACGTAGTGCGGCCACCAGTGCGGCCGTGTCGGCCGATGCCGGAATTTCGTCGGCATCCGGGAGGTGCGCCCGCGCGAGATGCGCACGCAGCGGCCGTCCATCGATGTCCGCATCGCCCTCCCACGCGGTATCACGCAGCCAGGCCTCGACCTCGGCCGGTGCATGCTGCGGTCCGATCTCGACGACGTCGCCGGCCTGCCACACCGGCAGCACGCCGTCGGCCGGCACCAGCGTGATGCGGTAGGTCGGCGCGCCCGGGCTGCCCGGGTTTTCCAGGTGCCGCGCCTGCAGTTGCCACGGCAGGTAATCGGCCGGCGCCCAGTCCGACAGTTCGGTGGCTTCACCGCCCAGCTGGCCGAGCAGTTGCTGCCAGTGGCGCAGTGCGCCGGGATCGGCGTTGTCCACCTCGACCGTGTCGAACAGCGGATGCGCGCCGTGCTGGCGCAGCCACGCATCGAGCTGGTGGCCGAACGCGCAGAAGTGCCCATAGCTGCGGTCGCCCAGCGCCAGCACGCCGTACTGCAGCTGTGGCAGGGCCAGCGACTGCGGCATCACGTTGCGCAGGAAGGGCAGCGCATGATCCGGCGCATCGCCTTCGCCGGTGGTGCTGACCACGAACAACACCTGCCCGCTGCGCTGCAGAAGCTCGGCCGTCACCGCATGCAGCGCGCGGATGCGGACCGGCAGTCCGGCAGCGCGCAACGCGTCCGCACTGCGTTCGCACAGCTGCTGCGCGAAGCCGGTCTGGCTCGCCCAGACCAGCAGGATCGGGGCGGGTCCGTCATCGGCCACGCGCGCCTCGCGCGGTCGTCCACGCCACCAGATCAGCGCGCAGAACGCCGCATACAGCAGCAGGCTGCCGGCGGCCCAGCGCCACTGCGCGGCCAGGGGGGCGCTCTGCCACCACGCTTCACCCTGGTGCAGGCGCAGCAGCGCCCAGGCGATGGCCGCCAGCACCAGCATCACCGCCAGGTTGCCCAGCCACGCACGGGAAGGACGCAGGCTCATGCCGCGTCCACGCGGTCGTCGGCGAGCAGGTGCTCGAATGCGGGACTCATGTGTTCCTCGATACCGTGCGTCCCCCGGCTGACAAAGCGTGCGGCCAGCGCATGGGTGCGCGCAAATGCCATCCCGTCGTCGGCGCCCATCACCGTCAATGCGGTGGCCCAGGCATCGGCCTGCATGGCGCTGTCGGCAACCACGGTGACCGCGGCCGCGGCGCGTGCGACCGGCGCACCGATGCGCGGATCCAGGGTATGGCTGTACTGCTCACCGCCGTGCTCGAAATGGTGCCAACGATCACCGGAGGTGGCGACCGCACGCTCCGTCAGCGCGAGCACGCGCGGCGGATGGTCTGCCTGCGCATCGTCTTCCGGAGCGGATTCCACCAGCACCCGCCACGGCTGACCGTCGGGCTTGCGTCCGAACCCGTGCAGCTCGCCGCCGACTTCCACCAGCCCTGCGTGCACGCCGTTCTGGCGCAGCCACGCGCTGACCTGGTCGACGCCAAAGCCCTTGGCGATCGCCGAGAGATCCAGCGCCAGCCCACCGGGTTGCCGCAGGCGACCGGGCTGCCACTGCAGGCGTTGCCAGCCACACCGCGCACGGGTCGCGGCGAGGGCGGCCGCATCGGGAATCTGCCGGGCCTGGGCCTGCGCGCCGAATCCCCACAGCGCCACCAACGGGCCGACGGTCGGATCGAAGGCGCCGCCACTGCGCTGTGCGATCTCCAGCGCGCACTGCATCACCGTGTCGAACAACGGCGGCAGCGCCTGCCATTCACCGGCGGACGCCCGGTTGAAACGCGCGATATCGCTGTCGGCTTCCCACGTGCTCATCTGCGCCACGATGGCGTCCAGCTGCGCCTGGATGCCGGCGTGAAGCGGGTGCAGGTCGCGGCTGCGCGCCACGGCCAGCTTTACCTGCCAGGTGGTGCCCATGGTGTGGCCGCCGAGGCTGGCGATGTCGAGATCCGGGTTGTTCATGGGGATGGGCACGTCGGGGCCTAGTAAGCCCGATGGCCGGACTGCGTCGGGTGAAAAGCCCCCGTCGTGTCGACAGGGGCGGGTGAGGTGGAGGGCGCGTGCAGCGCCCGCGCCGCAGGTGGTTACTCCGGCAGCACTTCCAGCGTGGCCACGTAGCTCAGGCGACGCTTCTTGGCTTCCTTGATCGAGGTCTTGCTGTCCTCGGTGCCGGTTTCCAGCCAGTACATGCCCGCTTCCGGCCAGGTGACGGCGAACTCGCCCTTGGCATCGGTGCTGACCTTGATCTCGTCCTGCGCGTTGCGGTACCGGGTGCCGCCGCGGGTGATCTCGAACGCCAGGCCGGCGGTCGGCTTGCCGTCGACCAGCACGCGGAAGCGCGCGGCTTCACCGGCGACCAGATCGTTCGGGTGGGCCAGCGCGATCATCTCGATGCCCTGGTTGGTCGGCTTGAGCGCGGTGTCGTTCGGGGTGCCGTTGGTAACGAAGGTCTCCACGCGGCCGACCGACTGCGAGACCTGCAGGTTCTTCGCGTTCTTCGGAACCTCGGTGGCGAAGGTGGCCGGGGTACCACGCCAGCGCTTGGGCTTGCCGTCTTCTTCCCAGCTGGCCGACAGGCCGTTGTTGATCGTGGCCAGGCGGTAGGTGCCCTGCTGGGTCAGCTCGACATCGAACACGCTGCGGAACTTGCCGGTCGCCGCGTTCTGCGGCTGCACGGTGCTGCCATCGGGCGCGGTGATGACCAGGTTGTCCAGGCGCAGCGGCACGTGGTTGAAGTAGAACAGGTCGTTGGAGACCGCCGCATCGACCGTGATCCACGGGTTGGTGCCCGCGATCACGGTCTGCGAGGGCTGCAGCCAGGCCTTGTGGGCCAGGGCGGAGAACGGAAGTGCGGCGGCCATGGCGGCGGCGAGGACGAGCGTGCGCTTCATCGAAAAACTCCAAGTGGATGGGGTATCAGGGCTTGGCGGACAGGGTGACCAGACCGAGTTCGGTCGCGCCCTGGGCCTTGCCCGTCTGTGCGGCCGTGACCGGCCAGGTGAAGGGAATCTTGAGCAGTTCGCGGCCGCCGACTTCGCGCACCGCTTCCACCACGAGGGTGTAGTTGCCCGGCGCGAGTGCCTTGAGCGCCGGCTGCTTGTCGTTGAACGACAGCGCATGCTTGCCGACCGGGCGGGTCGGACCGGTCACGCCGTCCACCGGCACCTCCAGGGTGCGGCCGCTCTTGCGCCACCACTGGCGCAGGTCAGGCAGCCACTTGGTGCCATGGCCTTCGCTGTTGCCGGTCTGCTGATACCAGACCGACAGGTTGGCGGCGACCTTCTGGTCGGCACCTTCCAGCCACACGGCCACATACGGGCGGTGGTACTCGGCCACGTTGAGCTTGGGCACCTCGACATTGATGTCCAGGGTGGTGGCGTAGGCCGGCGAGGTGGCCAGCAGGCCGCTCAGGGCGATGGTCAGGGTGACGCGCATGGTGCGGCTCCGGGAAGGGAAGGTCAGTGGATGAGGATCAGGGCGATCAGCAGCGGGATCAGCAGGCCCAGGCCGACCAGCGGCCAGGTCATGCGGCGCTGGCGGGCATGCAGGTGCAGCAGGAACAGGCCGGTGATGCAGAACACCAGGCAGGCCACGGCGAAGATATCCAGGAACCAGCCCCAGGCTGGCCCGGCGTTACGCCCCTTGTGCAGATCGTTGAAATAGGACACCCAGCCGCGCGCGGTGGATTCGTACTCCACGGCGCCCGATTCGCGGTCGATGCTCAGCCAGGCATCGGCCCCCGGGCTGGGCAGGGACAGGTAGATTTCGCCATCAGACCACTCGGCCGGGCGGCGCCCGATCGAGATGCCGAGCTGCGCATCCAGCCAGCGGGTGGCCACGCGGGGAATCGGTGCGTTGCCATCGGCGCGGTCGCCGAGCTTGCCGAGCAGGTCGGCAGGCAGCGCCAGCTGGCGGCTGACCACCTCCGGCTTGGCTTCGATCCTGGACGCGTGGTTCAAGGTGATGCCGGTCGCGGCGAACAGCAGCATGCCGATCAGGCACACCGCGGAGCTGATCCAGTGCCACTGGTGCAGCGTGCGCAGCCAGAAGCCGCGGCGTTGTTGTTGCACGCTGGAAGAGGGAGCGCTGGTGGCCACGGTCGCAGGAGGAAGTGCTGAGGGGCGAATTACACCATTGATGAGAATGATTCGCAATTTGTGGGCAAAAAAAAGGCAGCGGACCGTTGCCGGCGCGCTGCCCGAGGTCAAGGCCCGCGGCGGCGTCACTCGGGACGCCGCCACGGGGTGCCTCAGAACTTGGCGTTCACTGAAATCCAGTAGCTGCGACGCTGGTCCTTGGTGGCGTAGTCGTCCACGCAGTTGAACTCGCTGTCGCTGATCAGCACGCAGGACTGCGAGACGAAGTCCTTGTCGAACAGGTTGTTGACCCGCGCGTTGACCGTCAGCCAGGTGTTGATGTCCCAGCTGCCGCCGAGGTGGAAGATCGTGTAGTCCTCGTAGTAGCGGGTCTGCGAGCTGCTCACGCCGCCGACGTTGCTGACCAGCGTGTCGCGGTAGCGGTCGTAGCGGCCTTCGCCGATCAGCGACAGACTTACCGCCTCGCTGATCTGCCAGTTCAGGCTGGCATTGGCCATGTGCCTGGCCGGGTTGCCGGTGATGGGCAGGCCCTTGCCGGTGCCGCTGGTCTGCTCGCTCCTGGTCCAGGTGTAGTTGCCGCGCAGCTGGAGGGTGTCCAGCAGATCGACCTGGGCGGCCGCTTCCACGCCGCGGGTTTCGGCCTTGTCGATGTTCACGCTCTGGCCGAAGGTGCTGTAGCCCAGCTCGGCCCAGCCCGGGCCGATGTCCACGCAGTAGCTGCCATCGTCCGGGGCGACTTCGCAGTTGGCGAAGGTGCCGCCGCTGGCGATCTTGTCATCGAACTTGTTGAGGAAGCCGGTGACGTTGAAGCCCCAGCGATCGCCTTCGTAGTACGCGGCGATTTCGTAGTTGGTGCTGGTTTCCGGCTTCAGGTTGGGCGAGCCGACCAGCGGGGTGACGCCCTGGCCACCGAAGCCGACGATGCCCGGGAACAGCTGGTCCGGACGCGGGGTCTTGTAGCCGGTGCTGACGCCGCCCTTGAGGGTCCAGGCATCGTTGGCGTTCCATACCAGGTAGGCACGCGGGCTGACGTGGCTGCCGAAGATGTTGTGGTCGTCATAGCGCACGCCGACGGTGGCGGTCAGGGTGTCGGTCAGCGACCAGTTGTCCTCGGCGAACAGCGCCCACATGCGGTGCTGCTGCTTGACGTTGGTCTTGTAGCCGTTGCCGTCCATGCCGAACACGCCATCGACCATGTCGGTGTCGTTGTACTGGCCGCCGACGGTCAGCTTGTGCGCGCCGAAGGTCAGGTCGAGCATCGTGTCCAGCACGTTGCCTTTCAGTTCCATGGTGCGCAGCGGACGCGGCAGGAAGGCCTGCAGGCGCGCCAGCTCGGCGGCGTTGAGCGCACCCAGCCCGTTGCGCGCGCCGGCCGCGCAGTTGGCGGCGGCGCCAGTGCGGCGGCACACGTCGTTCCACAGGCCCTGCAGATCCGCGCGCTCGTCCAGCGTCAGCGGCAGCGAGCGGCCGAGGTTGTTGCTGGTGATGTGGGTCAGCGTGGTCTGCCAGGTGCCGAATTCATAGCGGCCCTGGTGGGTCAGCGCCAACTGGTCGCGCTCGTAGCGCTGGTAGGCGGTGTAGCCCACGCGCGGCTGCACCACGCGGCGGCTGACGGTGCCGGTGCCGTTCGGGCTGGGGATCGTCGCATTGCCGACGCGCCACAGGCTGGCGAGGCTGTCCAGGGTGCCGGTCTGGCCTTCGCTGTTGTCGTACTTCTGGCGCGACACGTCGTAGTCCAGCCACAGCTCGTGGTCGTCGTTGACGATGAAGTTCAGGCGCAGGCCGGTGTTCCAGTTGGTGTTGGCCACCGCCTTGCCGCCGCCGCCGAAGCCGATGCTGCGCGACCACATCGTGCCGTCGGGCAACTGGAGGTCGTCCCATTCCGGGTTGGAGGCTTTGGCGTCGTAGTAGCTGCCGCGCACCGACAGGCCCAGTCGGTCCTTGATCAGCGGGCCGCTCAGGTAGACATCGGTACTGCGCGCGTCACCGAACTGGTCGTCCTGCTGCAGGGTGAAGCCCTGGGTGACCGCGCCATGCCACTCGGTCTGGTTGCGACGGGTGATGATGTTGATCACCCCGCCCATCGCATCCGAGCCGTACAGGGTCGACATCGGGCCACGCACCACTTCGATGCGTTCGATCGCATCCAGCGGCGGCATGTACGAGAACTGGCCGCCGCCAAAGTTGTTCGGATACAGGTTGCCGGCGTTGCTCTGGCGGCGACCGTCGATCAGCACCAGGGTGTAGTCAGACGGCATGCCCCGCATGGAGATGGTGGCGCGGCCGTTCTTGTCGGTCGGCTCCATGCCCACGTCGATGCCTTCCACGTCGCGCAGCGCATCCACCAGGCTGGTGTACGGGCGCTTGCTCAGTTCTTCGCGGCTGATCACGCTGATGCTGGCCGGGGCATCGGCGATCTTCTGCTCGAAACCGGCGGCGGTGACCACCACCTTGTCCAGGGTGGTCGGACCGGCGGCGTCGCCGTTGGCGAAGGCCGGGGCGCTCAGCGCACCGAGCAGGGCGAGGGACAGGGTGCAGCGGGACAGGGACGTGCGACGACGATGGCGCTGGGCCATGGGGGCAACCTCGGAAAGGAGAAAACGGACGCGACGTGGCAGGCCGGAGGGCGGCAGCACGCGCAGGTATCAGGGACGCCCGGGGCGGGCGAAACACGCAGGACCGGAGGCGGGCGCGATGGCGCCGCCGGGGTCGGAATCAGCCCTGCGGTGGGGCTTGGCCGCGCTGGACGCGCAGGCCGGGTGCGGCAGGCAGCGGCGTGGCCGGTGCCGAATCGATGGCGGGCACGATCCGCGGCGGCTGTGCCACCAGGGTGGCCATCAGCGAATCCAGGGATTCCACGACCGGCGGCAGTGAAGGCGGCTGCGGCGGCGTCGCGGCAGGGCGCGCGCTGGCGACCCGGCGCGGTTTGGCCGGGGCTTCTTCCTGCTGGGTGGTTTCCCCACCGCCGGCCGGGCGCTCGTCCATCGGCATCTGCAGGACCATGACAGTGCTGCCGGGGGCTGCCCGTTCCAGCACCGGCAGGCCGGTAAAGAGCATCGCCAGCACTGCCAGCCACGCCAGCACCACGGGCAGCGCAGGGCGTTGCCCGCGCATGGCGGTGGCGAAGCTGCGATGGCGGTGAGGGTGGCGCAAAAGGAGGCCCGGTAGCGGCGGACCGGATGTCCGGTTCGCAACGCGCCGAGATTGTAGTGAGATATGTTCCCAAGCGCAAATGGGAATGATTTGCGATTGCGGAAGCCTATGGCGCCAAGCTCAGATCTCGCTCCAGCGTCGCAGGAGATTGTGATACACGCCGGTCAGCTGCAGTACGGCCGCGCTGTCGGCACCCGTGGTGCGCAGCGTTTCGATCGCACTGTCCATCTCCAGCAGCGTGCGCCGCGCGCTGTCATCGCGCACCATGCTCTGCACCCAGAAGAATGAGGCCAACCGCGACCCACGGGTGACCGGGTTGACGCGATGCAGGCTGCTCGAGGGATACAGCACCAGATCGCCGGCGGGGAGCTTCACCTCGTGCTCGCCGTAGGTATCGCTGATCACCAGCTCGCCGCCGTCGTAGTCGTCCGGCGCGGTGAGGAAGAGCGTGCACGATACGTCCGAACGCAGATGGCTGCGCTGTCCGTCCAGCGGGGTGATCATCACCGCCCCATCCACGTGGAAGCCGTACTCGCCGCCGCCCTGGTAGCGGTTGAAGCGGGGCGGCAGAATCCGCAGCGGCAATGCCGCCGCGAAGAACAGCGGATGCCGGTCCAGGGCGCCCAGCACGATCCGGCCCAGCTCGGCCTTCAGCGGCGAGGCGTCGGGCAGTTGTTCATTGCGCTTGACCTGCGCGCCCTGCGCGCCGACGGTCTCGCGCCCATCGGCCCATGCCGCCTCGGCCAGCGCGCGCTGGAGGTGGGCCAGTTCATCGGCGCTCAGTACGTCGGGAACATGCAGCAACATGACAGGGTCCTTGTACGACGCAGGGGAGGGCTCCCCTGCGCCGGCCGGTGGTCAGAAGCGGAAGTCCGCACTGAACAGGACGGTGCGCGGGGCACCCGGGGTGTAACGGTAGCCGCTCTTGTTGATCGCAGCCACGTACTGCTTGTCGAACAGGTTGTATGCGTTCAAGCGCAGCACCAGATGCTCGTTGATCGCATACGAAGCCACCGCATCGTAGACCGTGTAGGACTTGGTGAAGGCCGGGGTACCGACCGCACCGTCCGTGCCGCGATGCATCTGGCCGGCGTAGCGCACGCCGCCGCCGATCGTCAGGCCGGACGGGAAGGCATAGCTGGTCCAGCTGGTGAAGGTGTCGCCCGGGGTGTAGGTCAGGTTGCGGGTGCCGTCGGCGGCGACGTTGGCGCCTTCGTCCACCTCGGTATCCAGATGGCTGTAGCCCGCCGAAACCGACCAGTTGTCGGTGATGCGGCCCAGGGTGGAGACCTCGATGCCCTGCACCGACTTCTTGCCGGTCTGGGTCGGGTTGCCTGCATCGTCCAGGACCTGCGTGTTGATCTCGTTGCTGACCTCGGTCTTGAACAGCGCCACGTTGAAGGCGAGTGCGTCATCGAGGAAGGCCCACTTGGTCCCCACTTCGACGGTCCTGGCCTTCTGCGGATCCAGGCTCGGGTTGTCGGCGCTGCTGGCGGAGGTGCTCAGCTGGAAGTTGCTGCCGCCCGGCGGCTGCTGGGAGAGGGCGTAGTTGGCGTACAGGCTGACAATGTCATCGACCTTGTAGACCGCGCCTAGCTTCCAGTTGAGCAGGGTGTCCGAATGTTCAAGCGAGGGATTGGCGATCACCGTGCCGACCGGGTTGGCGCCACAGGCCGGACCACGGCCGCCGCACACCGACGCACTCTGGTACTCGGTCGTGTAGTGGTCCGCGCGCAGGCCCGCGGTGACCAGCAGGCTTTCGCCGAAGTTGAGGGTGTCGAAGAGATAGACCGAGGAGGTGGTGGTCTTGCCGTGGCTGTCGGCGCCGTTGTGTGCCCAGGTCAGTCCGGTCGCGTTCCAGTCCGGGGCATACAGGTTGGCCGGCGACCAGGTGGTGCCACCGGTGGCGGCCTGGCCGAAGCTCTTGAGCTCCTCGCGGGTGAATTCCAGGCCGGCGCTCAGGTTGTGCACGATCGCCCCGGTGGTGATGTCCGCGCGCAGGTTGAGCTGGTCGGTCAGGATCGTGTTCTGCTGGTCCTTGAAGGTCGGCAGGCTGCGCGCGATGGTGTAGGTGGCGGGATCGGCCGGGTTGGTGAAGCGGATGTTGCCGGTCGGTGCGCCATTGGCACCGCGCGTGCCGGTACCCATGAACGCGGTCAGCAGGTAATCCTGGTCGGTGCGGCCCCAGCGGGCGGTATTGGTCACGCGCACGGCGTCGTTGACGTCGTGCTCGATGCGGAACGTCGCCATCTTCGCGGTGACATCGTCGTGGTCGGCGCGGGTGCCGTAGAAATTCTCCGGATCGACCGGCTGCCCGGCCAGCCGCTCCAGGCTGGGCTGCGGCGTCCAGCCCGGCAGGCCCAGGGTCGGCACGCCGCCGTCGGGCACGTTGTCCTGGTCCACGTAGAGCAGGTTGAGGAAATAGCGGGTACTGGTGCCGAGGCCGAACGCCAACGACGGTGCGATGCCCCAGCGGCTGTTGTTGACGTGGTCGCGGCCGGGCTGGTCGCTGTCCTGCCACATCGCATTCACGCGCAGCGCACTGGTCGCGCCGAGCGCCTGGTTCCAATCGGCGGTGCCGCGCTGCTGGCTGTCGGTACCGGCCGAGACCGTGCCCGACACGGCGTTGTGCAGGTTGGCCTGTTTGCTGACCATGTTGATCGCACCCGTCGGTGCCGAGCGGCCGTTGTCGGTGCCGGCCGGGCCCTTGGCCACCTCCACCTGCTCGGTATTGAACACATCCCGCGAGATCGAGCCGAGGTCGCGCACGCCATCGACGAAGATGCTGCTGGAGGTGTCGAAGCCGCGCATGAAAATGCTGTCGCCGGTGTTGGTGTTGCCGTTCTCACCCACGTAGAACGTACCCACCCCCGGGCTGTTGCGCAGCGCATCGGTCAGCGTGGTCGCACCCTGCTGGTTGAACAGGTCGCTGGTGATCACCTGGATCGTCTGCGGGGTGTCCTGCAGCGACTGGGTGAACTTCGGGGAAGCGACCTTGTCGGTCTTGAAGCCGCGCACGCCGCGCACATCGATCTGATCCAGGGTTTGCGGCGTGTTGCCGCTGGACTGTGCGTGCGCGATGACTGGCAGGACAGCCAGGCTCAGCCCGGTGACCAGGCCGGCAGTGGCGCGGCCGGCAACGGTGCGCGGAAAGGAAGAATGCTTGCGGCTCTTGATCATGGTGTGGACGATCCGGGAAGGGAAAGACAGGCGGAGCGGTGTGCGCGGGGCACAGCGACAGGCAATGGAGAAGCGGGCACGCGAAGCCGTTCGCACTGCGCACAGGCGCAGGCACGGCACGCCCCACGCGGTGCGCGGGGCCGGAATCAGGCGTAGGGAGGCGCGTGGCCGGGGTTGAGCCGCAGCGACGGTTCCAGCCGCTGCCGCCGCAGCGCATCGGACGGCCACAACGGGGCCAGTGCCGTCCAGGCGGTACGCCGCTGACGCAGAGGCAGGCCGACATGGCCGAGTTCGGGATCGGGGCCGGACTCGGTGGCCGACAAGGGCTCTGCCGCCGGGAGTTCGGGCAGCGGCGTATCCGGGGCGGTCGCCGTCGGCGAGAGGTCCCAGGCCAGCGAGGTCCGTGCCGGCGCGTTGCCTGGCTCAGCGCCGACCTGCGTTCCGCTCAGCCCGCGGCACGCCAGCAGCACCACGCAGAGCGTGGCCCACAGGGCGAGAGCACCAAGAAGAGAGCGGTGGGCGGACACGGGCTACCGGACAGGCGCGACCGGCTGGCCGCAATGCCTATCGTAATAGGAATAATTCGCGTTTTCAAAACGCCGGCGTTCAGCCCGGGTCAGTCGCGGTCGTCGCGGGCCCAGACGGCGTCGTGTTCCCGCTTGACCGGGAACTTCGCCACCGGTGAGTAGGCCGGCGCGCACAGCGCGGCGCCGTCGCGGATGTCGAAGCGGGCTCCGTGCAGGACGCACTCGATGCTGGCCTCGCCGGTATCGAAGGTGCCCGAGGACAGCTCGAACTCGTCGTGGGTGCACTGGTCTTCCAGCGCGTACAGCTCGCCGTCCAGGTTGAACACCACGATCGGCGTGCCGGTCACTTCATCGAAGGTGCTCTTCATTTCGCCGGGCAGCAGTTCGGCGCTGGCGCAGACGAAGGTCCAGGTTTCGCTCACGCGGGCACCACCAGCGGCTTTTCCAGGATCTCGAAGCGCAGATCGTCGCGCTTGGGAATGCCGAAGCGCTCGTCGCCGTAGGGGAAGGGCTTCTTGATCCCCGTGCGCAGGTAGCCCCGGCGCTCGTAGAAGGCGATCAGCTCGTCGCGGATGTCGATCACCGTCATCTGCATGACCGATACGCCCCACTCGCGTGCGGCGTGGGCCTCGGCCGCCAGCATCACCTGCTTGCCGATGCCGCCGCCCTGCTGGGCCGGATCCACCGAGAACATCCCGAAGTACCCCTTGCCCTGGTCATCGGCCACGTGCGCGCACGCCAGCAGCTGGCCGTCGCGCTCGGCGAGCAGGATGGTGCTGCGGGGGCGCTCGAGGTCGGCCTGCAGGCCCTGCGCGTCGATGCGGGCGCCATCAAGGATGTCGGCCTCGGTGGTCCAGCCGGCGCGGCTGGCATCACCCCGGTAGGCGGAGGTGACAAGGGTGATCAGGGCGGGGATGTCGGCCGGCGTGGCGGCGCGGTAGGTCAGGGTGCTCATGCCGCCATTTTAGGCTGGCTGGGGCCCGGACGGAAACGACCTCCGGCGGCAACGAAAAACGCCGTGGCAGGCCACGGCGTTCCGGTGGGGCGCAGGCGGGGCAGGCTCACCCCAGCAGCTTGCGCACCTTGTTCAACGCCACGATGAAGCGTTCGATTTCTTCATGCGTGTTGTAGAACGCCAGCGACGCCCGGCAGGTCGCCGCCACGCCGTAGTACTGCAGCAGCGGGTGTGCGCAGTGCTGGCCGGACCGGACCGCGACGCCTTCCAGGTCGAGCAGGGTGGCCAGGTCGTGCGAATGCGCGCCGTCCACCAGGAAGGAGACCACCGCCGCTTTGTCCGGCGTGGTGCCGAAGATGCGCAGGCCGTCGATTTTGTTCAGCTCTTCGGTGAAGTGCGCCAGCAGCTCGCCTTCGCGGGCTTCCACGTGGTCCAGGCCCAGCGACTCCAGGTAGTCCACCGCCACGCCCAGTCCGATGAAGCCGGCGATGTTCGGGGTGCCGGCTTCGAACTTGTGCGGGGCATCGTTGAACACGGTGCCCTCGAAGCTGACTTCCTTGATCATCTCGCCCCCGCCGAGGAACGGCGGCATGGCGTCCAGGTGTTCGCGCCTGGCCCACAGCGCACCGGTGCCGGTCGGGCCGCACATCTTGTGGCCGGTGATGGCGTAGAAGTCGCAGCCGATCGCGGGGATGTCGACCTTGCGGTGCGGGACGGCCTGCGAGCCGTCGACCACGGTGATGATGCCGCGCTTGCGGGCCTCGCGGCAGATCTCCCGCACCGGGTTGACCGTGCCCAGGACGTTGGAGACGTGGGCGACTGCGAGCAACTTGACCTCGGGGGTCATGGCCTTGCGCAGTGCGTCCAGGTCCAGTGCGCCGTCCGGGGTGATCTCGGCCACGCGGATGGTCGCCCCGGTGCGCTGGGCGACCAGCTGCCACGGCACGATGTTGGCATGGTGCTCCATGCGCGAAACCAGGATGACATCCCCGGCCTTCAGCCGCGGCAGCGCCCACGAATACGCGACCAGGTTGATCGCGAAGGTGGTGCCGCTGCACAGCACCAGCTCGCTGCCGCGCACGTTGAGGAAGCGCGCCAGCTTGTTGCGGGCGCCCTCGTAGGCATCGGTCGCTTCGGTGCCGAGCGCATGTACCGCGCGGCTGACGTTGGCATTGTAGCGGCGGTAGAACTCGTCCACCGCGCCGATCACCTGTACCGGCTTCTGGCCGGTGTTGGCGTTGTCGAAGTACACCAGCGGCTTGCCATGCACTTCGCGCATCAACAGCGGGAAGTCCAGGCGCACGCGATCCCAGTCGGGCGCGGCGCCGGTATCGGCGACCGGGCGCGGCGTGGACAGGTTCATGCGACGCCCGCCAGGGCCAGCGCTCGGGTGAGCTGGGCGGTGAGTTGCTCGGTCAGGCGTGCGTCGAGGACGTTCAGCGGTTCATGGCAGAACGCCGCGCTCAGCAGCTGCTGCGCGCGATCGGCCGGCAGGCCACGCGAGCGCAGGTAGAACAGCGCATTCGCATCGAGCTGGCCGACCGTGGCGCCGTGCGCGGCCTTCACTTCGTCGGCATCGATCACCAGCGTGGGCTGGGTATCGATCTCGGCATCGGCGGAGAGCAGCAGGTTCTTGTTGGACAGGTTGGCGTCGGTGCCATCGGCGCCTTCGCGGATGTGGATGCCGCCGTGGAAAACCACGCGGCTGCGGTTGGCCGCCACGCCACGCCAGACCATTTCCGAGCTCGTATCGCGCGCGATGTGCTCGATGCCCAGGCGGGTGTCGACATGGCGACGGCCGTTGCCGAGCAGCACGCCGTTGGCGGTCAGCTGGGCGTTGTCGCCTTCCAGGCGGACGTTGAGCTCATGGCGGCTCAGCGCGGCGCCCAGCTCCAGGTCGACACGGCGGTACTGTGCGTTGCGGGCCAGCACGGCGTCGGTGCGCAGCAGCGAGGTGGCGCGGGTGGCATCGGCCTGCACGCGGGCATGCGAGAGCACGGCGTCCTGCGCGAGGTGGACGTGCACCAGGGTGTTGTCCAGGTGTGCGGCATCCCCGACATGCAGGTGATGCTCGACCACGCCCAGCGCGGCACCGCTGCGCAGTTCGATCAGGTGGCGGTGGTGCCAGGACAGATCGGCATCGCCGGCCACGCTGATGAAGACCAGCTGCAGCGGCGCCTCGACCTGCACGCCTTCCTCCACGCGCAGCAGCACGCCTTCATCGGCAAGCGCGGCGTTGAGGCGGGCGAACACTTCCTCGCTGCGCTCGAATCGGCGGCCAAGGAAGCGCGCGGCTTCATCGCCGGCGGCCAGCGCCGAGGACAACGTGGCCAGCTGTACGCCGGCCGGCACTGCCGCGACATCGCTCAGCGCGCCGGACGGACGGCCGTTGACGAACACCAGCCGCGGCGACGGGATGTCGGCCAGCAGGGCGGCATCGACCACGGCCGGGGCGAGCGGCGCGGGCTGGAAGCTGCGGCGCTCCAGCTGGCGCAGCGAGGTGTATTTCCAGGCTTCGGTACGCGGACCGGGCAGGCCGGCCTGCAGGGCGGCGTCCAGCTCGGCGCGACGTGCATCGCTGCCGCAGAAGCCGCTGGCGAGGGAATCGAGCAGGGCGCTCATCAGACCGCTGCCTCCGGCACCACGCGGTCCTTCAGGAAGTGGTAGCCGTGGGCTTCCAGTTCCAGGGCCAGTTCCGGGCCGCCGCTCTGCACGATCCTGCCGTCGGCCAGCACATGCACCACGTCCGGCTTGATGTAGTCGAGCAGGCGCTGGTAATGGGTGATCACGATGAACGAACGGTCCGGCGAACGCAGCGCGTTGACGCCGTCGGCCACGCTCTTGAGCGCATCGATGTCCAGGCCGGAGTCGGTTTCATCCAGGATCGCCAGCTTCGGCTCGAGCACGGCCAGCTGGAAGATCTCGTTGCGCTTCTTCTCGCCACCGGAGAAGCCTTCGTTGACGCCACGGTGCAGCAGCTCGTCTTTCAGGTGCAGCACGGCCAGCTTCTGGCGGACCAGCTTGAGGAACTGCATCGAATCCAGTTCCTCTTCGCCGCGCGCTTTGCGCTGGGCGTTGAGCGCGGCGCGCAGGAAGTAGGTGTTGTTCACGCCGGGGATTTCCACCGGGTACTGGAAGGCCAGGAACAGGCCGGCGGCGGCGCGTTCTTCCGGGGCCAGATCGAGCAGATCCTTGCCTTCGAACTGCACGCTGCCTTCGCTGACGTCATAGCCTTCGCGGCCGGCCAGGACATTGCCCAGGGTGGACTTGCCGGCGCCGTTGGGACCCATGATGGCGTGCACCTGGCCCGGCTTCACGTCGAGCGAGAGGCCCTTCAGGATGTCTTTTTCGCCGATGCGTGCGTGGAGGTTGTCGATCTTCAACATGTCGATAATCGTCTTGTCAGATAGGGGAACTGGAGGCAGCGCGACTCAGCGGTCGTATTCGCTGCGCTCGAGGAATTCGCTGCGCAGGTAAGCAGTACGCGTGGTGGTCAATGCCGCCTTGGCGCCGGAGTACAGCATCGGGTACATCGAGCCGTACAGGAAACGCGGATTCTCATCCGCGCCCACCGGGTAGCGCGCTTCCAGGTCGGCGTCACGCAGCTGCACCCACAGCCGCTGTGCCGCTTTCACCTTCGCCAGCGCCACGGGCTCGCCGGCAAGCCGGGTCACGATCTGGCGGTAGACGGCATTCAATTCGGCATCGGCCTTCTTGAACTCCTGGTCGGCGCAGGCATTGAGTTCGAGCTGATTGCCGCCGGGATTGCACACCACGTCCTGCGCGAACGCCGGTGCCGCCGCGCACAGCAGCACGGCCAGGGTGAGCAGGCGCTTCATCCGACCGAGCCTTCCAGGCTGACGTCCAGCAGCTTCTTGGCTTCCACCGCGAACTCCATCGGCAGCTCGCGGAAAACCTGCTTGCAGAAACCGTCCACGATCATCGAGACCGCGTTTTCCTGGTCGATGCCGCGGGCGCGGCAATAGAACAGCTGGTCGTCGGAGATCTTGGACGTGGTGGCTTCGTGCTCGACCGTCGCGCTGGGATTCTTCACCTCGATATAGGGGAAGGTGTGCGCGCCCGACTTCTTGCCGATCAGCAGCGAATCGCACTGGGTGTAGTTGCGCGCACCCTCGGCGCCGCGCTCCATCTTGACCAGGCCGCGGTAGGTGTTCTGCCCGTGGCCCGCGCTGATGCCCTTGCTGACGATCTTGCTCTTGGTGCGCTTGCCGATGTGGATCATCTTGGTGCCGGTATCGGCCTGCTGACGGTGGTGGGTCAGCGCGACCGAGTGGAACTCGCCGACCGAATCATCGCCAAGCAGCACGCAGGACGGGTACTTCCAGGTGATCGCCGAGCCGGTCTCGACCTGGGTCCAGGTGACCTTGCTGCGCGCGCCACGGCATTCGGCACGCTTGGTGACGAAGTTGTAGATGCCGCCCACGCCGTTCTCATCGCCCGGGTACCAGTTCTGCACCGTCGAGTACTTGATCTCGGCATCTTCCAGCGCGACGAGTTCGACCACCGCGGCGTGCAGCTGGTTCTCATCGCGCATCGGCGCGGTGCAGCCTTCCAGGTAGGACACGTACGCCTTGTCCTCGCAGATGATCAGCGTGCGCTCGAACTGGCCGGTATGGCCGGCGTTGATGCGGAAGTAGGTGCTCAGCTCCATCGGGCAACGCACGCCCTTGGGGATGAACACGAAGCTGCCATCGGAGAACACCGCGGAGTTGAGCGCGGCGAAGTAGTTGTCGCCGACCGGGACCACGGTGCCCAGGTACTGTTTGACCAGTTCCGGATGTTCCTTGATCGCTTCGGACATGGAGCAGAAGATCACGCCCTTCTCGGCCAGTTCCTTGCGGAACGTGGTGCCGACCGAGACCGAATCGAACACTGCATCCACGGCCACGCCGGCCAGCCTGGCGCGCTCATGCAGCGGCACGCCGAGCTTGTCGTAGGTGTCCAGCAGTTCCTTGGGCACATCGTCCAGCGAGGCGTACTTCGGGCCCTTCGGCGCGGAGTAATAGCTCAGCGCCTGCAGGTCGATCTGGGCGATCTGCAGCTTGGCCCAGTCCGGCATCGGCATGGTCAGGAAGTGGCGGTAGGCATCCAGGCGCCACTGCGTCATCCATTCCGGCTCTTCCTTCTTGGCCGAGAGGGCACGGATGGTGTCCTCGTCCAGGCCGGGCGGCAACGAGTCCGATTCGATGTCCGTGATGAAGCCCGCCGAATACTTGCGGCCGAGCTGCTCATGGATCTCGCGGTTGGGGGTATCGCCGGTGGCGACGGTATCAAGGGTATCGGTGGCCATGGGGGCTGCCTGATCAGGAGACGACATCCGCCGCGATCGCGCGGCGGTGGGCGTCAACAAGGGGAAGAGGGGGCAGGATCTGCGCCAGGGTGACCGCGCGCAGCGCTTCGGACACCACGTCGTTGATCATCCGCCAGCTGCTGCGCGCGCCACACTGCAGCTCGCGGCCGCACTGGCTGTGGTCGTGGGCGCACTCGGTCAGGCCGAGCGGCCCTTCCATGGCTTCCACGATCTCGAACAGCGTGATCTGGTCCGCCGCGCGGGTCAGCCGGTAGCCGCCGCGGACGCCGCGCAGGCCCTCGACCAGACCGGCCTGGGCCAGCGGCTTGAGCAGTTTGCTGACAGTCGGCGGTTCCAGACGGGCAAACTCGGCCAGTTCAGTCGCACTGAGCACCTCGCCCGGACGGGCGGCGAGCACGGTCAACACGACGGTGGCGTAATCGGTAAGCTTGGTGACGCGGAGCATGGTGGGGTGCAGAACCATAAAGCGGACTGAAATTGTACGCTTTTCTCCGGCGGCATCCAACCCGCCCGTTCAGGCGCCCGCAGGGCGGCCTTGGACGCCTATTGGACCGCATCGCTTTGGCAATCACAAAGATTAAGCGAGAATCGGGGCTTCCCACCGCAACGGTCAGCCAGATGCCCAAGAAGATCCAGGCCCGCAAGTCCACCATCCATGGCAATGGCGTGTTCGCGCTGGCGCCGATCAAGAAGGGCGAGCGGGTCATCCAGTACAAGGGTCTGCTGCGCAGCCACGCTGACGTGGATGCCGACGACACCGGGGATGTGGAGAGCGGTCATACCTTCCTGTTCACCCTGAATGACGACTACGTCATCGATGCGAACTACAAGGGCAACGACGCGCGCTGGCTCAACCACAGCTGCGATCCGAACTGCGAGGCCGTGATCGAAGAAGCCGAGGGCGACAACCGGCGCGAGGACAAGGTCTTCATCGAGGCGATCAAGGACATCAAGCCGGGCGATGAGCTGACCTACAACTACGGCATCACGCTGGCCGAGCGTCACACCGCGCGCCTGAAGAAGATCTGGGAATGCCGCTGCGGCTCGAAGAAGTGCACCGGCACCATGCTGCAGCCCAAGCGCTGATCCCGCTGGCAACCACCGACTGAGCGTCGGTGGTTGCGCCGACACGCTGTGCACATCGTGGTCACCGTCGCCCAATGCGCACGTGGCCACACTGGACGCTCCCACGTACTGGAGCCGCTCCATGGCACACGCACTCAACGGCAAGCACATCGCGATCCTCGCCACCGATGGTTTCGAGCAGTCCGAGCTGCAGGAACCCAAGCGCCTGCTGGAATCCTGGGGGGCCTCGGTGAAGGTGATCGCGCCCGGCGATGCCAGCCAGATCCGCGGCTGGAAAGACAAGGACTGGGGTGAGAACGTGAAGGTCGATGCGCCGCTGAAGGGCGCCAAGGCCGACGATTACGACGCGCTGGTGCTGCCCGGCGGCGTGATCAATCCCGACAAGCTGCGCATCGACACCGACGCGGTCGCCCTGATCAAGGCATTCGGTGCGGCAGGCAAGCCGGTCGCGGCAATCTGCCACGGCCCGTGGCTGCTGGTCGAGTCGGGCCTGGCCAAGGGCCGCAAGGTCACGTCCTGGCCCTCGCTGAAAACCGATCTGGGCAACGCCGGCGCCGAGTGGACCGATGCCGAGGTTGTCGTGGATGGTGGCCTGATCACCAGCCGCAAGCCGGGTGACATCCCGGCGTTCGCCGATGCGGTGGCCAAGGCGTTGGCCGGTTGAGCGTATAGGCACCGACCATTGGTCGGTGCCATCCGAATTATTTGCCCAGCACCCCGGCCGGCACGAGTGCGCCGAGATCCTGGTTGAAGGTGACCACCAGCTTGCCGTTCTCCACCTGGGCCGACTGCACCTGCAGCGCGCCAAGCAGGGCACCCACGCTCGGGTCGATCTTGTAGATCGGCTCGCGCTGGGCGTAATCGGCGAGCCAGGCGTTGAGCAGGCTGCGCGTGCGTGAATCCAGCTTGCCGCCGTTGTTGGCCGGGGTGAAGTCATCCACCGTCGGCTCCTGCAGATGGAAGCCCTGGGTCTGCGTGTCATAGCGCAGGCCGCTGCTGAGCTTCACCTTGCCCAGGGGTGCCGGGGTGCCGCCGGCCGTGGCCATGGCCACATCGAAGCCCAGATCCAGTCGGCTGCCCTGCGGCAGGGTCAGCTGCGGGTGACTCATCGTCATCGCGATCAACCCGCCGAGCGCGTCCTGGGTACGCGGGAAACTGCCATCGAGATACTGCTGCACATCGGTGGCACCGACCGACAACTGGCGGCCGGACACGCTGGGCGCGGCCTGCGCGCCGATGGCGGCGGCGAGCAACACGGTGCAGGCGGCGAGGCGGGACAACAGCGGGCGAACATTCATGGCGGCAGGCCGTGGGGAGTGAGAGGCCAACAATAGCGCGTGCGGCTGAATCCAGCTTTGACGTACGCGCACGCAGATCAACGTCCTTTCCGCTGCGGTCAGTTCATCACTGGCTGGATCGAGGCGCCATGGATTTCCCAGCCACTGCCATCCACGCGGGGCTGCAGTCGATACCAGCCCTCGAAGCGCAGCGTGCCGGTTGCCGTGCCGACCCGGATATGGACCGGGACTTCGCGCAGTCGGGAGGGCGTGGCCGTGTCGCGGGCGATCGGTGCCTGGGTCTTGATGCGCAGCCCGCGGAACCCGGGCAGTGCGCGCAGGACCGCATCGTCGGGATGGCCGCCCGGTCCGCCGCCGGTCCAGGCGGGCGCCTGGTTCAGGGCGCGCCCTGGATCGATTCCAGCGCGGCCAGCACCTCGTCCAGCTGTGGCTGCAGCACGGTCAACGGATGGTCGGGTTCGTCGGCGTGACGCCGGGCGAGATCGCGCAGCAACTGGGTGGCGACGATCGCCGCGGCACGCTCGTCACCGCTGAGCCCGGTGGTGCGCCGCGCGGTTTCCAGCAGGCGCATCCAGTCCTGCTGCGCGCGATGTTCCAGCTCGATGGTGCAGCGCCCGCTGCACTGCAGGCCGTCCTTTTCGATCGGGGTGACGGTGATGCGGTAACGCTGGGAAGAAGAGCTGGCCATGGCTGCCTGCACGGTGGGGGACAAGGCCACCATAGGCTGCGATCCGTACCGCGACGACAGGCGCGGTCGCACGCAGTGTTCCACCCTGTGCGTTCCGGTCGGTTCTGCCATGCCGTGGATCGCGGCAGGGCGGGCATCTGCGCGGGAAGTGCGCGCCGCGAACGGCTTCGGCAACGCTGTGTTTCGTTCCGCACGCCGAGCCCCGTAGCGGCCGGTAGGCCCCTCGGCAAATGTCCCCCGGCCGCCGCCTGGCGGCGACGGCCTCCTCCTT
>NZ_JBEUMH010000010.1:0-159274 GCF_041080745.1 Stenotrophomonas sp. JAG2 | reverse complement strand
ACATGAGCCTCCATGGACGGATTCACGGCGTGTCCCGCCAACCCACCCACACCAGCCCAGCCGCCGAATGCAGCACCACGCCGTTGCTCCTGCACCTGCAGTTGAACGCAACGCCGAATCTCCAGAGTCCAGCACCCCTAAAGTCGCCCCCGGCCAGGCCGATATCCAGCGTGACCCCCGGTTATTCGACCGCCACGCCCGATCCAGGACCCCTCGATGAACGACAAGAACAGCAACGCCACCAGCGACGGCGGCGAATACCTCAGCTTCACCCTCGGCGCCGAGCACTACGGCGTGGACATCCTCAAAGTCCAGGAAATCCGCGGCTACGACTCCGTCACCCGCGTCCCCGATGCCCCCGACTACATCAAGGGCGTCATCAACCTGCGCGGCACCATCGTCCCCGTCATCGACCTGCGCCTCAAACTGCGCCTGGAAAATGCCACCTATGACGCCTTCACCGTCATGATCGTCCTCAACGTCGAAGACCGCGTCGTCGGCATCGTCGTCGACAGCGTCTCCGACGTCATCCCGCTGGCCGCCGACCAGATCCGCCCGACGCCTGAATTCGGCGCCGCCGTCGATACCCGCTTCATCTCCGGCATCGGCACCCAGGACGATCGCATGCTCATCCTGCTCGATATCGAAACCCTCCTCGACAGCGCCGACATGGGCCAGGCCCCGGTCATCGACGACGTCGCAGCCTGAGACATCCGTCACAGAACAAACAGCGGACTGCGCCCGGTACATACCGTGACAGCCACTGAAGAAAAAACACGCTTCAGTTCCGCCCGGTCCGGCCGATAGCTGGTTTCAGAACCCGGCTGCACTGGATCGCCCATGGCCGGGCCAACTGCCCTTATCCCCGGAGAATGTTCCCGATGAAGTCCCTGCTTGCCCTGTTCTCGGTCGCCGTGATCGCCGCCTCCGCTTCCACCGCATTCGCCCAGTCCGGTGAAATGATTCCGCCGGAAATGGCCCCGCGCTCGGTCGGCAAGGACGGCATGGTCTGCGGCAAGGTCGAGAAGGCCCGCTACGCCGAAGGCTCCGAAGGTCAGCCGACCTTCCTGTACATGGGCGGCGCGTTCCCGCGCCACACCTTCTCGGCCCGGATCGCCGGCGCCAACCGCGACAAGTTCAGCTTCCCGCTGGAGTCGCTGGAAGGCAAGACCGTCTGCGTGATCGGCAAGATCGCCCGCGATGCCTCGCGCGCTGAAATCGAAGTCAGCTCGCCGGCCGGCCTCAAGCTCGCCAACATCAAGTAATCCCCGTACGCCCTGCCACGCCGGCGTTGGCCGGCGTGGTCGCTGCAACCGGCCCCGACGGCCGGACGCGTTTGCCACTGGAGACCGCACCTGCCATGCCGTGGATCAACAACCTCAAACTGATGCCCAAGTTGATGCTGACTTTCGGCGTCCTCCTGCTGGTAATGCTGCTGCAGGGCATCGTGGCCTATCGTGGCCTGCACTCACTCAACAACGTCACCACCGAACTCTCCGGGCCCCGGATGGACAGCATCCGCCTGGCCGGCGAACTGCGTGGCATGGTCGGCGAGTACCGCAACTCCGCCTACCAGAGCCTCATCCGCGCCAGCGATGACGTGAAGGCCGAAGCCAAGTCCCGCGCCGCGCAGCTGCGCACCCAGATCGACGCCTCGATCAAGAAGTACCCCGCGCTGATCGACAATCCCCAGCAGAAGAAGCTGTTCGACACCTTCGCCAAGGATTGGACCGACTCGCTGGCGTCCTACGACGCCGTCACCGAAATGCTCGAGCTGGACCTGCCCGACGACGCCGTGGATACCTTCGTCGGTGAAACCCGTGCCAAGCATCTCAAGGCATCCTCCGCCCTCGAGGCGCTGATCGCCGAAGACAACCGCCTCTCGCGCGCCTCGCGCGAAGAAGCCGAATCCACCTATGCCGCCTCGGCCACGCTGACCGTCATTACCCTGCTCGGCGGCGCCGCCCTGGGCCTGGTGCTGGTGTACCTGTTCGCCCGCTCGCTGGTGGGCAGCATGCGCGGCGCCGTATCGGTCGCCAATGATGTCGCCAGCGGCAAGCTGGATGGCCACATCGACGTCAGCCGCAAGGATGAAGTCGGCGACCTGCTGCAGGCCATGCAGCGCATGCAGCGCGACCTGCGCGAACGCACCGAAACCGACCAGGCCATCGCCCGCGAGAACCTGCGCATCCGGACCGCGCTGGACTACAGCTCGACCGGCGTCTACCTGACCGATGCCCAGCACACGATCGTCTACAGCAACCGCGCGCTGCAGCAGACCCTGAGCCAGTACGAAGCCGACATCCGCAAGGACCTGCCGGACTTCGATGCCGCCGCCTCGCTGATCGGCAAGTCGGCCGCCACGCTCGAACACGGCAGCGAGATGGATGCCAAGACCCTCGCCCAGCTGCAGCAGCACGGCGTCAGCCGTCGCCCGATGCAGTTCGGCGAAGCGCAGTTCGCGCAGGTCGTTTCTTCGATCGCCAACGAGCAGGGTGAGACCGTCGGCCACGTCATCGAATGGCGCGACCGCACCCCCGAAGCACTGGTGGAAGCCGAAGTGGCCCGCGTGATCGCCCAGGCCGCCGCTGGCGATCTGTCCGGCCGCATCGACAGCGAAGGGAAGGACGGCTTCTTCCTGCAGCTGGCCCAGCAGCTCAACGGCCTGCTGGACGCCAACTCGGCCAGCATCGAACAGGTCTCCAACCTGCTTGCCGCACTGTCGCAGGGCGACCTGACGGTGCGCATGCACGGCGACTTCCAGGGCGTGTTCGCCCGGATGCGCGACGACGCCAACGCCACCGCCGAGCAGCTCAGCGGCATCGTCACCCGGATCAAGCACTCCAGCCAGCAGATCAACTCGGCCGCCAGCGAGATCGCCACCGGCAACAGCGACCTGTCGCGCCGTACCGAGCAGCAGGCTGCCAACCTGGAAGAAACCGCCGCCTCGATGGAGGAACTGACCTCCACCGTGCGCCAGAACGCCGAGCATGCCCGCCAGGCCAACCAGCTCGCGATCGGCGCACACACCGTCGCCTCGCAGGGCGGTGACGTGGTCGGCCAGGTGGTCACGACCATGAGCGCGATCCAGACCTCGTCGAAGAAGATCGCCGAGATCATCTCGGTGATCGACGGCATCGCGTTCCAGACCAACATCCTGGCGCTGAATGCCGCGGTTGAAGCGGCACGTGCCGGCGAGCAGGGTCGCGGCTTCGCGGTCGTCGCCTCCGAAGTGCGTACCCTGGCCCAGCGCTCGGCCGGTGCAGCCAAGGAAATCAAGGGCCTGATCGACGACTCCGTCGGCAAGGTCAACGACGGCTCGGCACTGGTGCAGAAGGCCGGCGCCACCATGGGCGAGATCGTTGCCTCGGTGCAGCGCGTGACCGACATCATGGCCGAGATTTCCGCCGCCTCGCAGGAACAGTCGGCCGGTATCGAGCAGGTCAACCAGACCGTCGTGCAGATGGATGAAACCACCCAGCAGAACGCTGCGCTGGTGGAAGAAGCCACCGCCGCCGCCCGTGCGATGGAAGAACAGGCCGGCCAGCTGACCGATGCCGTGTCGATCTTCAAGCTGGACGAGCATGAGCCCGCACCCGCTCCGGTCGTGGCCGCCCCGCCGCGCGCCGCGCGCGCGCCGCTGGCGCAGGCTGCCGTGCGTCGCCCGGCTTCGCGCCCGGTGGCCACCGAACTGGCCGACGGCGACTGGCAGGAGTTCTAAGCCCTGCCGGGCGTTTCGTTCAAAGGCCCCGATGCGCTTGCATCGGGGCCTTTCTGTTTGGGCCCACCAAAACCTGAATACGCTCAGCCGCCCGGGCTCAATCGTGGCGACCTGCGGCCGATAACAGCATTGCCGCGACATGTTTGTCGATCAAAGACCCCTGCCCATGAATCTACTCAGCCGCTGGAACCAGTCCTTCTCCAACCTGTCCGTCAGGCGCAAGCTCAACCTGCTGACCCTGCTGATCGCCTTGGGCGTCATCGCCCTGTCGGTGGTCGCCGCGCGCATGCAGTACCTGGATTTGACCGACACCCGCAAGGACAGCCTGAAGACCCAGGTCGAACTCACCTACGGCATCCTGGAGCACTACCACCGGCTGGCGGACAGCGGTGAACTGACCGAGGACGCGGCCAAGCAGGCTGCGCTGATGGCGCTGGAGAGCATGCGTGCCGACGGCGACACCTACTACTTCAACGTGTACGACACGAACTACCGCATGCTCATGCATCCGTTCCGCAAGGAGTTGATCGGGCAGGACATGAAGGATTTCCGCACCGATGACGGGGTGCGCGTGTACTACGACCAGATCGGCATGGCCCGCCTCGGCGGCGGCTTCGTCTCCTACCAGTGGGCCAAGCCGGGTACCGACAAGGTGGTCGAGAAAGTCGCCTATGCCGGGATGTATGCGCCGTGGAACTGGGTGATCAGCAGCGGCGTCTACATGGACGACGTGCAGCAGCAGGCGCTGGTGTTCACGGCGATCATGGCAGCCACCGGCGGCGGCGTGGTCCTCATCGTGCTGGCGCTGAGCTGGCTGATCGGCAACCGCATCACCCTGCCGCTGCGCCAGGCCACCCACGTGGCCGAGAGCATCGCCCGCGGCAAGCTGGACAGCCGCATTGGTGAGCAGGCCCACGATGAGCCCGGCCGCCTGCTGGAAAGCATGGCCCGCATGCAGGAACAGCTGCACGCCGTGATCAGTGGCCAGCGCGAGATGGCCAGCCGCCATGACGCGGGCAGTACCGGCTACCGAATGGACGAGACCGCCTTCCCCGGCGAGTACGGCCTGATGGTGCATGAAACCAATGCCCTGGTCGGCGCGCACGTGCAGACCATGGACGATGTGCTGGCCGTGGTGCAGCGCTATGCCCAGGGCGACCTCGGCGCGGACATCGCGCGCTACCCGGGCGAGAAGGCCGAGATCACCCGCACGGTCGATGCGGTCAAGCAGAACCTGGGCAGCATCAACGGCGAAATCCAGCGCCTGGCCTCGGCCGCCGCCGCCGGCGATTTCAGCCAGCGCGGCGACACGACCCGCTTCGACCACGATTTCCGCCGGATGATCGGCCACCTCAACGCGATGATGCAGATCAGCGACGAGAACCTGGGCAAGCTCTCGCAGTTGCTGTCGGCCATCGCCGAGGGCGATCTGACCGCGCGCATGCAGGGCGACTTCCAGGGCGTGTTCGCCACCATGCGTGACGATGCCAATGCCACCGTGGCCCAGCTGACCCAGATCGTCGGCCAGATCCAGGAAGCCGCCGGCAGCATCAACCTGGCCGCCGGCGAAATCGCCACCGGCAACAGCGACCTGTCGCGCCGTACCGAGCAGCAGGCCGCCAACCTGGAAGAAACCGCCGCCTCGATGGAGGAACTGACCTCCACCGTGCGCCAGAACGCCGAGCACGCACGCCAGGCCAACCAGCTCGCGATCGGCGCGCACTCCGTCGCCTCGCAGGGCGGCAACGTGGTCGGCGAAGTGGTCACCACCATGGCCGCGATCCAGACCTCCTCGAAGAAGATCGCCGAGATCATCTCGGTCATCGACGGCATCGCGTTCCAGACCAACATCCTGGCATTGAACGCTGCGGTGGAAGCCGCACGCGCCGGTGAGCAGGGTCGCGGCTTCGCGGTCGTGGCCTCCGAAGTGCGCACGCTGGCCCAGCGCTCGGCCGGTGCAGCCAAGGAGATCAAGGGGCTGATCGATGACTCGGTCGGCAAGGTCGCCGAGGGCTCGCAGCTGGTCAACCAGGCCGGCGCCACCATGGGCGAGATCGTCGCCTCGGTGCAGCGCGTGACCGACATCATGGCCGAGATCTCCGCGGCCTCGCAGGAGCAGTCCGCCGGCATCGACCAGGTCAACCAGACCGTGGTGCAGATGGACGAGACGACCCAGCAGAACGCTGCGCTGGTGGAAGAAGCCACCGCCGCCGCGCGCGCGATGGAGGAACAGGCCACCCAGCTGGCCGACGCCGTAGCGATCTTCCGCCTCGACAACCAGGTCGCCCAGGCCGTCAGCGCGGTCACCGCGCGCGCGGTCGCCGCGATGGGGCCGGTACGCCCGGCCAGCCGCCCTGCACCGCCGGCATCCCCTGCCCTGCGTGCCGCCGCCCCGGTGCGCACACCGCGCAGCACGCCGGCCGACGACGGCAACTGGCAAGAGTTCTGAGTTCCCGCGGCGATCCGTGATCGCCGCACCCCCTTTCCCTGCGAGTCCGCCCGTGTCCACGCCCCCAGCCAACGCCGCTACACCGAATGCTCGCGAATTCGAGTTCGCCGATCGTGATTTCCGCCGCGTCTGCGAGCTGATCTACCAGCGCGTCGGCATCTCGCTGGCGCCGGCCAAGCGCGACATGGTCTACGGCCGACTGTCGCGCCGGCTGCGTGCGCTTGGCATGCGCAGCTTCAGCGACTACCTGGACCAGCTCGAGTCCCATGGCGGCGACGAATGGCAGGCGTTCACCAACGCCCTGACCACCAACCTCACCGCGTTCTTCCGCGAGCCCCACCACTTCGAGAAGCTGGCCGACGAACTGCGTCTGCGCGCCGGCCACGGCACCCTGCAGCTGTGGTCGTGCGCGGCCTCGACCGGCGAGGAACCCTACTCGATGGCGATCACCGCCTGCGAGACCTTCGGCACGCTCAAACCGCCGGTGCGCATCCTGGCGACCGATGTCGACACCCAGGTGCTGGCCACCGCCAGTCGTGGTGTGTACGCCATCGACCGCGTGTCCGGGCTGGATCCCGCCATCCGCAAGCGCTACTTCCAGCGCGGCACCGGCCCGAATGAAGGCCACTGCCGGGTCAATCCCGCACTGCGCGACCTCATCGACTACCGCCCGCTCAACCTGCTTGCCAGCCGTTACGACGTCGGCGGCCCGTTCGATGCCCTGTTCTGCCGCAACGTGATGATCTATTTCGACAAACCGACCCAGCGCGGCATCCTGTCGCGGCTGATCCAGCACATGGGCGATGACGGCCTGCTCTATACCGGCCATTCGGAGAACTACCTGCACGCCGCCGACCTGATCCAGCCCTGCGGCCGGACCCTGTACAAACGTGCGCCCGGAGCGCCGGTATGAGTCTGCCGATCCGCAACGACGAAGTGATGCGCTATTTCGACAGCCGCTTCCAGGTCACCGCCGCCAAGCTGCTGCCGACCCAGTACCTGGCGGTGGACGACAACACCGCGCTGACCACCACGCTGGGCTCCTGCGTGGCCGCCTGCCTGCGCGATCCGGTGCTCAAGATCGGCGGCATGAACCACTTCCTGCTGCCGGAAGGCAACGTCGGCGATGGCGCGCCTGCGCGCTACGGCAGCTACGCGATGGAACTGCTGATCAACGACCTGCTCAAGCGCGGCGCCCACCGCAAGCGCCTGGAAGCCAAGGTGTTCGGCGGCGCCAACGTACTCAAGGGCTTCACCAGCAACCCGGTCGGCACCCGCAATGCCGAGTTCGTGCGTCAGTACCTGCAGGCCGAGCACATCCCGATCATCGCCGAGGACCTCTGCGGCATCCATCCGCGCAAGGTGTGGTTCTTCGCCGATACCGGCCGCGTGGTCGTGCAGCGCCTGCCGCATGCCCATGAAGCCGAAGTGGCCGCGACCGAATCTGCCGTGCGTGCCCGCCTGTCCAAGGCCCCGGTCACCGGTGGCGTGGAGCTGTTCGAATGACCCACGGTGTGCCCTGCAAAGTCCTGATCGTCGACGACTCCGCGGTCGTGCGTCAGATGCTCAGCGAGATCCTCGCCAGCGATCCCGGCATCGAAGTGGTCGGCACTGCCGCCGATCCGCTGCTGGCGCGCGAGAAGATCAAGCGCCTTGCCCCGGACGTGATCACGCTGGACGTGGAAATGCCGCGCATGGACGGGCTGGCCTTCCTGGAAAACCTGATGCGCCTGCATCCGCTGCCGGTGGTGATGATCTCCTCGCTGACCGAGCGCGGCGCCGATACCACCCTGCAGGCGCTGGCGCTGGGCGCGGTGGACTTCGTCTCCAAGCCGAAGTTCGACGTCGCCCGTGGCCTGCAGGTCTACGCCGAAGAAATCATCGGCAAGGTCAAGATGGCAGCCCGCTCGAGGGTACGTACGCTCGCGCGTCCCCCCACGCCGCGCATCACCCTGGATGCGGTGGCACCGAAGGCGCCCCCGCGCAGTATCCAGTTCCGCACCACCGACCGCCTGATCGCCATCGGCGCCTCCGCCGGCGGCACGGAGGCCCTGCGCGTGGTGCTCGAAGGCATGCCGGCCGACGCCCCGGCCGTCGTGTTGACCCAGCACCTGCCCGCCACCTTCAGCACCCCGTTCGCCGAGCGCCTGGACCGCCATTCGGCGATGTCGGTGCGCGAGGCCAGCGATGGTGAAGCGGTGTTGCCCGGCCACGCGTACCTGCCGCCGGGCGGCAAACATCTCCGGATCATCCGCGACGGCGCCCGCTGGCGCTGTCGGGTCGACGACGGCCCGGCGGTCAACCGGCACAAGCCGGCAGTGGACGTGCTGTTCCGTTCGGTGGCCGAAAGCGCCGGGGCGAACGCCATCGGCGCCATCCTGACCGGGATGGGCGACGACGGTGCCCGCGGCCTGCTCGATCTGCGCAACGCCGGCGCCCCGACCCTAGTGCAGGACGAAGCGACCAGCGTGGTCTGGGGCATGCCGGGTGCAGCATTCAAGCTCGGCGCGGCGGAGGAAATGGTGCCGCTGGAGAGGATTGCCGAGCGGTTGATGGCGTTGGCGCGGGGTTAGGTAGTGCCGGCCGCTGGCCGGCATCCCGGCATCCCGGCATCCGCGAACACACAGCCTGTTGCACTCGGCGTGATCGCGTTGCCGGCCAGCGGCCGGCACTACCCGCTGCCCACCGCGAACGCGCGACGTCCGCACACAAAAAAACCCCCGGCCTGCGCCGGGGGTTTTCGCATTTCAGCCCACCGACCAACGGTCGATGGCTACCGGTCGCCGGGCAGCGCCCGGCGCCGGATCAGGAAGCAACCGTACCGGCCACTTCCTGGTAGTCCTCGATCTGGTCGAAGTTCATGTAGCGGTAGATGTCCTTGCTGCTGGCATCCAGCACGCCGATGTCGGCCATGTACTCTTCCTTGGTCGGAATGCGACCCAGGCGCGAGCAGATCGCGGCCAGTTCGGCCGAACCCAGGTACACGTTGGAGTTGCGGCCCAGACGGTTCGGGAAGTTGCGGGTCGAGGTCGAGAAGACCGTCGCGCCCTCACGCACCTGCGCCTGGTTGCCCATGCACAGCGAGCAGCCCGGCATTTCCATGCGTGCGCCGGCGGTGCCGAAGGTGCCGTAATGGCCTTCCTTGGTCAGCTCCGAGGCATCCATCTTGGTCGGCGGGGCCACCCACAGCTTGGTCGGGATGTCGCGCTTGCCTTCCAGCAGCTTGGCGGCTGCACGGAAGTGACCGATGTTGGTCATGCAGGAACCGATGAACACTTCGTCGATGGCCGCACCGGCGACGTCGGACAGCGTCTTGACGTCGTCCGGATCGTTCGGGCACGCCACGATCGGCTCGTGGATGTCGGCCAGGTCGATCTCGATGACGGCGGCGTATTCGGCATCGGCATCCGGGGCCAGCAGCTCCGGGTTGGCCAGCCAGGCTTCCATCTTCTCGATGCGGCGTGCCAGCGAACGGGCGTCCTGGTAACCCTCGGCGATCATCCACTTCAGCAGCGTGATGTTGCTGGTGAGGTACTCGATGATCGGCTCCTTGTTCAGGTGCACCGAGCAACCGGCGGCCGAACGTTCGGCCGAGGCATCGGACAGTTCGAACGCCTGCTCGACCTTCAGCTCCGGCAGACCTTCGATTTCCAGGATGCGGCCGGAGAAGATGTTCTTCTTGCCGGCCTTGGCCACGGTCAGCAGACCGGACTTGATCGCGTACAGCGGGATCGCGTTGACCAGGTCACGCAGGGTCACGCCCGGCTGCATCTTGCCCTTGAAGCGGACCAGCACCGACTCCGGCATGTCCAGCGGCATCACGCCGGTGGCGGCGGCGAAGGCCACCAGGCCCGAACCGGCCGGGAACGAAATGCCCACCGGGAAACGGGTGTGCGAGTCGCCGCCGGTGCCGACGGTGTCGGGCAGCAGCATGCGGTTGAGCCAGCTGTGGATCACGCCGTCGCCCGGGCGCAGCGAGATGCCGCCACGGGTGGAGATGAACTCCGGCAGGGTGTGGTGGGTCTTGACGTCCACCGGCTTCGGGTACGCCGCGGTGTGGCAGAACGACTGCATCACCAGGTCGGCCGAGAAGCCCAGGCAGGCCAGATCCTTCAACTCGTCACGGGTCATCGGACCGGTGGTGTCCTGCGAGCCCACCGAGGTCATCTTCGGTTCGCAGTAGGTACCCGGGCGCATGCCCTGGCCTTCCGGCAGGCCACAGGCGCGGCCGACCATCTTCTGCGCCAGCGAGAAGCCCTTGCCGGTATCCGGCGGGTCCATCGGCAGGCGGAACAGATCGGTCGGGGCCAGGCCCAGCGCCTCACGCGCCTTGGCGGTCAGGCCGCGGCCGATGATCAGCGGAATGCGGCCACCGGCGCGCACTTCGTCGAACAGCACATCGGACTTGACCTTGAACTCGGCGATGACGGCGCCGTCCTTCAGGGCCTTGCCGTCGTACGGGCGCAGCTCGATCACATCGCCCATGTTCATCTGCGACACGTCGAGTTCGATCGGCAGGGCGCCGGCGTCTTCCATCGTGTTGTAGAAGATCGGCGCGATCTTCGAGCCCAGGCACACGCCGCCGAAGCGCTTGTTCGGGATGAAGGGAATATCTTCGCCGGTGAACCACAGCACCGAGTTGGTGGCCGACTTGCGGCTGGAACCGGTACCGACCACGTCGCCCACATAGGCAACCAGGTGGCCCTTGTCCTTCAGCGATTCGATGAACTTCACCGGGCCGCGCTTGCCGTCTTCTTCCGGCTCGATGCCATCGCGCTTGTTCTTCAGCATCGCCAGGGCGTGCAGCGGGATGTCCGGGCGGGTGGTGGCGTCCGGGGCCGGCGACAGGTCGTCGGTGTTGGTTTCGCCGGTCACCTTGAGCACGGTGATGGTCAGGCTTTCCGGCACCTGCGGACGGCTGGTGAACCATTCCGCATCGGCCCAGCTCTGCAGCACGCCCTGGGCGTTCGCATTGCCGGCCTTGGCCTTTTCCTGCACATCGTGGAAGGCGTCGAACACCAGCAGGGTGTTCTTCAGCGCATCGGCGGCGATCGCGCCGACGCTGGCATCGTCCAGCAGCTGGACCAGCGGGGCGACGTTGTAACCGCCGAGCATGGTGCCCAGCAGTTCGGTGGCGCGCTCGCGGCTGATCAGCGGATTGGTTTCGCTGCCCAGGGCGATCGCGGCCAGGTACGAGGCTTTGACCTTGGCAGCGTCATCGACGCCGGCCGGCACGCGGTGGGTCAGCAGTTCCAGCAGGAACTCGGCCTCGCCGGCGGGCGGGTTCTTCAGCAGTTCGATGACGTCGGCCGTCTGCTGGGCGCTCAGCGGCAGCGGCGGGATGCCAAGCGCGGCGCGCTCGGCTACGTGGTGGCGGTAGGCTTCCAACATGACAACTCCCGGGTGATTCTTTGAAAGAATGCGGTTTAAAAGTATGGGCTCAGGCGTGCGGCACGATCAGCTTCAGGCCCTTGAAGTAGTCGCGGTAAAATTTGTCGTTCCAGGTGATCAGGCCGTCGCATTGCAGCAGTGCGTGCGAGCCCACCATGAAGTCGTCCAGGCTGCGGCGGCCTTCGCCGCGCTGCCGGTGGCGGCGCTGCATCTCGCCCGCACGCAGGGCGGATTTGGCTTCCAGTGCGTTGAAATGGACGCCCATTTCCTCCAGCGCCTCCAGCACTTCGGCACCGCCGCGCAGCGATGCGCACAGTTCGGCCAGGGTCGCCCCGCAGACCACCACGCGGCCGCCGACCAGGTTCTGGCGCAGGCAGGCTTCCACGGCATCGGCCTGAGGGCCGTTGCTGAGCAGTTCGATCAGCACCGGCGAATCGACGGCGATCATCGCAGGCTCAGTCTTCGTCACGGACGGCCTTCACCGCAGCCTCGGACGACTCGAAGCCGTCCAGCGCGAATTTGCCGCGGGCGCGTGAGATCGCATCGTCCACGCTTTTGCGCAGGATGATGCGGCCGCCTTCCAGCTCGACGGTAAGCTGGGTGCCCTTGGTCAGCCCCAAGGCGTCACGCACGGCCTTGGGCAGTGTGATCTGTCCGCGTTCTGCGACGGTGGCTTCCATGGGGTACGCCTCAAAAAGTATGTATGAATTGTACGTACTTTGGCGCTCAGGGGCAAATCCAAGGCGGCGCCTGCCTTCCAGGCGTCCCCGGAAGCGCAGGCAGGCTAGACTGAACGGGCAGCAACCGCTGCCGCCGGACCCGGACGCTTGCCGTCGCCCTGGCGACCCGCACACCCATCGATAGACAAGGACATCCCACGATGCGCGCCACCACCCTCGCCTTTGCCCTGCTGATTGCTGCCCCGCTTGCCCTGGCTGCCCCGTCGGCGCATGCCAACCCGTTTGGCGCCTACACCACCGGCACCGAGATCACCCAGCAGCAACTGGATGCCGCCGAAGTGGGCAAAACCACCCAGGATGATGTGCGTGGCGCCTTCGGTGCCCCCAGCCGCCGCGAACAACTCGGCGACACGCAGGTCTGGTACTACGACTTCGTCAAGATCAAGTCGTTCGGCAAGAACATCCAGGAAGCCACCGTGTTCGAGTTCGGCAAGACCGGCGTGCTGTCGGCCAAGTCCAAGACCAATGCCGTGGGCAAGACCGGCAACCCGCTGATCGACGCCGCCAACGGCAAGTAATCGGCCGCGGACCAGCCACTTCCAGACGGGGCGCCCATGGCGCCCCGTCTGCATTCGGTACCCGGGCGATGACATCGGCACTACACATGCCTGTGTAACCTTCCGTCCTGAGCCCAAGGGCTGGCACGCCCCTGCCGCTGTCGCATACTGCGAGGGATCGGCGGGCGCAGCGAGCCCGACGGCAGCCGCAAGCAGGCGCGCGTTCCGGCGCAGCCGTTGCAAGCCATCAGCAAAGGAGTCATCTGCAATGAGCGATTCGTTCTCCACCCGCAGCCAGCTGGACGTCGGCGGCACCACCTACGACTACTTCAGCCTGCCCAAGCTCGGACAGACGTTCGACATCTCCCACCTGCCCTACTCGATGAAGATCCTGCTGGAGAACCTGCTCCGGCACGAGGATGGCGGTGTCACCGTCGGCAAGGACCACATCCAGGCGGTGGCCCAGTGGGATCCCAAGGCCGAGCCGGACATCGAGATCGCCTTCATGCCGGCCCGCGTGGTGCTGCAGGATTTCACCGGCGTGCCCTGCGTGGTCGACCTGGCCGCGATGCGCGATGCGGTGGTCAAGCTCGGCGGTCGGCCGGAGCAGATCAATCCGCAGATCCCCTCCGAGCTGGTGATCGATCACTCGGTGCAGGTCGATGTGTTCGGCACCCCGGACGCGCTGGACCTCAACGGCAAGATCGAATTCCAGCGCAACCAGGAACGCTATGGCTTCCTGCGCTGGGGCCAGAAGGCCTTCGATAATTTCAAGGTGGTGCCGCCCAATACCGGCATCGTCCACCAGGTGAACCTGGAGAACCTGGCCCGCGTGGTGATGACCGCCGGCTCTGAACAAACGCGCCAGGATGGCAACGCAGTGGCCTACCCCGACACCGTGTTCGGCACCGACAGCCACACCACCATGATCAACGGCATCGGCGTGCTGGGCTGGGGCGTCGGCGGCATCGAAGCCGAAGCCGCCATGCTCGGCCAGCCGTCGTCGATGCTGATCCCGCAGGTGGTCGGCTTCAAGCTGACCGGGCGCATGCCCGAAGGCGCCACCGCCACCGATCTGGTGCTGACCGTCACCCAGATGCTGCGCAAGCACGGCGTGGTCGGCAAGTTCGTCGAGTTCTTCGGCGAAGGCCTGCAGCACCTGCCGCTGGCCGACCGCGCCACGATCGGCAACATGGCCCCGGAGTACGGCGCCACCTGCGGCATCTTCCCGATCGACGAAGAGTCGCTGACCTACCTGCGCCTGTCCGGCCGCAGCGAAGCGCAGATCGACCTGGTCGAAGCCTATGCCAAGGCCCAGGGCCTGTGGCACGACGCCAACACCGCACATGCCAGCTACAGCGCCACGCTTGAATTGGACATGGGCCAGGTCAAGCCGTCGCTGGCCGGCCCGAAGCGTCCGCAGGACCGCGTGCTGCTCGAAGACGTCAAGCAGAACTACCGCGAGAACCTGGTCGGCCTGACCACCAACCGCGACAAGCGCAATGATGACGTGTCCAAGTTCGTCAACGAAGGCGGCGGCGCGGCGGTCGGCAACGAACAGCTGGCCAAGGGTTACAGCGATGTGGAACTGGAGGGCAGGAAGTTCCGCCTGAAGGACGGCGCGGTAGTCATCGCCGCGATCACCTCGTGCACCAACACCTCCAATCCGGCGGTGATGATCGGTGCCGGGCTGCTCGCCCGCAACGCGGCGGCCAAGGGCCTGGACCGCAAGCCGTGGGTCAAGACCTCGCTCGGCCCGGGCTCGCGCGTGGTCACCGATTACCTGGAAAAGGCCGGTGTGCTCACCGAGCTGGAGAAGATCGGTTTCTACGTGGTCGGCTATGGCTGCACCACCTGCATCGGCAACTCGGGCCCGCTGCCCACCGAAGTGAGCGCCGGCATCGCCGCCGGTGATCTGGTGGTGGCCTCGGTGCTGTCGGGCAACCGCAACTTCGAAGGCCGCGTGCACCCGGAAGTCAAAATGAACTACCTGGCCAGCCCGCCGCTGGTCGTCGCCTACGCCATCGCCGGCACCACCGACATCGACCTGACCACCGAGCCGCTGGGCACGGGCAGCGATGGCCAGCCGGTGTACCTGCGCGACATCTGGCCGAGCAACAAGGAAATCGGCGATGTCATCGCCGCGACCATCGGGCCGGAGATGTTCAAGAAGAACTATGCCGACGTGTTCAAGGGCGACACCCGCTGGAACACCATCAAGTCGCCCGATGGCGATCTGTATGAGTGGGATGGCGGCTCGACCTACATCAAGAACCCGCCCTACTTCGAGGGCATGACGATGGACGTCGGCCACATCGACGACGTGCATGGCGCGCGCGTGATGGGCCTGTTCGGCGACTCGATCACCACCGATCACATCTCCCCGGCCGGCAACATCAAGAAGGATTCCCCGGCAGGCCGCTTCCTGCAGGAACGTGGCGTGCAGCCGGCCGACTTCAACAGCTACGGCAGCCGCCGCGGCAACGATGACGTGATGGTGCGCGGCACCTTCGCCAACATCCGCATCAAGAACCTGATGTTCGGCGGCGAAGAAGGCGGCAACACCCTGTACTTCCCGAAGGACGGGGGCGAGCCGCAGAAGCTGGCGATCTACGATGCGGCCGTCAAGTACAAGGCCGAGGGCATCCCGCTGGTCGTGTTCGCCGGCAAGGAATACGGCACCGGCTCCTCGCGCGACTGGGCGGCCAAGGGCACCAACCTGCTGGGCGTCAAGGCGGTGATCGCCGAGAGCTTCGAGCGCATCCACCGTTCCAACCTGGTCGGCATGGGCGTGCTGCCGCTGCAGTTCAAGAATGGCGAAAACGCGCAGAGCCTGGGCCTGGACGGGTCTGAAGTGGTGGACATCACCGGCCTGCAGGATGGCGCCAGCAAGTCGGCGACCCTCACCGCGACCCGGGCCGATGGCACGAAGAAGACCTTCGAGGCCCATGTGATGCTGCTGACGCCGAAGGAAGTGGAGTACTTCAAGCACGGCGGCCTGCTGCAGTACGTGCTGCGCCAGCTGGCGGGGAAGAAGTAAGCGTCAGGCGCTTTCTCCAAGACCGCCCTCCCCGTCCAGGGAATGGCACCGGCAGCAAGGGGGCGTAATGCCCCCTTGCTGCTTTCCGGCATCCAGCGACTCGGCGCTCTGGGCGTGCCCGCGACAGGCGTCCCGGCCGCCGCTCTTTCATTTTCATAAATTTCATAAATCACATAATTAGTCCATTTCGCACGGACTGGGCTAAGCTGGCCGCATCCGCCACGGAACCGCCGCCATGCTGCATGCGCTCAAGTTCGACCCGATCACCGAGCTGACCCGTACCACCGCCTCGACGGTGAAGGAGCACTGGCGCAAGGTCATGCAGGACGTCCGCGAACAGCAGGCCGTGCTGGTGACCAATCACAACGAACCCCAGGCCGTCATCCTCTCCGCCGAGCAATACCAGGCCATGCAGGCCGAAGTGGTATCGCTGCAGCGTGATCTGGCCTCCCTGCGCGAGCAGACCCCGGCCCTCCAGCACCTGCGGCAGCGCTTCGATGATCGCCTTGCCGTGCTGGACAGTGCCGCAGCGGGCAACAAGGCCCGAACGCTGCTGCGTAAACCGGCACGGCTCAAGGGCAAGGTGGTCGCGGGCAGCGGGTACTGATGGCGGCGCGGCCTTTCCTGCTCGTGCTGGCAGGGGTCAATGGTGCGGGCAAAAGCTCCATCGGCGGTCATCTGCTGCGCGAGGCGGGACTGGACTGGTTCAATCCGGACGACTGGGCCGGGCAGCTCTGCCGCGAGCTGGGCATGAGCCAGCGCGAGGCCAATGGCCAGGCGTGGAAGGAAGGCTTCGGCCGACTGCAGGCCGCGATCGCCGAACGCCGCAGCCACGCCTTCGAAACCACCTTGGGCGGACAATCCATCGCCGCGACCCTGGCCGAGGCATGCGCCACGCATGACGTACTGGTCTGGTACTGCGGTCTGGCCTCTCCCGAGCAGCACATCGCACGGGTGCGCGCACGCGTTGCGGCCGGTGGCCACCCCATCAGCGATGCGGACATCCACCGCCGCTATCCGTTGGCGCTGCAGAACCTGATCACCCTGTTGCCAGCACTGGCACAGCTGCAGGTGTACGACAACAGTGTAGAGGTCGGTCCTGGCCAGCCGGTTGCCGACCCGCAGCTTGTGCTGCAGATGGACGGCGGCCGTTTGACCTGGCCCGCGGCCGATGACGCCGCCCAACTGCGGCAGACACCCGACTGGGCCGTGCCGGTGCTGGAAGCTGCACTGCAGTGCCACGACACCTGCGCTGGCGAGCCGCCGCGATGAGCGCGCGCATGCGGCTGCAAACGTCATTTACCGTCGGCGCCACCCTGCCCCGAAGCCACGCGTCCGCCTTTCTTCACCGACCCTTCGCGTTTTCCATTCGGGACGGTATGCTGCCGAGGCATGAAACGACGGATACTCTCCGTCATCGCATCACATCATCCACGTTTCCTGGAGGGGGAATATGAGTCTGGAACGACCCTGGCTGCAGAGTTATCCCAAAGGCGTACCCGCCGAGATCGACGTCAACGAGTTCCATTCGGTTTCGGCCGTCTTCGACACCTCGGTGGCCAAGTTCCGCGACCGCCCCGCCTACTCCAGTTTCGGCAAGGTCCTCACCTACGGGGAAACGGACGCGCTGGTTGAACAGTTCGCCGCCTACCTGCTCGGTGAGCTGCAGCTCAAGAAGGGCGACCGCGTCGCCCTGATGATGCCCAACTGCCTGCAGTACCCGATCGCCACCTTCGGCGTGCTGCGTGCCGGCCTGACCGTGGTCAACGTCAATCCGCTGTACACCGCCCGCGAGCTCAAGCACCAGCTGGTGGATTCCGGCGCGGCCGTGCTGGTGGTGGTCGACAACTTCTGCGACACCGTGCAGCAGGTCATCGCCGATACGCCGATCAAGCAGGTGGTGACCACCGGCCTGGGCGACATGCTCGGCGCCAAGGGCATCGTGGTGAACTTCGTGCTGAAGTACATCAAGAAGATGGTGCCCAACTACAGCCTGCGCGGCGCGATCCGCTTCAACCAGGCACTCAAGCTGGGCAGCCGCCACACCCTGCCCAAGGTCGAGATCGACCACGACGACGTCGCCTTCCTGCAGTACACCGGCGGCACCACGGGCGTGGCCAAGGGCGCGATGCTGACCAACCGCAACCTGGTGGCCAACATGCAGCAGGCCTCGGCCTGGATCTCCGCCTCGGGGATCGAGATGGGCAAGGAGGTGATCATCACCGCCCTGCCCCTGTACCACATCTTCGCGTTGACGGCGAACGGCCTGGTCTTCATGAAGTTCGGTGGCTGCAACTACCTGATCACCAACCCGCGCGACATGAAGGGCTTCGTCAAGGAGCTCAAGGCGACCCGCTTCACCGCGATCACCGGCGTCAACACACTGTTCAACGGCCTGCTCAACACCCCCGGCTTCGACGAGATCGATTTCTCCTCGCTGAAGGTCACCCTGGGCGGCGGCATGGCGGTGCAGCGCGCCGTCGCCGAGCGCTGGAAGAAGGTCACCGGCGTGACCCTGGTCGAGGCCTACGGCCTGACCGAGACCTCGCCGGCCGCCTGCATCAACCCGCTGGACCTGGCCGAGTACAACGGCGCCATCGGCCTGCCGATTCCGTCCACCGATGCCTGCGTGAAGGATGACGCCGGCAAGACGCTGGCCGTCGGCGAAGTCGGCGAGCTGTGCATCAAGGGCCCGCAGGTCATGAAGGGCTACTGGCAGCGCCCGGAGGACACCGCCCAGGCGGTCGATGCCGAGGGCTGGCTGCACACCGGCGACATGGCGCGGATGGACGAACAGGGCTTCTTCTTCATCGTGGACCGCAAGAAGGACATGATCCTGGTGTCCGGCTTCAACGTGTACCCCAATGAGGTCGAAGACGTCATCGCGATGATGCCCGGCGTGCTCGAGGTCGCGGCGGTCGGCGTGCCCGATGAAAAGTCCGGCGAAGTGGTCAAGGTGGTCATCGTCAAGAAGGACCCCAACCTCACCGCCGAGATGGTCAAGGAGCACGCGCGTGCCAACCTGACCGGCTACAAGCACCCGCGGATCGTGGAGTTCCGCAAGGAGCTGCCGAAGACCAACGTGGGCAAGATCCTGCGCCGCGAACTGCGCGATACGCCCGCGCCGTAACGGTTCCCCAACGGCGGCATCTTCACAGGGCCCCTGCCGGCAACGGCGGGGGCCTTTTGCATTGCCTGAGATGCCGGGGGTGTAGGATCGCGGCGTGTGGACCCGTCAGGCCCGCCGCCCACCGTCCTCCCAGCGGGCCAGCCTCCGAGGAAATCGCCATGAGCACCATTGAAAAGCTGCCCGTCAACCGCCGCTACGCCACCATCCGCACCGAGACCACGGGGAACGACGACGCCCATTGGCTGTACATGCATGCCGATGCCGGCAGCGGCATCCGCCCGTGCTGCCGCAAGGACATGCTCGATGAAATGTGGAATTTCATGAGCGCCATCACCCGCACCCCGGCCGAGCGCAACAGCGGCAAGCTGCGCCATTTCGTGCTCGCCTCCGATGCGAACGCGTACAACCTGGGCGGTGACCTGGACCTGTTCACCCGCCTGATCCGCGAAGGCAACCGCGACCGCCTGCTGACCTACGCGCAGCGCTGCGTGGAAGGCGTGCACCACCTGCACACCGGTTTCGGTGGCGACGTGCGTTCGATCGCGCTGATCCAGGGCGACGCGCTGGGCGGCGGCCTGGAGATGGCCTTGGCCTGCCACACCATCGTGGCCGAGGAAGGCTGCGGCATGGGCCTGCCGGAAGTCCTGTTCGGGCTGTTCCCGGGCATGGGGGCCTACTCGTTCCTGTGCAAGCGCGTGGCGCCGCAGCTGGCCGAGAAGATCATCCTCGACGGCCGCGTGTATTCGTCCGAGGAGATGCATGCGATGGGCGTGGTCGACGTGCTGGTGCCGAAGGGCCAGGGCGTCAAGGCGGTCGAGGACCTGATCCGCCAGCACCAGCGCATTCCGCATTCCTACCTGGCGATGAATGCCGCACGTAATCTGGCCCAGGCCGTGCGTTACGACGAGCTGCTGGAAATCACCAAGGTGTGGGTGGACTCCGCACTCGCGCTGGGCGACAAGTCGCTGCGTACGATGGATCGCCTGATCAAGGCCCAGACCCGCCGCGCCACCCTCGACGTCGCCTGAGTCACCCCCTCCCCTGTGTTGTTCAAGCCCGGCGGCCGCCGGGCTTTTTTTCAGCGCATGTCGCCGCCGTCGTCCGCCTGGCCCTGGGTCCGGCGCTGCGCACGCGCCTCCAGTGCCTGCCGGCCTTCCTTGATCCCCGCCTGCAGCAGGGTCACGCGCTGCCGCCATTCGCTCTTGAGCTGCCAGTCGGCCATGCGCATCAGGTCGCCGGCACGATTGGCGACGCGGACCAGGCCGAGATTGCTGGCTACGCCCTTGATCGCATGCGCCTGCTCACGGAAATGCACCCAGTCGCTGCGCTCGCCATCGGCCAGTGCCACGCCGACGCACTGCTCGGCATCGGCCAGGCATTGGCGGATGAACTCGCGTTCGAAGCCATCGCCCATGCCGAGCGAGGCCAGCTCGTCGAGCACGCCCGGATCCAGCACGCCATCGAGTACGGTGGCAGTGCGCACGATCGGCGCACTGGCCTTGAGCTGGCCATTGGAGGCGATGTCGGCCAGCACGTCCAGCAGCCGCACCGCGACCACGGGCTTGGCCAGGAAGGTATGCGCACCAGCCTGGGTGCAGCGCTGGATCGCCTCGGGGGTGACATCGGCGCTGAGCACCAGCACCGGCGTGCGCGGACCGCCGCCGGCCTGCATCACGCGCAGCTCCTTGAGCATGTCCAGGCCGCTCATCCCGGGCATGTGCAGATCGACGATCGCCGCATCGAAATCGCTCTCGGCCATCGCATCCAGCACCGCTTCGCCGCCGTTGACGCACAGCACCTTGTGGCCGGCCTTCTGCAGCAGCCGCTGCAGCACCATCCGGTTGGCCTCGTGATCATCGGCGACCAGGATGTGCATGCTGCGCACGCGCGCGCGATGACGCAGGAAGGGATCGGCGAAGGCGATGACATTGCCGTTGCGGTCCGGCAGCCCGTCGCCGACCAGGGCCGGGGTGACCGTGCCCAGCGGCACGCGCGGCGGCGCGAACGGCAGCTCGAACCAGAAATGGCTGCCCTGCGGCGGATTCTCTTCGTAGCCGATGTCACCGCCCATCGCCTCGACCAGGCCCTTGGCGATGGTCGTGCCCAGGCCGGTGCCTTCGTGGCGGCGCGCCATGCTGACGTCGGCCTGCTCGAATGCCTCGAACAGTCGCGGGCGCATCTCCGGCGCGACGCCGATACCGGTATCGAGGATGTCGAAGCGAAGGCGCACCCCGCCGTTGGATTCGGCATGCAGCACCGCGACGCGGATCTCGACCCGGCCGTGGTCGGTGAACTTGACCGCGTTGCCGGCGATATTGAGCAGGATCTGGCGCAGGTGACCGAGATCGCCGCGCAACAGCGGCGGCACGGTATCGGCGACCTTGACCCGGTAGTCCAACCGCTTGGCCTTGGCCTGCGGCAGCAGGATCAGCCCGATCGCCTGGATCACATCGGCCAGCGCGAAATCCTCGGCGTTGACGCGCAGCTTGCCGGCTTCGATCGCGGAGATGTCGAGCACTTCCTCGACCAGCGCCAACAGGCTGCGCGAGGACGCCTGGATGGTGTTGACGCACTCACGCTGCTCGTCGTCGAGCTTGGTCGTGGCCAGCAGCTCGGTCATGCCCGACAGACCGTTGAGAGGGGTGCGGAACTCATGGCTCATGTTGGCCAGGAAGCGGCTCTTGGCCTCGCTCGCACGACGGGCCTCGGCCATCGCCCGGGTCAACTGGCGCAGCAGCGTGGAGAAATACAGCGGCACCGCCGCCAGGCCCAGCCACAGGCCGAACGCCAGCCGGGCATTCTGCTCCCAGTACGGCGTGAGCAGCGCGGTGCTGCCGAAGCTGACCATGGCCATCGCCACGGCCACGTACAGATAGTTGTTGCCGTAGCGCATGCCGTTGCCGACGGTCACCCACATCACCACGATGTAGACCCAGGCCAGCGGCTCGCCCATCTGCACCATGCCGGCGGCGATGAGACCGTAGTCGGCGAGCATGCCGGCCACGCGGCGCGGATCCGAGCGCCCCGGCCGCCACAGCAGCCAGCCGAACAGGCCCAGCGACAGCGTCAGGCCGGTCAGCACGATCGCCAGCACGCCGTGGTACTGCTCCGGCGGCAGGTCGTGGCGGGGCCCTGGCATCAGGACATACAGCAGGATCAGGGTGATCAGCACGATGCGCACGATCGCCTGACCGTGCTCGGTGTCCGGGCGCTGCGCCAGACGTTGCTTCAGGCGCGGGTACAGACGACGCATATCACATCCCCGGGCGGGATGACGCAGTGGAGTGCTGTGCGCAGATCTCGTCAAGCTGGAGGCGGCCGCGCAGCAGGGCATCGACGCAGCGCGGATCAAACAACCGACCACGCTGGGCGTACAGATAAGCCAGCGTGGCTTCCATGGTCCATGCTTCCTTGTACGGACGGGGTGAGATCAGGGCATCGAACACGTCGGCCACCGCCACGATCCGCGCTTCCAGCGGAATGGCATCACCGACCAGGCCATCGGGGTAGCCGCTGCCGTCGTAACGCTCGTGATGGCGCAGCGCGATCAGCGCACCGACCTGGATGAAACGGTTCTGGCTGCCGCTCAGCAGTTCATAGCCGATCCGCGGGTGCCGGCGCATGATCGCCTGCTCCTCGTCGTTCAACTTGCCCTGCTTGAGCAGCACGGCATCGGGAATGGCGATCTTGCCCATGTCGTGCAGGGGCGCGGCCATCTCGATCAGCTTCACCTCCTCTTCCGGCAGCCCGAGCTGCTCGGCGATCAGGCCGGCGACATGCGCCATGCGCTCCAGGTAGGCGCTGGTGCCGGCATCACGGAACTCGATCGCCCGCGCCAGCCGCGACAGCGTCTCGCGCTCGCGCTCCTCGACCTCGTGCATGCTGGCCAGCAGCCGCTGCTCCAGCGACAGCGCGCGCTGCTTGACGTTCTCCGACTGCTGGCGCAGCTGCAACAGGTTGTAGCAACGCGCGCGCAGTTCGCGCGGGCGGATCGGCTTGACCAGGAAATCGATCACCCCCGCTTCCAGCGCGGCCTGGCGGATCGGCTCGTCGCCGACCACGGTGATCAGGATCACGGGGATGTCGCGGTGCTTGGGCAGGCGACGGAAGCGGCGGGCGAACTCCAGCCCGTCCATCTCCGGCATCCGGTAATCCAGCAGCAGCAGGTCCACGGCGTGCGACTCGCACCAGGCCAGCGCCGTCAGCGGATCGCCGAAGTCGTGCACGGACAGTTCCGGCGCGATGTCCTCGATGACATGGCGCAGCATGGTACGCGCGGACGTCTGGTCGTCAACGATGACAATATTCAAGGCTGCTTCTGCCTTCTTCCTTGACCACACTGGAACATGCTGCGGAGAGGATACTCCGCCGCTCAGCACACTGGCACCTTGCATGGGTCCGCCTCCCGTCATGAACACCCCAGTTCATGATCGTCGTCACAGCGTGATGCCGATGTGGGCATCCCCCTGCGACCCGTCATGGTCTGTGGCCATCACGCCATAGCGCCTGTTAAGGCCACGCAGAAACCATACTCGCGCGGCCACGGGAGCGGAACCCCCATCCGGACGTGCCCCAAGCACGCCCGGACGCAGGTCTCAGTTTTCGGGACGCATATACGGGAACAGCAGCACGTCACGGATCGAGCTGCTGCCGGTCAGCAGCATCACCAGGCGGTCGATGCCGATGCCCAGGCCGCCGGTCGGGGCCATGCCGTATTCCAGCGCGCGGATGTAATCAGCGTCGTAGTGCATGGCCTCGTCGTCGCCGCCTTCCTTCGCCGTGACCTGGGCCTGGAACCGGGCCGCCTGGTCTTCCGGGTCGTTCAGCTCGGAGAAGCCGTTGGCCAGCTCCTTGCCGTTGATGAACAGCTCGAAGCGGTCGGTATAGCCCGGCTGGTCATCGTTGGCACGGGCCAGCGGCGAGACTTCCACCGGGTGGTCGGTAATGAAGGTCGGCTGGATCAGGGTGTGCTCGACGGTGGCCTCGAAGATCTCCAGCAGCAGCTTGCCCCAGCCGTAGGACGGCTTGATGCGGATCTTCAGGCGCTCGCAATGGGCGACCAGCGCATCGCGGTCGGTGCAGTCGGCCGCGCTGATCTCCGGGTTGTGGTGGCGCACCGCCTCGTCCATGCGCCAGCGGCGGAAGGCCGGGGCCAGGTCGATGGTGGCGCCATCCCACTCCACCGTGGTGGTGCCCAGCACCTTGCTGGCCACGTCACGGATCACGCCTTCGGTCAGGTCCATCACTTCGGTGTACGTGGCGTAGGCCTCGTACAGCTCCATCATGGTGAATTCCGGGTTGTGGCGGGTGCTGACGCCTTCATTGCGGAAGTTGCGGTTGATCTCGTACACGCGCTCCAGCCCACCCACGACCAGGCGCTTGAGGTACAGCTCCGGGGCCACGCGCAGGTACAGGTCCAGGTCCAGCGCGTTGTGGTGGGTGGTGAACGGCTTGGCCGTGGCGCCGCCGGGGATGTAATGCATCATCGGCGTTTCGACTTCGAGGAAGTCGCGGTTGTCCAGCCAGGCGCGCATGGCGCGGATGATCCGCGAGCGCTTGATGAACACCTCGCGCGACTCCGGGGTCACGATCAGGTCGACATAGCGCTGGCGATAGCGCTGCTCCACGTCGGCCAGGCCGTGCCACTTGTCCGGCAGCGGGCGCAGCGACTTGGTCAGCAGGCGCAGGCTGGTGGCCTTGACCGACAGCTCGCCGGTCTTGGTCCGGGTCAGCCCGCCCTCGACGGCGATGATGTCGCCCACGTCCCAGCCCTTGAAGGCGGTGTAGGCATCGCCCAGGGTGCTGCCCTGCAGGAACAGCTGGATGCGGCCGGACTCGTCCTGGATCTGGGCGAAGCTGGCCTTGCCCATCACGCGCTTGGCCATCAGGCGGCCAGCCATTTTGACCTGGCGGCCGCTGGCTTCCAGTGCTTCGGCGGTCCACTGTTCGGCGTCGGCGAACTCGGCCTGCAGGGTGCCGGCGAAGTGCTCGCGGCGGAAATCGTTCGGGTAGGCGATGCCCTGCCCGCGCAGGGCGGTCAGTTTCGCGCGGCGCTCGGCGATGAGGCTGTTCTCGTCGACGGGGGGCTGCGGCGCGGCGGTCTGATCGTTCATGGCGTGGGTCTATGTATGTCGGGGGGAGGTACGGTCCCCGCCATCATGCCGATGGTCGGGGCGGATTGCGAAACCGGGCGGGGCCCGGGCACAACGGATCGGGGCCGCGCGTGGCGGCCCCGACGGTCAGGCGTCGGTGCGTTTGGCACCCACGGCCAGGCCGGACTTCAGGCTGGCTTCGACGAATTCGTCGAGATCGCCATCCAGCACCTTCTGCGTATCGGAGCGTTCGATGCCGGTGCGCAGGTCCTTGATACGGCTCTGGTCGAGCACGTAGTTGCGGATCTGGCTGCCCCAGCCGATGTCGGACTTGGTGGCTTCCACCGCGTCGCGCTCGGCGTTGCGCTTCTGGATTTCCAGCTCGTACAGCTTGGCGGCCAGCATCTTCATCGCGTTGTCGCGGTTCTGGTGCTGGCTGCGGCCGGTCTGGCAGGCCACGACCGTGTTGGTCGGGATGTGCGTGATACGCACCGCCGATTCGGTCTTGTTGACGTGCTGGCCACCCGCGCCGGAGGAGCGGTACACGTCGGTACGCAGGTCGGCCGGGTTGATGTCGATTTCGATGTTGTCATCGACTTCCGGCGACACGAACACCGAGGTGAAGCTGGTGTGGCGGCGGTTGTCCGAATCGAACGGCGACTTGCGCACCAGGCGGTGCACGCCGGTTTCGGTCTTCAGCCAGCCATACGCGTAATCGCCTTCCACGCGCAGCGTGGCCGACTTGATGCCCGCGACGTCGCCGCCGGAGACTTCCATCAGCTCGGTCTTCCAGCCGCGCGATTCGCACCAGCGCAGGTACATGCGCAGCAGGATTTCGGCCCAGTCCTGGGCTTCGGTACCGCCGGCGCCCGCCTGGATGTCGACGAAGGCCGCCGCGGTATCCATCTGCCCGGAGAACATGCGCTGGAACTCCAGCTGTTCGACGTGCTTCTGGTACTTGTCCAGGTCGCTGACCACGGCCAGGGCGGTTTCTTCGTCCTGTTCGCTTTCAGCCAGTTCCAGCAGTTCACCCGACTCGGCCAGGCCGTCGAGGATCGTGGCGATGCCGCCGACGGTCTTCTCCAGATTGGCGCGTTCGCGACCAAGGTTCTGGGCGTATTCGGCGTTGTTCCAGATATCCGGGTTTTCCAGTTCCCGGGTTACTTCTTCCAGACGCTCTTTCTTGGCGTCGTAGTCAAAGATACCCCCTGAGCGAGAGCACGCGATCGGTGAGATCGGTGATGCGCTGGCGGACAGGATTGAGCTCGATCATGTCGGCGATTAATGCGTGCGAAAAGACTGTCCATCATAGCCTATCCGGGGCTTTCCGGCGGTGGCCGGGGCGCCGGGCGTCGCGTGGGGCTGGGTAAAAACGACTTCACTGAACACGGACGGCCGGCCAGGCGGTAGACTTCCGCCCCGCCGCGCGGCGCCCTGCCCTGCGGTTCCCCCAACGCACTACATGGAGCACCACCCCGATGAGGACGTCATCCTCCGCCCTGCTGCTGGCTCTCGCCTGCCTGACCGCTTCCACCACCGCCTCGGCCCTGGACCTCAAGCAGCTGACCAGCACCGGCCTGAAAGCCGGCCAGGCGCTCACCCTGTCCGACCAGGACGTGGCCAAGGCCGCCGACGAAGCCTGCGTCTACATGGACCAGCAGAACAAGGTCGCCCCCGCCAACAATCCGTACGCCCAGCGTCTGTCCAAGATCACCCAGGGCCTGGCCAATGAAGACGGCATGAGCCTGAGCTTCAAGGTCTACCTGACCGAAGACGTCAACGCCTGGGCCATGGCCAACGGCTGCGTGCGCGTGTACTCCGGCCTGATGGACATGGCCTCGGACGACGAAGTGCGCGGCGTGATCGGCCACGAGATCGGCCACGTGAAGCTGGGCCACTCCAAGACCAAGATGCGTACCGCGCTGCTGGCCTCGGCCGGTCGCGACACGCTGGCCGCCTCGGGCAATGCCAACGTCGCCACCCTGACCCAGGGCCAGCTCGGCGCCTTGGCCGAAGGCTTCGTCAACGCGCAGTTCTCGCAGAAGGAAGAAAGCGCCGCCGACGAGTACGGCTACCGCTTCATGAAGCGCCACCAGTACGATCCCGCCGCACTGGCCAGCATGTTCCGCAAGCTGTCCAGCGATGGCGGCCTGATGTCCTCGCACCCGGGCTCGGAAGCCCGCGCCGGGCGCATCGACGCGATGATCAAGAAAGACAGCAAGCGCTGAGTTCCCTGCCGGCACCCTGCTCCGCCAGGGTGCCGGTCAAGCCCGGCAGGATCAGGCCGGTGGCTGCACGGCCAGCGCCTGCCGGAACGAGGGCAGCTGCCGGCGACTGCACGGTACCCGGCCGCCATCGTCCATGTGCAGCAGGGCCTCGCCCCCGTCCAGCGGCTCGATCGAGACCAGGTGCCGCACGTTCACCAGCCAACTGCGGTGGGCACGCACGAACAGCGCCGGATCCAATCGTTCTTCCAGCGCCGCCATGGTGCTGCGCAGCGGGTAGTCGTGCCCGCGCACCCGCAGGTTGACGTAGTTGCCGGCCGCCTGGGCGTACTCGATATCACCGGTGGCGACCAGGAAGTCGCGGCCCAGCTTGCGCACCAGGAACCGTTCTGGACGCTCCACGGCGTCCACCGGCGGAGCATCGTCCGGCGCGGCCAGCAGATGCGCCTCGCCCTGCCGGCGCCGCCCGAACCAGCTGAAGAAGTGCTCGATCGCCACGAAGGTGAAGAACGCACGGACATCCTTGAGGTACTCGTACATCAGGCGCACCGGCCAGGTGGCATCGTCCTGGTAGTGGTAGCCGAGCGCGGCATAGGCGAGATGGCGCAGCCCCATCATCCCGGTGACATGCACCAGCGACCACGCCACGCTGGCCAGCAGGTACAGCGGCAGCCGCCGCTTCCAGGTATCGGCGTGCAGCGGCCAGCGCTGGCAGCCCCACCACAGGACCGGCAGCGTCAGCAGGATCATCGTGACGCTGCTCAGCTCCCAGATCATCGGCTGCCACAGGCCCAGGTCTTCGCCACGGCGACCCGCATCCATCACTTCCACCAGCGCATTCGCCACCGCCGTGGTCAGCAGGATCACCGACCACACCAGCATCCGCGCACCCGGCCGCCACCGCGCGGCACGTCCGTTCGCCATTGAATCGTCCATTCGCAAAGGGTCGTCAGCCTGACTCATCAGGCCATGGTAGTGCGCCCCACCCGTCCCTTGGCGACCGCCATTCGTCACTTGCCCCCGGCGGCAGGCCCCTCCGCCATGGCGGACCGCGCGGCGACTGCGCACCGTGCAGTCTCCTTTCCTGCCTGCCCCGTCCATGCCACGCCGCCACGACATCGACGCCCTGCGCGTGCTCGCCTTCGCCCTGCTCATCCTCTATCACACCGCCATGGCCTACGTGGATGGCTGGGGCTTCCATCTCAAGAGCGACTACACCGCCGAGTGGCTGCAGTGGCCGATGCTGCTGGTGAACCGCTGGCGGATGCCGTTGCTGTTCCTGCTCTCCGGGATCGCCATCGCCCTGATGCGGCCCGAGGCGCACACCGCGCGCTTTGCCGTGCTGCGCACGTGGCGGTTGCTGCTGCCGCTGCTGTTCGGAATGTTCGTCGTGGTGCCGATCCAGCCCTACGCCGAGGCACTGACCAACGGACAGATCGAGCCCGGCTTCGGCGCCTTCCTGCTGCGCTACTGGCAGATGCCGGCCTGGCCGCAGGACACGTTTGCCGGCTGGCAGCTGCGCATCACCTGGAACCACCTGTGGTACCTGGCCTATCTATGGGTCTACACACTGGTGCTGGCGCTGCTGATGCCGGTACTGGATACCCCTGCGGTGCGCCGCGCGGTGGAGCGCTATGCCCGGGCACCGGCGCCCATCCTGATCGGGCTGCCCACGCTGCTCTCCTTCGGCTGGGTGGCCTGGCTCGATCCCCGCTTCCCGTCCACCAACCTGCTGTTCGGCGATTGGTACCAGCACGCCAAGTACGGCACGGTGTTCCTGGCGGGCTACCTGCTCGCCCGTACCACGCCGTTCTGGGCACGCGTGGTCGAACTGCGCCGGATCACCCTGTGGGTGGCGATCATCGCGGCGGGCTGGTACTTCGGCATCCGTATCCTGGGGCGGGTGTTGCCTGCCGATTCGCTGCTGCGGCAATGGCCGGAGAGCGTCTGGACGCTGCAGGTGATGGCCAGCCAGTCGCTGTACCTGTGGGCCGTACTGCTGACCCTGCTCGGCTGGGCCAAGGTGTATCTGGATCGCCCGTTCCGCTGGCTGCCGTACTGCACCGAGGCGGTGTATCCCTGGTACCTCCTGCACCAGAGCCTGATCATCGCGCTGCTGTTCTGGCTTAAGCCGCTGCATTTGGGGCCGTGGTGGGAGCCGCTGCTGGTCGTGGCCGGGACGGTAGCGGGTTGCCTGCTGCTGCACGAAGGACTGATCCGGCGCGTTGGTTGGCTGCGCCCGCTGTTCGGACTGCGCCGGCAGCGGTTGCCGTCGATCCGTCCCGCCGCCCGTGGTGCAGCGGCGGGATCACCGGGAATAGGCTGAGCGGCTATTTCACCTCGAACTCCCCAGCAGCCCGTGGTCACATTTCCGGAGTTTTTCAACTAATTGCATTGGCCTATCGATGGAATCCAGCGAGCCTTGGAGGCTGCGCGTCCCTCGGGGACGCCGTCGACACACTTGGAAACCGGCCATGGATCAATCTGACATCGACCTGTTACACGCCTTCATCGCTTCCGAAGATGCGGGGTTTGCCGAAGAGCGGCAGGGCGACCTTTACCCCATGCGCCACTATGACTTGTCCGCCCTGGCCCCGCGCGCTGGTCGCGGCTTGGCGCCGGATATGCTGCAGCGCTTCCACTTCCACTGGCTGCGGGTGGGCGACTGGTCGGTGGCCTCGCTTCCTGAGAAGGATCTGCCGAGCCTTATTGCCGCCTATCGGCAACTCACCTGCGTCCCAGTAAGCTACGACCGCCGTCAACGGCAGCTCGGCCTTGAGCAACTTTTCTGCTTTGGATTCGATGAAGCTGGCGCGCTCCCGAGTGCGATGGTCGCGACCGCTAGCGATCTGAAGCAGCGCGCCCGCCTGATCGGACAGTGCAACAAGTATCAGTCTTTCCACGCGCAGCGGGAAAAGGCGGAAAAGTTCCTGCCGTATCGCCCCCAGGCACAGACTGTTCTCGAGGCGCTGCGCCACCTCGGCCACGATCCTCTCCGGTCGAACAACGTTCTCTACTGGGGCATGGCCCTCATCGCGTTGCTCAACGAGGGCACGCGCATACCCATGTTGCAGGACCTGCTTGAAGTGGAGTGGCCGATGATCACTGACCGCGAGCACATGCTCTCGGTGCTCCACCACACCGCAGGAGCTGCCCGCCCGCACTGCACTGAGGATACCGAATACAACTTGCTGTGCGAACGCCTTGCGGTGCTGCATGACGCACGCGTGATGGCGGGCGACGCGGTAAAGCTGGTGCAACGCCAGCAATGGCATGTTGAGAACATCCGCGACTGGAGCGCAAGCATCACGCTCTATCAGGATGGTGAGTACGACTACAAACAGGGGCACCCGCGCGTCAGCCTGAATCTCAGCAGCTGGCCGGACAGCCCGTGGTCGATCAACCTATCCTTCGGAAATGATAGCTACGTGGCCTACAGGGACCAGCCGACCCGTGACGACTTCGGACTGCCACCGCTGACGGGTGCCAACCTGGAGCAGTTTCCGCAATGGATCAGACAGATCAACACCCAATTGGGCATCAATCTGGTTGCTGGTGGCGATTCAGGCGTCAGCGCCTACAAGAACCGCAAGCTGGCCAAACAGCTGGATGCGTGGATTCGAGCACAGCATTGATAGATGCAGCGCGACGGCGCCAACGGCGCCGTCCCCCTTGCCGACCATCGGTCAACGGCTGCCGGACTTACAAGCCGCTGGCGCTCATCGCACCTCGAACTCCCCCACCAGCACCGTCTCTGCCCGGTCCTTCAACCGCAGCGTGACCTGCTGGTCGTGCTGGTCGCGGCTGCCCCATTTGGTGCTCAGGCGCAGCATCAACGTGGTCGCGCCAGTAACCAATTGCTCGCGGCTCCCGAAGTAGTTCGCTTCGATCTTGTAGGTGCCCGGCTTGGCATCGCGCAACGAGAACTGCTCCGGGCCATAGCCGCCGGTGAAGTCCTGTGACATCTGCCCGCCTTGGTAGGTCAGCCGGTTGCCGTAGTACGCGCGCTCGCCATTGGGATCGGTGACCCACAGGTCCATGTCGCTGTTGTCGCTGTCCCAGCTCAGCACCACGCGCAGGTCCAGCGGCATCGCACGGCGCAGGCGCGGGTCGATGGCCGAGGCGTCGACGCGCTCGCGGGCGATCAGCCGGGTCAGCTCATCCAGCGCGATCAGCGAGATGCCGTCGAAGCGGCCATCCCACGGGCGCACCACCACTTCATACAGCGATGCCACCGCCGCCTGGCACTCCCCCGCCGCTTCGAGCGCCAGGCCGAGGTCACGGAAACTCTGCGGCTCCTCCTCGCCCATCGCCAGCACCTGGCGGAACACCGGCACCGCCAGCGCCGGCGCCTTGGCCTGCATCAGGCGATAGCCGAGCACGCGCAGTACGTGGCGGTTTTCCAGTTCCATCTCGGCCAGGTTGGAGAGCACGCGCAGGGCCAGGTCGCGCTGTCCGCTGGCCAGCAGCAGATCGGCCACGTCCAGATAGAAGGCGCTGCTGCCGGCATGCTGTTCGCGCTCCTGCAGATACAGCGGATACAGCTGCGCCGGCTTGGCATCGCGCAGGCGGCGTGCATAGGCCGAATCCGGTGCCCACGGTGCCAGGGTCAGGGTGATCTGCCCGTTGTTGGCCTTCGGTGCCGACTTGGCGCGGCGCTCGGTGGTGGCCTCTGCCTCATCGGAAACCGCCGAGGCGGTCAGCTCGACACGGTCCAGCGCCATCGGCGCCGCAGGTGCCGGCGGTGGCGCGGCCATCGCCATGGCGACTGGCGCGGCGACGGCGTGCACGTCCGGCTTGGGCCGCGGTGGCGCATCCTTGGGCCAGCGGGTATTCCACCACTGTTCGCGTTCGGCGAACTGGCGGGCGATGCCATCCAGGCGGCGTTTCCGCTCGCTTGCCAGGTCCGCCACCGTCACTGCATGGCGCTGGTCGTAGGCCGCGCGCAAGGGTGCAGGCGGACGGATGCCGTAACGCAGGTAGTCCTCCAACGTTTCAAGAACCAGCAGCGAGGTATCGGCGGTCACCACACCGAACTGCTGCGACAACGCCTTGGATGCCTGCGCCCCGGCCGGGTCCGCCGCCAGTGCTGCCAACCGGGCATTCGCCCATGCGTGGGCGACCAGGCCGCCTTCCACCCCACGTGCGTTCGCGACGCTGAGGGTGATCGGCTGCGGATCGCTGCCGCCACCGCGAAGAGACAGCAGCACCGTCGCATCGGGACGCAGGACGCGGCCGGTGACGCGGATCCAACCCTGCGTTGCGCTGGAGGCATCCACGTTCACGTCCTCCACGCCACGTGCCCGCACCTCGGCCACCTCGACGGGCTGCTGGAGCAGCAGCGGCATCACGCCTGGCACCTCCGCCTCGCTGCTCACCTGCAGCAGCTGGCCATGATGGGCGCTGGTCCAGGCGCGCAGGCGCGGTGTATCGGTCTTCGCACCGGCGCTGCTCAGCGCATACAGGCGTTGATCGGGCGACAGCGTGGGCAGCGTCTGACTGCCGTAGTTGGCCAGGCCATCGCTGACCAGCAGGTACTCGCCGATGGCAGGGTTCGGCGTCCAGTCGCCCAGTGCACTGGCGCCATCGTTGGGCAGCGCCCGCAGGTACTCGCGCAGTGCTGACCAGTCGCCCTTGTTGATGGTGAACTCCCGCGGCGTTTCGCTGCGGTCACGCAGCACGGTCAACTGGACCTGTCCGGTGCCGAGGGCCTGGAAGTAGCGATCCAGCACAGCGCGTTCAGCCGCACCGTTGCGTGTACCGGCCGAGCCCGATGCATCCCAGAGCAGGCCGATGCGCGCCGGCAGGACGCGCGCAGCGGTGGACGTGCGAACCGGCACGCTGGCCAGCAGATAGCGCTGCCCCTCATGCAGGCCAGTGACCACGTCCGTGCTGCGCGCGAGCGGAAGGTTCCACTGCAGGTGTGCAGGCAGATCCGCGCCGCGCCCTTGCCACTGCGCCGCATAGGCGCCGGATTTCAACGTGAACCCGAGGGGATTGACGCCCACGGCGACCGGCGTGCCCGTCCCGCTGGCCTCCAGCCGGACCGTCACCTGCTCCGCCTGACGTGCGAAGAACACGGGCAGTGACCACTGCAGGCCCTGCGGCACGGTCGGCAGGCTGTCGCGCAGCACCAGGCGGACGCGACGCTCACCGCGGGCCGGGATGGGATAGAGCCGCAGCCGGAACTGATTGCCGGCGGTCTGCTCCAGAAGCCCCGGATCGACCTGGCGACGCTCGATCGCCTCGAAGACCTGGCGGCCCTGCGCCTTGGGGACCGGCACCGCGTCGCGCAGCTCACCACCGATATCCAGTGCGAACCCGGCCACCTGTTGGCCCGCGGCCAGTGGGAACGCCAACTGCCCTTCCAGCACCCGGGCATTGGGATTGTGGAAGGTCATCTCGATCGTGGTTTCGCCCAGTCCCGCCATGACACGGCTGTCGATACGGGCCTCGGTCAGCCGCACCGGCACTTCGGCGCCCGCCACCTGCAGGATGGGCTGCCGTGGCGGTGGGAAACGCCGCGTCTGGGCGTGGACGCTGGGCAGCTGCCAGCACAGAAGAGCGAGCAGACCGATACTGCGCAGTGCGAGTCCCATGTGACGCTCCTGATCCGATGACACTTCCTTGAACGCATGGCGATCAACAACGGGGTTGAGCGCTGGCAACCGCCTGTTCAAGTCATGGACGCCTCACCCGTGCTGGGCCAAGATCGCCCTCCACGGATTGATGGACCAAGGATGCCGCATGCGCCTGTTGTTGACCGCCCCGCTGTTGATGGGGCTTGCCCTGCCCGGCTACGCCGCCGCCCCCGTTGAGGGCGTGACGTTCGGCCATCGCGACTGGATGCTGGCCTGCGACAACACCCGCACCTGCCGCGCCGCCGGTTACCAGGCCGATGAGAATGGTGGCGACCCGGTCTCGATCCTGCTGACCCGCGCGGGCGGGCCGGACCAGCCGGTGCACGCCGAACTGATGCTTGGCCAGTACGACGACAACACCTCCACCCAGCGGCTCAGCCTGCAGATCAATGGCGCCTCGCTCGGCCCGATGCAGTTCGATGCCGCCGAGGGCACCGCCACGTTTTCCGCGAAGCAGCTCGCGGCCCTGCTCGCTTCGCTGGCACGCAACAGCCGGATCGAGCTGATCGGCGACGACGGCGCACGCTGGACGGTGTCCGATAAAGGGGCGTCGGCCGTGCTGTTGAAGATGGATGCATTCCAAGGCCGCCTGGGCACGCCGGGCGCCCTGATGCGCAAAGGCACCCTCGCCGAGTCCTCGGTGCCGCCGGCACTGCCGGTGCCGGTCGTGCAGCTGGGCAAGCCGGTGGCGACCCGCCCGGCAGACGAGGCGCTGGCCGCATCACCTGCGCTGCGCGCCGCCCTCGCCGCGGTGACCTCGGCCGACGATTGCGAAGCACTGGGACCCAGCGGCAGCCTGTCGCCGGATGGCGAACCCGAAGCGCTGACGGTGCAGCGGCTCAGCGCCGACAAACTGCTGGTCTCGCTGAGCTGCTGGCGCGCCGCGTACAACACCGGTGATGGTTACTGGGTGGTCAACGACCGCGCGCCGTACCAGCCGCGGCTGGTCACCACGGCAGCCGTAGGTGATGACGTACGCACCATCCAGGAGGCGCACAAGGGCCGTGGCCTCGGCGATTGCTGGTACTCCACCACCTGGGGCTGGACCGGCACGGAGTTCGTGAGGACCGCTGGCAGCAGCACCGGCCTGTGCCGCCTGGTGGCCGCCGGTGGCGCCTGGGAAATGCCGACGCTGGTGACCAAGGTCCAGGAATAAACCATTACGCTGCCACGCGCGGCGATGCTCAGCCGTCGTCGTCTTCCCAGCCGTCGAAGGGGAACAGCGCGGGAAGAATCGTCTCCATGATCGCCATGCTCTGCATGACGGCGTGGTCGGCCGAGTACGGGCGTGAGAATACGGCGTGATGTGCGTGCACAGGCCTGTCCGGTGCGCTGGAGAGGTGCTCAACGTAGGCGGCCAGCAGACGTTACGCGGCCTGTTGGCGATCCGGACCGTCCTGCGCAGCGCGCAGCGCTGCATGCACGGGACGCAGCGCTTCGGGATCCGGCAGCGCGCAGGTATACGCCAGCGCGCCGGTCTGATCGTCTGCATCCCGGTAATCGTCCGGGTCGTCCGAAGGCTGGTAGCCCGTGGCCACGCAGCGGGTCCGGCTGAGTCGCGCCATCACCGCGGCAACCGCGTCGTCGACCGTGACCGGGCCGCTGGCTGTGCCATCTCCACTCTCGACCCGGGCGGCCAGTTCCTGCCGCAGCAGCCACGCCACGCTTTGCCGCGAGCCGTCCAGGTCCGGGAATTCGAAGCCCTCGCGGGCGGAGAGTTCGGTGCGGGCGGTCTCGTCACCCTGCAGCACGATGCGGCTCTGCAGATCGAAACGTTCGGTGGGCGATGGGAGCATGTCAGGCATCCGTGCAGTGCTCGATGATCAGCTGGATCGCGCCGCCTCCCCGGTAGTCATCACTGACCAGCCGATAGGCGATGTGGACGTGGTTGGCAGGCGCATTGCCGGTCCAGCCGCTGAAGTGGATCGCGCTGACCGGCTCGGGGCGGCCCGGCACGCGCAGGCTCAGCTTGAGGTGCTTTTCTTTGAGCACCTGCCAGCGTGCCACCTGGAAGTGGCCATCGAACAACGGCTCGGGGAAGCCCTGCCCCCACGGGCCCGCCAGGCGCAGCGCCTCGGCATGGGCGAAATCCAGCTCCTGCGGCAACAGCTCGCCGTCGGTGAGCAGCAGCTGCTGCAGCGAGAGCGGATCCAGCGTGCGCTCCACCACGTCCACGAAGGCCTGCTCGAACGCGGGGAGCTGCGCGTGCGGCAGGCTCAGGCCAGCGGCCATGGCGTGGCCACCGAACTTGTCGATCAGGCCCGGGTGCGCGGCGTTGACCAGGGCCAGCGCATCACGGATGTGGAAGCCGGGAATCGAGCGCGCCGAGCCACGCAGCGAATCGCCGCCCGGCTCGGACGGCGCGAAAGCGATCACCGGGCGATGCAGGCGATCCTTCATCTTGGAAGCGACCAGGCCGACCACGCCCGGATGCCATTCGGCATCGAACAGGCAGGCCGCGACCGGGCGCACACCCTCGGCACTCAGCACCGCACGGGACACCGCCAGTTCCGCGTCGTCGGTCATCAACTGCTGGACCGCGCGGCGCTCGGTATTGATCGACTCCAGTGTCGTGGCGATCTCACGCGCGTGGGCGCGGTCTTCGGTGAGCAGCAGCTCGATGCCCAGCGCCATGTCTTCCAGCCGGCCGGCGGCATTCAAACGTGGGCCTAGCGCGAAACCGATGTCGGTGGCGCTCAGCCGTGCCGGATCGCGTCCGCTGGCCTCGATCAGCGCCTGCAGGCCGACGCAGCCCTTGCCGCTGCGCAGCCGGCGCAGGCCGGCCGAGACCAGGGCGCGGTTGTTGTCATCCAGCGCCACCAGATCGGCGACCGTACCCACTGCGACCAGATCCAGCAGGGTCAGCAGGTCCGGTTCCGGCGTCGTGGCAAACGCGCCCTGCTCGCGCAGGTGGCGGCGCAGCGCCATCAACACGTAGAAGATCACCCCGACGCCGGCCAGCGCCTTGCTCGGGAAGGCATCGCCGCTGATGTTGGGGTCCACGATCGCATCCGCGGGCGGCAGGTGTTCGCCGGGCAGATGGTGATCGGTGACCAGTACTTTCCAGCCCAGTGCCTTGGCCGCGTTGACGCCGGCGTGGCAGGCGATCCCGTGATCGACCGTGACCAGCAGGCCGGGATTGAGCGGGGCCAGTTCGGCCACCAGCGATGGCGACAGCCCATAGCCGTGCAGCATGCGGTTGGGCACCGCGTGCACCACGTCGCGTGCGCCGAGCATGCGCAGGCCGCGTACGCCGACCGCACAGGCGGTGGCGCCATCACAGTCGAAATCGCCGACGATCAGGATGCGTTCGTTGTTGGCGATCGCATCGGCCAGCAGCGTTACCGCGGCCTGCATGCTGCCCAGCAGATCCGGCGCATGCAGCTGGGCCAGCTTTGGCTGGGCCTGCGCGGCATCGGTAACCCCGCGCGCGGCGTACAACCGCTGCAGCAACGGCAACATGGATGACGGCCACTCACTGACGGCGGCGGCAGGACGGCGCTGGATACGGGGTGCTTCAGACTGGGTCAAAACGGGCTCGATCAATGACGTGCGCGACCATGATACTGCCCGGGGAACGCATCCACACATGGCGTGGATGGCGCGCCGGGGACGGCCACTGGCCGGCGGTCCTTCGACGCACTCAGAGGTCGTGCAGCTGCACCGGCTTCTTCCAGAACCGCCAGCGCTGTCCCTTGTCGATCTCGACGCGGGTGCCGTCCTCGAAATCCAGGACCAGCCGCGTCAATTCCCCGCGCGCGATCGCCGCCAGCAGCGGCCGGATCGCATCGTTGCCCAACTGCTCCAGCGAACGCAGCTGGCGCAGGTCCACCAGGGCATCCACGGTCTGCTCGCCATCGGCCTGCAGGCCTGCGGCCTTGGCCAGTGCCTGCAGCAGCGCATCGCGGCTGCGGACCTGGGCATGCGCGGTGGTCACGCGTTCGGGCAGCTCACCACCGCCCCAGAACCACAACGAGTTGATCGCACGCTTGCCGTCGGCCACGCGCTGCTGGGTCCACGCGTGCTGGTGCAACACCACCTGCGCCTCGGTCAGCAGCGCACGCCAGCGGCGGCCTGCATCGCCTTCGGGCAGATGGGCAAACAGATCATCGCCGAGCACTTCATCGGGCTCGGCGAATACCGGCAGCGTGGTGCCGGGCGGGAGGCGCAGATACCAGCGGGACGGCACCGGGGCATCCAGCACGAAACCGTAGCCGGCAAACAACGGCTGCAAGGCAGGCAGCAGGTGCATCACATCGGCGAGATCGGGCCGCAGGGTATCCCCGTGCCCCATCAGGCGCGCGCCATGCATGTCCGGCACCACGTTGGCCGGATCGGCCCGCAGCCATACCGCCCCGTCGGCGTCGCCGACATCCAGCTGGCGGGTCAGGGCTGCGGCCGACCACGCGTCCGGCTGCGTCTGGAAATGCCGACGCAGCTGGGCGCGCTCGCCCGCCTCGGCGCTGCGGCGTTCCGCACGCCCCAGCGCCTTGGCGACGTCATCGGGCAGCGGCGCCGCCGGAAACCGGCTGCGCGCCGGCAGCAACAACGTCGCCGTGGCCATCGCCGTCAGTCCAGGTACTGGACGCTGACGATTTCGTACTCGCGCTGGCCGGCCGGTGCGTCGATGGTGACCGCATCGCCTTCCAGCTTGCCGATCAAGGCGCGGGCCAGCGGCGAGGAGATCGCGATCAGGCCCAGCTTGATGTCCGCTTCCAGGTCACCCACGATCTGGTAGCGCTTTTCTTCATCGCTTTCCACGTCCGACAGCTCGACGGTGGCGCCGAACACCACCTTGCTGCCGGCGTTGAGCTTGGTGATGTCGATGATCTCGGCATGCGAAAGCTCGCCTTCCAGCTGCTTGATGCGGCCTTCGATGAAGCCCTGCTCCTCGCGCGCGGCGTGATACTCGGCGTTCTCCTTGAGATCGCCGTGCTCGCGGGCCTCGGCGATCGCCGCGATGACCTTCGGGCGCTTGACCGACTTCAGGTGGTCAAGCTCTTCGCGCAGACGCTGCGCGCCCTTCAGGGTGATCGGTGCTCTCATGCGTTCAACTCCTTGTGCAGTTCCTGCAGCGACCAGACCGGGCCGGTCCCGCGGAATTCCAGTGATTGCACCAGCGCCATGGCGCCGGCGATGGTGGTCGAATAGGTCACGCGATGCTGCAGCGCTTCGCGACGGATCGAGAACGAGTCATTGATCGCCGCGCGACCTTCGGTCGTGTTGACGATGTAGACGATCTCGCCGTTCTTGATCGAATCGACGATGTGCGGACGGCCTTCGACAACCTTGTTGACGATCTCGCAGTCCATGCCGTGCTCCTGCAGCCACGCGCCGGTGCCACGGGTGGCGACCAGGGTGTAGCCGCGCTCGAGCAGGGCCTTGGCCACCGGCAGCACGCGCTTCTTGTCCGGATCACGCACCGAGACGAAGGCCTTGCCCAGCGGCGGCGCCTTGATGCCACCGGCTTCCTGCGCACGCGCGAAGGCGGCGCTGAAGCTGCGGCCCACGCCCATCACCTCACCGGTGGAGCGCATCTCCGGCCCGAGGATCGGATCGACGCCCTGGAACTTGGCGAACGGGAAGATCGCTTCCTTGACCGAGTAGTAGCCCGGCACGATTTCCTTGGTCGCACCCTGCTCGGCCAGGGTCTTGCCCGCCATGCAGCGCGCGGCGATCTTGGCCAGCGGCATGCCGGTGGCCTTGGAGACGAACGGCACGGTGCGCGAGGCACGCGGGTTCACTTCCAGCAGGTAGACGATGTCTTCGCCGTTCTCGCCCGCCTGGATCGCGAACTGGGTGTTCATCAGGCCGACCACGTTCAGGGCCTTGGCCAGCTCGACGACCTGGCGACGCAGCTCGGCCTGGGTTTCGGCGGACAGCGAGTACGGCGGCAGCGAGCAGGACGAATCGCCCGAATGCACGCCGGCTTCTTCGATGTGCTCCATGACGCCGCCGATCAGCACGTTGCCGTCCTTGTCGGCAATGATGTCCACGTCGACTTCCACGGCGTTGTCGAGGAAGCGGTCCAGCAGCACCGGCGAATCGTTGGAGACCTTCACCGCGTCGCGGACGTAGCGGGCCAGATCGGATTCACCGTAGACGATTTCCATCGCACGGCCGCCCAGCACGTAGCTCGGGCGCACCACCAGCGGGTAGCCGATCTCGCGGGCCAGCAGCAGGGCTTCCTGGTCGTTCCGGGCGATGCGGTTCGGCGGCTGCTTGAGGCCGAGCTTGTCGACCAGCTGCTGGAAACGCTCACGGTCTTCGGCCAGATCGATGGAGTCCGGCGAGGTGCCGATCACCGGCACGCCATTGGCTTCCAGCGCGCGCGCCAGCTTCAGCGGGGTCTGGCCGCCGTACTGCACGATCACGCCCTTCGGCTGTTCCAGCTCGACGATCTCCAGCACGTCTTCCAGCGTCAGCGGCTCGAAGTACAGGCGGTCGGAGGTGTCGTAATCGGTGGAGACGGTTTCCGGGTTGCAGTTGACCATGATGGTTTCGAAGCCATCATCGCGCAGCGCCAGTGCCGCGTGCACGCAGCAGTAGTCGAACTCGATGCCCTGGCCGATGCGGTTCGGACCGCCGCCCAGGATCATGATCTTGTCGCGGTTGCTCGGCGCCGCTTCGCACTCGTCCTCGTAGGTCGAATACAGATACGCGGTGCTGGTGGCGAACTCGGCGGCACAGGAATCCACGCGCTTGTACACCGGGCGCACCTTGTGGGCACGACGCAGCGCACGCACGGCCGCTTCGTTGGTGCCGGTCAGCTCGGCCAGGCGGGCATCGGAGAAACCGGCGCGCTTGAGCTTGCGCAGGCGCGCGGCGTCCAGCGCATCGATGCCATCGGCGGCCACCCCGGCCTCGGCCTGGATGATCTCTTCGATCTGGTCCAGGAACCACGGATCGATGTGCGACAGGGCGAACACGTCTTCCACGCTGAAACCGGCGCGGAATGCATCACCGACGAAGAACAGGCGCTCCGGGCCCGGGGCCTTGAGCTCGCGCTTGATCGTGGTGATGTCGTCTTCGTTGGACAGGTCCAGGCCGGTCGGGTCCAGGCCGATCTTGCCGGTTTCCAGGCCACGCAGCGCCTTCTGCAGCGACTCCTGGAAGGTGCGGCCCATCGCCATCACCTCGCCCACCGACTTCATCTGGGTGGTCAGGCGCGCGTCGGCGGCCGGGAACTTCTCGAAGGCGAAGCGCGGGATCTTGGTGACGACGTAATCGATGGACGGCTCGAACGAGGCCGGGGTCAGGCCGCCGGTGATTTCGTTCTTCAATTCATCCAGGGTGTAACCCACGGCCAGCTTGGCCGCGACCTTGGCGATCGGGAAGCCGGTGGCCTTGGAGGCCAGCGCCGAGGAACGCGACACGCGCGGGTTCATTTCGATCACGACCACGCGGCCGGTGGTCGGGCTGATGCCGAACTGCACGTTCGAACCGCCGGTATCCACGCCGATCTTGCGCAGCACGGCGATGGAGGCATCGCGCAGGCGCTGGTATTCCTTGTCGGTCAGGGTCTGGGCCGGGGCCACGGTGATCGAGTCACCGGTGTGCACGCCCATCGGGTCCAGGTTCTCGATCGAGCAGACGATGATGCAGTTGTCGGCGGTGTCGCGCACCACCTCCATCTCGAATTCCTTCCAGCCCAGCACCGACTCTTCCACCAGCACTTCGGTGGTCGGCGACAGCTCCAGGCCGCGGGTCACGATATCGACCAGCTCTTCGCGGTTGTAGGCGATGCCGCCACCGCTGCCGCCCAGGGTGAAGCTGGGACGGATGATGGTCGGATAGCCGACGCGGGTCTGGATATCGATCGCTTCTTCCAGCGTGTGCGCGACCGCGGCGGACGGGCACTCCAGGCCGATCTCACCCATGGCCACGCGGAACAGCTCGCGATCTTCGGCCATGCGGATGGCATCGCGCTTGGCGCCGATCAGCTCGACGTTGTACTTCTCCAGCACGCCGTTGTCGGCCAGGTCCAGCGCGCAGTTCAGCGCGGTCTGGCCACCCATGGTCGGCAGCAGCGCGTCGGGCTTCTCCTTGGCGATGATCTTCTCGACCGTCTGCCAGTTGATCGGCTCGATGTAGACGGCGTCGGCCATCTCCGGGTCGGTCATGATCGTGGCCGGATTGCTGTTGACCAGCACCACGCGGTAACCCTCGTCGCGAAGCGCCTTGCAGGCCTGCGCGCCGGAGTAGTCGAACTCACAGGCCTGGCCGATGACGATCGGGCCGGCACCGATGATGAGGATGGTTTTAAGGTCAGTGCGCTTGGGCATTGTCTTCTCTAAGTCTGGACAGCGAGGCAGATGGGGGTGATCGCACGCTGTCGATCAGGAAATATCGTCGGGGTTCAGCACGATCCGGCACTGGTCCTGCAGCGGCTTGGCCAACTGCGCGCCCAGTTTGTCCGGCATCGCCGGCCCGCTCTCGAACGACGCCACCAGCCGGCGATAGGCCGGGCTGCCGATGAAGGCGGCAAGCTGTGCGCGGTCCGTGCCTGCCAGACCAGCGCCGGCCTTGGCCTCGGTGTTCTCGGGGGTGGAATTGGCGAAGCCGCTCGCCAGCGCCTTGCCCGCCGGCGTGGCCAGGAAGCGCGACCACTCGGCGATCACCGCGTCGCCATCGCTGCCCAGACCCGTGATGATGGAACCACGGAACTGCGCATCCAGCAGATCGCGCACGGGGGCCTGCGCGCACTGTTGATCAGGGTCCGGCAGCGCCTTCAGCGCTGGCGTGGTGTCGATCACCAAACTGGCCATGGTGGTGCCCAGCGTGCCCAGGCCCAGCGTCTTCACCACCGCCGCCACGTCGGCATCGGCGGCGGGCGCAGCCTGCGCCACACCCGCGACACTCCACAGCAACGGCAGCAGCGCGAGGCTGCGCATCAAGCTTTCGCCTCGGCCATCAGCGCCACGAACCGGTCGAACAGCGGACCGACATCGTGCGGGCCCGGCGAGGCTTCCGGATGGCCCTGGAACGAGAACGCCGGCACGTCGGTGCGCGCGATGCCCTGGTTGGTGCCGTCGAACAGCGAGCGGTGGGTCACGCGCAGGGTGGCCGGCAGCGACGCTTCATCGACCGCGAAACCATGGTTCTGCGAGGTGATCATGACGCGACCACTGTCCAGGTCCTGGACCGGGTGGTTGGCGCCGTGGTGGCCGTGGCCCATCTTGACCGTCTTCGCGCCGGAGGCCAGCGCCAGCAGCTGGTGGCCCAGGCAGATGCCGAAGGTCGGCACCTTCTTTTCCAGGAAGGTCTTGATCGCGCCGATCGCGTAATCGCACGGTTCCGGATCGCCCGGGCCGTTGGACAGGAACACGCCGTCCGGATGCATCGCCAGCACTTCGGCGGCCGGGGTCTGCGCCGGCACCACGGTGAGCTCGCAGCCGCGCTCGGCCAGCATGCGCAGGATGTTCAGCTTCGCGCCGAAGTCATAGGCCACCACCTTGAAGCGCGGCGCCGCGTTGACGAAGGCGTTGCTGTCCAGATCCAGCTGGCCCTCGGTCCAGGTGTAGCTCTTGTCGGTGCTGACCACCTTGGCCAGGTCCATGCCCTTCAGGCCCGGGAACTTGCGCGCCGCTTCCAGCGCCGTGTCCACGTTCAGCCCTTCGCCAGCCATCAGCGCACCGTTCTGGGCGCCGCGCTCGCGCAGGATGCGGGTCAGCTTGCGGGTATCGATGCCGGAGATGGCGACCACGCCGCGCTGCAGCAGCCAATCCTGCAGCGACACCTGGCTGCGCCAGTTGCTCGGGCGGCGCGGGACATCGCGCACGATCAGGCCGGCCGACCATACCTTGGCCGCTTCATCGTCCTGGTCGGTCATGCCGGTGTTGCCGATATGCGGGTAGGTCAGCGTGACCATCTGCCGGGCGTAGGAAGGATCGGTCAACACTTCCTGATAGCCGGTCATGGCGGTGTTGAACACCACCTCACCGACGGACAGGCCGGGCGCGCCTACGGATTCGCCCTCGAATACGGTGCCGTCTTCGAGGACGAGGATTGCGGCTTGGGTCACGGAAATCTCACTTTGGCTACCGAGGGGTCGCCGAAGTCACGCCTGCGCTTCACGAAAAAGCGGCTGCAAAAAAGCGCGGACTGCGGTTCTGGACCGGTCCGGCTGTCGTGATTCGGCGAGCGGGAATTGTAAAGGGAAGCCGGGTGCGACGCCAGTATCCGCGTGCAATTGCCCTGTTCAGGCCGACAAAGGGCGCAGCGCCGGTTCAGGCGCGCGCCCCGCTGGCCCCCCGGGCCCCATTCAGACGGCAGGCGGCGGAGTGGCCCCATCCACCAGGTCGCGCACGCGGTAGCTGCCCGGCGCACGGCCCGGCAGCTGGCGGGCGGCAAACAGCGCCCCTCGGGCGAAAATGTCGCGGTTGGTCGCCCGGTGGGTCAGCTCGATGCGCTCGCCCAGCCCGGTGAACTGGACCAGGTGCTCACCGACGATGTCGCCGGCGCGCAGGCTGGCGTAGTGCGGCTCGGCCCCGCCCTTCTCCGCCGCTGCGCCCAGGGTCAGGGCAGTGCCCGAGGGCGCGTCCTTCTTCTGGGTGTGGTGGGATTCGACGATGTCGCAGTCCCAGCCCTTCAGGGCGGCGGCCGCACGCTCGACCAGCTCGTCCAGCACCGCCACGCCCAGGCTGAAGTTGGAGGCCCAGACCAGCGGAATCCGGCCTGCCGCCTGGATCAGCGCCTGGCGCTGCGCCTCGCTGATGCCCGTGGTACCGGAGACGAAGCCGGCACCGCGCTCCACGCACAGCGCCAGCACCGGATCGAACCCCTCGGGCAGGCTGAAATCGATGGCGACGTCGAACTGGGGCGCACCGGCCAGCTCACTGCTGGCGAAATGCGGCACGCCCTCGACCACGCGCTGGGCCGGCGAGCGGCGGGTGACCGCAGCCACGACCTGCAGGGCGGGGGTGTCGGCGGCAAGGCGGAGCAGTGCCTGGCCCATGCGGCCGGAGGCACCGTGGACGAGCAAACGTAGGGGAGTGGTAGTCATGCCCGCAGGCTAGCGGGTGGCAACGACGATGTACAAGAGGAAAACCACCCGCGGCTTGCTACGCTGGCCGACCGGTCCCTCTGGCAGCCTCTCCATGCAGCGTTCGCAGCGCCTTCCCGTCACCCGCAGCGCACCCGACCTCGGCCATCACCTGGCGGTGCATGGCGGTCGGATGCGGGATTGATCCATGCGCATCTCCGACATCGCCCGACGCAGCGGCGCGAGCCAGAAGGCCATCCGCCTGTATGAAGCACGGGGCCTGCTGGCGCCGATCCCGCGGGTGAATCGCTACCGCGACTACAGCGAACAGGATCTCCACCTGGTCCAGCTGATCCGCCAGGCGCTGACGCTGGGGTTCCGCCTTGCCGACGTGGCCTGCCTGCGTCGTGCCGATGGCGGCATCGATTGGCCACGCGTGCAGACACTGCTGGTCACGCGCCAACTGGCGGTGCGCGCAGACATGGAGCGCCTCCACCAGCTTGACCAGGCACTCAGCGTTCTACGCGATGAGGTGGCCGACCTCGTCGTCCACGGGGATACCGGCGCACTGGAAAGCTGCATGGCTGCTGGCGACTGCCGGGCCGCTTGACTCTGCCCCATGGGGCAGACCGCAGGCTTGCGCTCCCCTCCTGCGAGTTCGCCCATGTCCCGCTCCATCGTCATCCTGCTTGGCCACCCCGACCGTGACAGCCTGTGCGGCGCAATGGCCGAGCGCTACCGGGACGCCGCGCAGGCGGCCGGGCACTGCGTCCACCTGTTCGCCCTGGGCGAGGCCGATTTCGATCCTGTCCTGCGCCATGGCTACCGGCAGATCCAGCCGCTGGAGCCGGACCTGCAGGAGATCATGGCCGCCATTGCCCAGTGCAACCACCTGGTGCTGGTCTACCCGACCTGGTGGGGCGGCATGCCGGCACTGTTGAAGGGCTTCTTTGACCGTGCCTTCCTGCCTGGCGTCGCATTCCGCTATCGCAAGGATTCGGTGTGGTGGGACCGGTTGCTCAGTGGGCGCAGCGCGCGGGTGATCACTACCCTGGACACCCCGCCCTGGTACTACCGTTGGGTGTACCGCATGCCGGGATATCAGCAGATCCGCCGCACGATCCTGGAATTCTGCGGGATCAAGCCGGTCAGGATCAGCGGATTTGGCCCGGTGCGCAGCACCACGCTGGCGCAGCGTGAGGCCTGGTTGCGGCAGGTGGAGCGACTGGGCAGCCAAGGCCGCTGACCGTGCTGACCGTGGTCCTGCAGGAGAAGCCACGCAGGGCGTGGATCCCGCCCCTCAGTGCTGCTTCGGCGGCGTCGGCCCACAACTGTCGCAGCCGCCACACGCACCACCGCCACCCGTGGCCGGTGGCGCGATCCTGCGGCCCAGCGCCTGCAGCCAGGCGGCACGCTGCGGCTTGACCAGCCCCAGCGCGATCGCCCCGCGCGCCCGGCGCACGGTGCCCGGGAACTGCTTCTTCATCACCACCCACGCGCTGACCAGCACGGCCAGCGCGATCACGACGTACTGCAGCAGCAGCCCGGTCTCCATCAGCCGCCGCCCAGTGCCACGGTCACCTGGTAGGTGATCAGTGAGGCGATGTAGGCGGCCGCGAACAGGTAGAACGTGGCAAAGCCCATCTGCTTCCACGAGTTGGTCTCGCGCTTGATCGTGGCCAGCGTGGAGATGCACATCGGGGCGTAGATGTACCAGACCAGCAGCGACAGCGCGGTGGCCAGCGACCAGCCATCGCTGATCAGGGGCGTCAGTGCCTGGCTGGCCGCATCGTCATCGGCGGCGGACAGTGCGTACACCGTGGCCAGCGAGGCCACCGCCACTTCGCGCGCGGCCAAACCCGGGATCAGCGCGATGCAGATCTGCCAGTTGAAGCCCAGCGGCGCGAAGAACACCGCCATCGCGTGACCGATCTGGCCGGCGAAGCTGTAGTCGATCGCCGGCATCGTGGCGTTCTCCGGCGCCCCCGGGAACGACAGCAGGACCCACAGCAGGATGGTCAGCGCCAGGATGATGCCGCCCACGCGCTTGAGGAAGATCATGCCGCGCTCGTACAGCCCGACCGCCAGATCGCGCGGGTGCGGGATGCGGTAGGACGGCAGTTCCAGCATCAGCGGATGCTCGCTCTTGTCGCGGCGCCACTTCTTCATCGTCCACGACATCAGCAGCGCGCTGACGATGCCGGCCGCGTACAGCCCGAACAAGACCAGGCCCTGCTGGTTGAACACGCCCCAGATCTGCTTCTGCGGGATGAAGGCGCCGATCAGCAGCGCATACACTGGCAGGCGCGCCGAACAGGTCATCAGCGGAGCGACCAGGATCGTGGCGAGCCGGTCGCGCGGGTCCTGGATGCTGCGGGTGGACATGATGCCCGGCACCGCGCAGGCGAAGCTGGACAGCAGCGGGATGAACGAGCGCCCGGACAGGCCGGCCGCAGCCATCATGCGATCCAGCAGGAAGGCCGCGCGCGGCAGGTAGCCCGACTCCTCCAGCGCCAGGATGAAGGCGAACAGGATCAGGATCTGCGGCAGGAACACGATCACCCCGCCGACGCCGGCGATGATGCCGTCGGTGAGCAGGCTGTTGAGCGGGCCTTCCGGCAGCGCGCCCCCGATCCACCCACCCAGTGCGGCGGTCCCGGCCTCGATGAGGTCCATGACCGGGGTGGCCCAGGCGTAGACGGCCTGGAAGATCAGGAACATCACCACCGCCAGGGTCAGCAGCCCGAACACCGGGTGCAGCAGCCAGCGGTCCAGCGCGTCGTCGATCTTCGCCGTGCGCGTCGGCATGCTCACCGAGGCGGAGAGGATGTCGCGCACCTGGGCGTGGTAATCGGTCTCGGCTGCGGGCACTGCCACCGGCGCCTGCAGGTGCGGCACCATCGCATCCAGGCGCTCGACCAGCCTGGCCGCGCCATTGCGACGCACCGCCACGGTCTCCACCACGGGCACGCCCAACGCCTGTTCCAGCGCCTGCACGTCGATCTTGATGCCGCGGCGCTCGGCCGCATCCACCATGTTCAGCGCCACGATCATCGGCTTGCCCAGCTCGCGCAGCTCCAGCGCGAAGCGCAGGTGCAGGCGCAGGTTGGTCGCATCGATCACGCACAGCAGCACGTCCGGGGCGGCCTCGCCGGGGTAGAAGCCCCGGCACAGATCACGGGTGATCGCCTCGTCCAGGCTGGCCGGCTGCAGGCTGTAGGCGCCGGGCAGATCGAGCACGGCGAACTCGCGGCCGGACGGCGCACGCAGGCGACCTTCCTTGCGCTCGACGGTGACGCCGGTGTAGTTGGCCACTTTCTGGCGGCTGCCGGTCAGCTGGTTGAACAGCGCGGTCTTGCCACTGTTGGGGTTGCCGACCAGGGCGATGCGCAGGGCGTTGGTCGCGGTGCTCATGCGTAGGCCTCCCGCGCCTGCAATGCGGTGACCACGATACGGGCGGCCTCACTGCGGCGCAGCGCGAAGCGCGTGAACCCGACCTGCACCAGCAGTGGCTCGGCGCCGACCGGCCCACGGGCGACCAGACGCACCTCTTCCCCTTTGACGAAGCCAAGCTCCTTCAGTCGGCGGGCGATCGCATCGTTTGCGTGTAGTTCCTGCACGGACTCCACCACGGCGGAGCTGTACAGCGCCAGATCGGACAACGTCACGGAGCGCCTTCTCGATGATAGGAATGGTTATCAATTCTACCATCGACGCGCCGCGGCATTGCCCGTGACCCATGGCCCGCTATGATCTGTACATGTAACGGAGCAAGCCGACCCATGAGTGATGCACTACGGATTGAACGCAGCGCCTCGGTGCTGACCCTGTGGCTGAACCGCCCGGCCCTGCACAACGCCTTCGACGCCTCGTTGATCGCTCAGCTGACGGCCGCCCTGGAGGCCGCCGGCCGCGACGACCACGTCCGCGCGGTGGTGCTGGCCGGCGAAGGCGCCTCGTTCTCGGCGGGCGCGGACATGCAGTGGATGCGTGGCATGGCCGCCGCCAGCGAGGAAGACAACCGCCAGGACTCGCTGGCGCTGGCCCGCCTGATGCGGACCCTGGACGAGCTGCCCAAGCCAACCATTGCCCGCGTCCAGGGGGCCGCCTTCGGTGGCGGGGTCGGCCTGGTCGCCTGCTGCGACATCGCCATCGCCAGCACCAGCGCCCGCTTCGGGCTGACCGAAAGCCGCCTGGGCCTGCTGCCCGCGGTGATTTCGCCCTATGTCATCGATGCGATCGGCCCCCGCCAGGCGCGTCGCTGGTTCGCCACCGGCGAGCATTTCGATGCCGAGACCGCCCTGCGCATCGGCCTGGTCCACCAGCTGATCGAGCCGGAACGGATCGACGAGGCCGTCCAGCGCCAGCTTGGCCTGCTCGACAAGGCCGGCCCGGTGGCCTCGTCCTCGGCCAAGGACCTGGTCCGCCGGGTCGCGCTGGGCCGCGACCGCGATGCCACCGACCGCGACAACGCGGCCCTGATCGCCCGCCTGCGGGTCTCGGCCGAAGGCCAGGAGGGCCTTGGGGCCTTCCTCGACAAACGCGCCCCGCATTGGGTCACCCAGGACTGAGGAAAGCGTCATGCTCGACCACGTTGGCATCCGCTGCGCCGATTTCGCGCGCAGCCTGGCGTTCTTCCAGCAGGCCCTGGCCCCGCTGGGCATCTCGGTGGTGATGCAGGTGTCGGCCGCCCAGACCGGCGATCACGACCATGCCGGCTTCGGCCGCACGGGCAAGCCGGACTTCTGGATCGGCAACGCGCCCGGTGCCCACGGGGGCGTGCACGTGGCCTTCAGCGTCGGCCGCCGCGCCGACGTGGACGCCTTCCACCGCGCCGCACTGGCGGCCGGCGGCACCGACAATGGCGCCCCCGGCATCCGCGAGCACTACCACCCCGATTACTACGGGGCCTTCGTGCTCGACCCGGACGGCAACAACATCGAAGCGGTCTGCCACCACCCCGGCTGACCGCCCCACGCCGGCGGGATGGCCGCTTTGTCGCCCATCCCGCGTATCCCTTTTTCGTGGCCTGCCGGGGACCGTGGGCCGCCTTTCGTCTGACAGGAATCTCCGTGACCTCTACCCCGCCCCGCCCCCTGCTGGTCGTCCGTCGCTCCGTTCGCGGAGGACTGGCCCATGGATGATTTCGTCCGCATCGTCGAGGTCGGCCCGCGCGACGGGCTGCAGAATGAAGCCCAGCCGGTCGCCACCGCCGACAAGATCGAGCTGATCCGCCAGCTCTCGCTCACCGGGCTGCGCACCATCGAGGCCACCAGCTTCGTCAGCCCGCGCTGGGTGCCACAACTGGCCGACGCCGCCGAGGTCTATACCGGGATCGACCGCCTTCCCGGCATCGACTACCCGGTGCTGGTGCCCAACGAACAGGGCTACGACCGTGCCCGCGCGGTGGGTGTCCAGGAAGTGGCGGTGTTCACCGCCGCCTCGGAAACGTTCAACCGGACCAATACCAACGCCGGCATCGAAGAGTCGCTGGCGCGCTTCGCGCCGATCCTGGAGCGGGCCAAGGCTGATGGGGTCAAGGTGCGTGGCTACGTGTCCACCGTGCTCGGTTGCCCATACCAGGGCGAGGTCGCGGTGAGCGGGGTGGTGCGCGTCGCCCGTGCGCTGCACGAGATGGGCTGTTACGAAATCTCGCTCGGCGACACGATCGGCGTCGGCACCCCGCGCAAGGCACGCGCGATGCTCAAGGCCGTCGCCAGCGAGCTGCCGATGGCCGCGCTGGCCGTGCACTTCCACGATACCTATGGCCAGGCGCTGGCCAACATCGATGCCTGCCTGGAAGAAGGCGTGCGCGTGGTCGACTCGGCCGTCTCCGGTGCGGGCGGCTGCCCGTATGCCAAGGGCGCCAGCGGCAACGTCGCCAGCGAGGACGTCGTCTACATGCTGCACGGCATCGGCATGCGCACCGGCATCGATCTGCCGGCACTGGCCGCCACGGGGCGCTGGCTTGCCGCGCGCCTCGGGCGCGAGACCGGCAGCAAGGCTGGCAAGGCGCTGGCGGCGACATGAAAAGCGGCGGCCGGCGCAAGGACGCTGCGGTCGGTGATCACCTCACCGCCCACGTCCACGCGCTGGCCGCCCTGGAGCATGCACTGGCCCGCTCGCCGGGTGAGCTGCGCGGCCTGCTGGAGAATGTCCAGCAGGCCCTGCAGGAAGCCATGGACGAGCGCCAGCTGGCCCTGCGTCGCTATGCCGCGCTGTTCGATGCGGTCCCGGACCCGGTCAGCATCCTCAGCGAAAGCGGCGTGGTGCTGGACCTCAACAAGGCCGGCGTGCGCGCCTACGGCCGCCCCCGCGAGGAGATCGTCGGGCAGCCGATCGAGCTGTTGAACCCCGACCTGCCCGGCGACCATCTGGACCCGGTCTGGGAGGCCCTGCACCGGGGCGAAACCTATGTCATCGAAGTCACCAACATGCGCGGCGACGGCAGCCGGTTTCCCGTCGAGGTGCATTCGGCCGGCTTCGAACACCAGGGCGAGCACTGCATCGTGGCGGTGGCCCGGGATCTGAGCAGCCGCTGGCAGGCCGAATCGCGCTACCGGCTGCTGATGGAATCGATCGACAAGGGCGTGATCCTGTTCGACCGCCAGCTGCGCGTGGTCTCGGCCAACCCGGCCGCGCACCGCATCCTCGGCACGGCCGGCAATGGCGGCAGCCTGCAGGCGATGCTGGCGCCGGAAGACTGGATCAGCGTGGACGAGCACGGTCACCCGCTCACCCGCGAGCAGTGGCCGGCCAGCGTTTCGCTGCAGAGCGGCCGCATCGTGCGCAGCACCATCGTCGGCCTGTACCATCGCCCGCGCGGGCGGATGATCTGGATCTCCACCACCAACGTGCCGGTGTACGGCAACGGGCGCGATGCACCGGACCATGTGTTCGCGCTGTTCAGTGACATCACCGAACTCAAACGGAACAACACCCTGTTCGACCGCGCGCAGTCACTGGCGCACATCGGCGGCTGGGAGTGGGACCGTGGCCTGCAGCGCCTGTACCTGACCGACGAGGCGACCCGCATCCTCGGCCAGGCGCTGCCGATGCGCGACATGGCCGAGCTGCTCGAATGCCTGCGCCTGGATGACCGTTCGCAGCTGCAGCAGGCATTGCTGGACGTGATCGACAAACAGGTCTCCTTCGAGCTGGAACTGCAGGGCCAGCGCAGCGACGGCCACTCGTTCTGGGTGCGCATGATCGGCGAGGCCGAGGCCGGGGATGTGGATGCCGCGCGCATCGCCGGCACCGTGCAGGACATCACCGCGCGCAAGCAGGCCGAGGAGACACTGCGCATCCAGGCGCGCACCGATCCCCTCACCGGGATCATGAACCGCGACGCGGTGCTCAATGATCTGGCCACGCGCATGGCCAACCCGACGCACTGCCGGGTTGCCGTGCTGTACATCGATCTGGACCGGTTCAAGATCGTCAACGATCTGCTCGGCCACAACGCCGGCGATGAACTGCTGATCGATGCCACCCGCCGCATCGCCACGGCGATCGGCACCGAAGGATTGCTGGCGCGGTTCGGCGGCGACGAGTTCCTGGTGGTCTGCGATACCCGCGACCAGGCCGACCAGCCCGAGCAGCTGGCCGAGGCCATCACCCGCGCCTTCAGCACACCGTTCCGTTTCGGCGCCGACGAGTTTCCGGTGACCACCAGCATCGGCATCGCGCGCGCGCCGCAGGACGGACTGCGCCCCCAGCAGCTGATCCAGAACGCCGACATCGCCATGTACGACTGCAAGCGGCGCAGCCGCAACGGCTGGCAGGTATTCTCGCCCGAGCTGGCCCAGCGCCAGCACGATCGCCTGCAGATCGAGAGCCGCCTGCACCGCGCGCTGGACGACGATGAGTTCCATCTGGTGTACCAGCCGCAGGTCAACCTGCACAGCGGCCAGCTGATCGCCGCCGAGGCACTGATCCGCTGGCGCAACACGCAGCTGGGCGAGCTGCGTCCGGATATCTTCATCGGCCATGCCGAGAACACCGGCGACATCGTCCGGATCGGCCTGTGGGTGCTCCGCGAGGCCTGCCGGCAGGTACGCCGCTGGCAGGATGACGGGCTCGGCATCGTACGGGTGGCGGTCAACGTGTCCTACCGGCAGTTCGTCGGCGAAGACCTGGCCCGGCACGTGCGCGCGGTGCTGGATGAGTTCCACCTGCCCGGCAGCGCGCTGGAGCTGGAGTTCACCGAACGGGTCCTGATCGAGGACGCGCCGGACACCCTGCGCACCTTCGCGCAGCTGCGCGAGATGGGCGTGCTGCTCACCATCGACGACTTCGGCGAAGGCTACAGCGCGCTGAACTACCTGCGCCGGCTGCCGATCCACGGACTCAAACTGAGCCAGCTGTTCGTCGAGGGGGTCCCGGGCAACCGCTCGGATGTCGCCGTCTGCGAAGCCGTGTGCGGGATCGCCCGCAGCCTCGGGCTGGGACTGGTGGCCGAGGGCATCGAATCGGAGGCCCAGCGCCAGTTCCTGCAGACCCTGGGGGTGTCGGTCGGCCAGGGCTTCCTGTTCGCGCCGGGGCTGGCACCGGATGAGTTCGCCCGGCGGCTGGCGCTGCGCGCGAGGGTCGCCGTGGGCAGTGCACAACAGTGATCGCGACCGCTTCCGTTAGAATCGGCGGTTCTTGAACCAGCGGGATCGTGCAATGCAGCTGTCTTCTGTCCGCGCCGTCATCACCGGCGGTGTCTCCGGCCTCGGCTTGTCCGTGGCCCAGCACCTGGTCGCTCACGGCGCCAAGGTGGCCCTGTTCGATCTCAATGACGAGAAGGGTGCCGCCGCCGTGGCCGAACTGGGCCAGGCCAATGCGCGCTACTACAGCACCAACGTCAGCGATGAAGCCGCCGTGGCCGCGCAGATCGAGGCCGCCTGCGACTTCCTGGGCGGGCTGAACGTGGCGGTCAACTGCGCCGGCATCCTCGGCGCCGGCCGCGTACTGGGCAAAGAAGCGCCGATGCCGCTGGCCAACTTCCAGGGCACGGTGATGGTCAACCTGGTCGGCAGCTTCAACGTCGCCAAGGCCGCCGCCAACCGCATGCAGCACAACACCCCGGGCGAGGACGGCGAGCGCGGCGTGATCATCAACACCGCCAGCGTGGCCGCCTATGAGGGCCAGATCGGCCAGGCCGCCTATGCCGCCTCCAAGGGCGGCGTGGTCAGCATGACCCTGCCGATGGCCCGCGAGCTGTCGCGCTTCGGCATCCGCGTGATGACCATCGCCCCGGGCATCTTCTGGACCCCGATGGTCGACGGCATGCCGCCGGCCGTGCAGGAATCGCTGGCCGCCTCCATCCCGTTCCCGCCGCGCCTGGGCAAGCCGGACGATTTCGCCGGCCTGGTCGCCTACATCCTGGGCAACACCTATCTCAACGGCGAGACCATCCGCCTTGACGGCGCCGTGCGTCTGGCGCCGAAGTAAGCGAGCACGCAACCCGCTGGGTGCCCGGTTCCGGCACCCGCCACCTCCACGAACCGACCTTCATTCCCATGAAAGCCAGCGACATCAAGAAAGGCAACGTCGTCGAATTCAACAACGGCGTCTACCAGATCCGCGACATCGAACGCAGCTCCCCGCAGGGCCGCGGCGGCAATGTCCGCTTCCGTTTCATCATGTACAGCGTGCCCGGCGGCAACAAGCTCGATTCCAGCTTCGATGCCGACGACAACCTGCCGGAAGTCGAACTGCTGCGCCGCCAGGCGACCTACTCGTACATGGACGGCGACGCCTTCGTCTTCCTGGACGACGAGGACTACACCCCGTACATGGTCGACGCGGACGTGCTCGGCGATGACGCCGGCTACATCACCGATGGCCTGACCGGCATCTACGTGCAGGTGATCGACGAGACCCCGGTGGGCGTACAGCTGCCGACCAGCGTGGTGCTGGAAGTGGTCGAGACCCCGCCGGAGCTCAAGGGCGGCACCGCCACCAAGCGCCCGAAGCCGGCCAAGCTGAGCACCGGCATCGAGATCATGGTGCCGGAGTACATCGCCAACGGCGAGCGCGTGCTGGTCAACACCACCACCGGTGAATTCGCCGGCCGTGCCGACTAAGCGGTCCGCTCCGACCGTCCTGCTCCTGCTGCTCGCGGCGTGCTCGCCGCGGGCGGTGGAGAGCGAGACGCTGGACCCCGAAGCCGCGGCCGCCGCGGCAGCGGTCGATACCACCGGCAATGCACGCTGCGACGTGCCTGCCGAGCTGTTCGTGGCCGAAGACATCCGCATGTACTGCGCGATGCCGGGCGACGTGCAGGCGTTCCTGGGCCGCGAAAGCGCGTGCCAGCACTTCGCCGGCGAAGAAGCCTACGACGAGGACCGCGCCCGCGAACTGGCGTATGCGATCCATGAGTACTGCGACGACCGCGCCGGGCTGTTCAACCAGCTTCTGCAGCGCCATGCGGACAATTGCCTGGTGCACACCGAGCTGATGCTGCTCGGCACCCGCAACGAACTGGTCCTGGATACGCGCAGCCGCGCGCTGCCCAATCCCTGCCCGCGCGGCATGTGATGCCTCACCGGACGCGCACGCGCGCATCCGGTGACGACGGATCGATCAGGGCTTGGCTGCCAGCGACGGCGCACCGGCAAAATCGCCACACCCATGGTACTGGCGCGCACCGACCGTCAGCATCGCGGTGGCCCCGAAGGCCTGGCCGCTCATATCGTCCTGGCACACCGTGCGCTGGAAAGTCAGCTTGACCGGGGTGCCATCGGCGGCGGTACCGGACCAGCCATCACGGCCCTGCGTGGGGCTGGGAATCTCGAGCTTGCGCTCGCCGTAATCCATCTCGATGTGCAGCGCCGGCGTCGCACCCGCACCGACCTGGGCCAGCCAGCCGGGCTCGTTGCCGGTCGCGCGGAACCCGTCCGCCGCATCGGCATCCGCATTGGCCGTGGGGTTGGCCGGCGGTGCTTCGCCGCCCTGCTCGCCGGTGCCGGTGCAGGTGCGATCCGGCTCGCCCTTGAGGATCAGGATCCCGTCGGTGGTGCCCTTGGTCCAGAATTCGTTGCCCTGCCCATCGCCATACTTGGCACCGGATGCGGCCGGCTGCGACGACATCGGGAAGGTGCGGTCGCCCACCACCACCGTCGCCGAATCCTGGCCGCGGTAGGTGGCATGCACTTCCAGCTCGCCACAGCGGAAGGCGTAGCTGCGCTCATCGGCCGTGGAGGCATCGAGGGGGGGCGGCGCTTCGCTGCCGTCGGCGGCGGGGCTGCTCTCGGTGGCCGGTTGGCAGGCGGCGAGTACGCCGGTAACGGCCAGGCTCAACAACCAGGGAGATGCGCGCATGAGGAACTCCTTGCGATAACGTCGACAACACTTGATCGTACCTGCCGCGCCGTGAGAACAGGTGAAGCGGCGCTGACCCCGCCCGCCCTGCTGAACGCGCGGTTCAGTGCAGCGGTGGCGATGCAGGGAGCACGCACATCGACAGCAGATGCACGCCCGGCGCGGCGCTGCTGCGCGTCCAGACCCGCAGCAGGCGCATCGTGTGCAGGCGCCTGCCGTGCTCGCCATCGAGGTGGATGCGCAGCTCGCCGGTGACCAGCACCATCGCGCCGCAGGCGAGCTGCTCGGTCTGCTGCCGCTCGATCGCGGCGATGCGGATGCGCCGTGCGTTCCAGCCCGCCAGCAGCGGGGACGCATCCTGGCGGTGGCCAGCGTGGTCGGTCAGGAACAGTGCCGGCGACAGCAACGCACGCAACTGCTGCGGCTGCCACTGGACCAGCGCATCCCAGAGCCGCGCCTCGGCTGCCTCGACGTGTGCCGGTTGCAGAAGCGCGTTCATGTGTGCACCCGCCATCGTCGCAGCGTCACGCGCCCGCCGCGCACGCGCCGCGCCTCTTTCGCCGCCCCAAGGGCGGCCATCCATCTGGAGTTCTTCATCCGCAGCACAGGGCCGGAACACCGGCTGAAATCACGATGGCCGCAGTCTGCGCGGGCTCAGTGGGGTTTCGATGGAGGAAGTGTGGAGATACGATGGAGCACAAGCACCTTCCGGCCCTGCCCTGCATGCCCGCCTCCGATTCACCCGGCGCCCCCACCGCGCGCTGGGATCATTCGCTCAACGCCCTGGTCCTGATCGTCGAGGACGAACCCGAGATCGCCGACATCGTCGCGGCCTACCTGGCCCGCGAAGGCCTGCGCACGCTGCGCGCGCAGGACGGCCTCAGCGCCCTCGCCCTGCATCGCAGCGCGCGGCCGGACCTGGTCCTGCTCGACGTGCAGATGCCGGGCATGGACGGCTGGACCGTGCTCAATACGCTGCGCCAGCGCGGCGATACGCCGGTGATCATGTTGACCGCGCTGGACCAGGACCTGGACAAGCTCACCGCGCTGCGGATGGGCGCGGACGATTACGTGGTCAAACCCTTCAACCCGGCCGAAGTCGCCGCGCGGGTGCGTGCGGTGCTGCGCCGAACCTTGAATGCGCCGCGCCCCAGCGCACCGGAGATCCTGCGCGTGGGCAGCCTGGTGATCGATCCGGAGCACCACGCCGTGCATGTCGAAGGCGATGGCTACAGCCACGAACTGCTGCTCACCCTGACCGAATACAAACTGCTGCACTGCATGGCGCTGGCACCGATGCGCATCTTCAGCCGCAGCGAACTCATGCACGCGTGCCTGCCGGAAAGCGAAGCGCTGGAGCGCACCGTGGACAGCCACGTCAGCAAGCTGCGGCGCAAACTCGATGATGTCGGCCTGGCCAACGTGCCGGCCAGCGTGCGCGGCGTCGGCTACCGGCTGGCGGCGGACCATTGATGCGCCGCTCGGGCCTGAGCCGGCACATCGTGCTGTCGATGTCGATGATGGTGCTGGCGGTCATCGTGATGGTGATCCTCAGCTCCTACCTGCTGTATGCCGTGCTGGTGGCGTTCTACCCCGGTGGCGCCGAGGAGCCGGTCAGCTGGGTGCCCAGCGGCCCCGAGCTGGTCTGGATGGTGGGCGTGACCCTGATCGGGCTGACCCTGGCCGTCGCCGCCTCGGTACGTTTGTCCCAGCGCATCCTGACCCCGCTCAATGCGGTGGTGGACAGCATCGGCCGGCTTGCCGATGGTGACCTGGGCGCGCGCGCCGCGGTCAGTGATCGCTCGCTCGGCGAAGTGGCGCTGCTGGTGGACGACTTCAACGCGATGGCGCGCCGGCTGCAGAACATCGAGGCCGACCGGGTGATGTGGCACGCGGCGATCGCGCACGAGCTGCGCACGCCGGTCACCATCCTGCGCGGCCGCCTCCAGGGCCTGGCCGAAGGGGTGTTCGCCCCGGATGAAGGCCAGTTCCGCAGCCTGCTGGCCCAGGTCGAAGGGCTGTCGCGGCTGATCGAGGACCTGCGCGTGCTGGGCCTGGCCGACAGCGCCCGCCTGGATGTCCGCCGCGCCCGCAACGATGTGGTGCAGGAAGTGCAGTCGGTGATGACCCTGGTCGACCCGGGCTTCCGCAGCAGCGGCTTCGTGCTGGAGCTGGAAACCTCGCGCGAGGAGCATCCGGCGCATTGCGACCCGACCCGGGTCCGCCAGGCGCTGATGGCGCTGCTGGAGAATGCGCGGCGCTACGCCACGCCCGGAAGGGTCCGCATCGCCGTGCACGACAGCGCCACCCACGTACAGATCGCCATCGACGACGAAGGGCCCGGCATCGATGCGGCGCTGCGTGAGCAGATCTTCGATCCTTTCCTGCGCGGCGATGGCTCGCGCTCGCGTCAGCGCGGTGGCAGCGGGCTGGGGCTGGCGGTGGTCAAGGCAATCGCCGATGCGCATGGCGGCCGCGTCGCCTGCACAGCCAGCACGCTGGGCGGCGCGCGCTTCGTCATCGAGCTGCCGCGGCAGTAACGCCGTCTTCCCGGGCCAGTTCGCGCATCCGCGCGCCGAGCCGGACCAGCGAGCTGTCGATCGTGGCCAGCTCGCGTTGCTGCCGCACCGGCAGGCGTTGCTTCAACTGCCGTTGCAGCGCCTTCCAGGCCGGCGCGCCCTGCGCACTGAGCTGCATTGCAGCTTCGGCGGCCATCGCGCGCTCATCGGCGGAGGGCAGACCGTAGCCTCCCCCCTTCACCAGGGCGGCCGGGCTGACCAGCTGCCCGGTGTCCTCGAGCAACGCGCGCAGCCTGTCGCGCGCTGCGGCATCGCCCGCGTCCGGATCGCCGAGCAGCCGCTTCAGGACATCGCGCGCACGCAGTTCCTCGCGGCGTAGTGCCGCCTGCTCCAGCAACAACAGGGCCGCCGTGGCGCGCAGATCGCCCTGCTCCACCCAGCGCGCCCGCTCACTGGCCGGCTGCCGCAACCAGTCGCCGACGTTCGCCGTGCCCAGCGGCAGCTGCCGGCGGGCGACATCGAACAGCTGCTGGTAATGCGCTTCCGCCGACGCGAAGTAATAGCCCTGCCGGGTCGCCTGCCCGCGATCGGCCAGCACGCTGGCATCCGCCACGCCCAGGCGCTCCAGACGGGTCAGCAGGCCGCGCGGGGTGAGCCGGTTCAAACCGGGCGACGCCAGGCGCGGCACGCCTTCCTGCAGCAGCTTGCCGGTCTCCACCGCGCAGTTGTTGCTGACGAACAGATAGCGCCCGTCGTAGCTCCAGTGAACCTGCGCGACACGCTCGAGCAGGCCGGCGATGTCCTGCTGATCCATCGCCAAGGGCACCGAGGACAGCCCCCGCAGCTCGAGCTGGGTGTATTCGTTGATGACCTGGTTGAGCGGCAGCACGAACAGACGCGAGGGATAGGCACCGGTCAGCCCGCGCCAGCTGGAGATCTGCACATCGCCGACGAAGGCGCGGTAGGACAGCACGCGGTGATGGGACAGGTCCATCCGGCAGGCCGGCCCGCGTGGCCGCCCCGGCGCGCAGATCACCAGCCGCAGCATGCTGTGGCCCCAGCGGCTCATCAGCTGGTCATTGCCCTCGGCGAGCAGGTAGTCGACGCCGTAAACCCGCGCTGGATCCAGCTCGAGCAGCGTCGCAGCGCCCGCCTCCTCTTCGGCCTGCATCAACGGCAGACGGGTGTCGCAGTCGACCGCGTGCGCGATCGGCCCCAGGTGGTTGGAGAACCACGCGGCGACGGCCGGTCGACGGCAGGCGTACCCGGGATCGAGCAGCAGGTGCTCGGCGTTGACCGCCAGGAACTCGGCCGGGCTGGCACGCTCGTAATCATCGGGGCTGCGCCCGCTGAAGGCGTTGCCGGTGCGGCCGAGTTTCCACGGGCGTCGCTGCCAGCCGGCCAGATCGCGCAGGCGCGCGTCGCGTGACCAGCCGCCCTGCGGCGAACGGTCCAGCACGTGGGTCAGTTCATGGATCAGTGCCGCCTCGAGCGGGCGCGGCAATGGTTGATCCTCCTGCACCGTGTCGAGCAGCGCGCGCTGCAGGGTGATCGTGCCGTTGTGGGCACGGCCGTGCACGTGGGCAGGCAACGTGTCCGACCAGCGGACCAGGACCGGCTGCTGGAACCGTTCCTGCCACCCGGAAGGGAGGCGCGTGCGTACCTGCTGCAGGGTGCGCTCGGCGGCGACGATCTGCGCCGTGTTCAATCCCTGCGGTTGCAGGTCCAGCTGCAGCGCGGCGTGCGCCCAAGGCGCGGCCAGCCACGCGATCAGGACCGCCCAGCGCCAGCGGCGGACCTGACCGGCGGGTTGCATCAGCGTGCCAGCAGGGTCCTGGCCAGCGCCATGTCACTGGCCTGCTGCGCAGCACCCTGCTCGCGCAGGTGCAGCAGCGCCGCTTCCAGGCGTGCGCCACGGATGGCGCCGTCGCTGGCCACGAAGGCCGCAGCGTCATCACGCGCATCGAGCACGATCTTGTCATCGCCCGAGCTGGACGAACCGGCCGAGGATGCGCCCGATGCGGAGCCGGCGGAGCTGCCGGCAAAACTGGACGCCATCGCAGACAGCGGCAGGGCAAGCACGGCAAGAAGCAGGATCGGACGCATCATCAGGGTGTCGTTCGTGGTGGAAAGCACAGAGCGTATAGGCTGCGTGAAATCCTGTCTTGTCTCAGAGGTCGAAGACCTTGCCGGGATTCAGCAGCGCTTGGGGATCAAACGCGCGTTTGACCGCCTTCATCAAGGCGATTTCCGCGGCGCTGCGGGTGCTGTCCAGATAGCCTTTCTTGACCAGGCCGATCCCGTGCTCGGCCGAAATGCTGCCGTCGAACCGGCTCAACACGCCAGCGAGGAGCTTGGTGACATGCTCGCACTGGGTCAGGAACTCGGCATCCGCGGTGCCGTCCGGCTTGAGCACGTTGATGTGCAGGTTGCCGTCGCCGATGTGTCCGAACCAGACCACGTCGAACTGCGGGTACGCCTGCCCGATCAGCGCCTGGGTTTCGGCGAGAAACGCCGGCATCGCCGAGATCCGCACCGAAACGTCGTTCTTGTAGGGTTTGTAGCGCGCCACCGCCTCGGTGATGCCTTCGCGCAGCCGCCACAGCTGCGCGGCCTGCGCATCGCTCTGGCTGACCACGCCATCGCTGACCCAGCCGTGCGTCATGCAGTCTTCGAAGGCGGCCATCGCGGCGGCTTCCTGGGCCTCATCGCCCGCAGCGAACTCGGTCACCACGTAATACGGATGGACCTCATCGAACGGCGCCTGCGCACCGTGCGCCAGCACGTGCTCGAGCGCGCGGTCGGTGAAGAATTCGAAGGCCTGCAGCTGCAGCCGTTCGCGGAACGCGGCAAACACCTGCATCAGCACCTCGAACGAGGGCAGTGCCAGCAGCATCACGTTGCTCGCCGGCGGCGGGTCGGTGAGCTTCAGGGTCGCTTCCACGATGACGCCCAGCGTGCCTTCCGAGCCGATCAGCAGCTGGCGGAAGTCGTAGCCGCTGGAATTCTTGATCAGGCCCTTGTTGAGCTCCACCCGCTCCCCGGCCATGGTCACCACCGTCAGGCCGGCGATCCACTCGCGGGTATTGCCGTAACGGATCACGCGGATGCCGCCGGCGTTGGTGGCGATGTTGCCGCCGATCGAGCACGACCCGCGCGCGGCGAAATCCACCGGATAGATCAGCCCGTGCTCGAGCGCTGTGTTGTGCACCGCCTCCAGCGGCATGCCGGCCTGCACGGTCAGGGTGCGGTCGACGGCATCGAAGGCCAGCGGCTTGTTCATCCGTTCCAGGCTGAGCACCAGTTCCCCATCGGCTGCGACGGCGCCACCCGACAGGCCGGTCCGGCCGCCGGAAGGCACTACCGCCACGTTGCGGGCACTGGCCCAGCGCAGGATCGCCTGCACCTCCTCGACCGTGCCCGGCAGCGCGATCGCCAGTGGCGCCGGCGTCCAGCGGCGGGTCCAGTCGCGGCCGTAGTGCTCCAGATCGGCCGGATCGGTCTTCAGGCGCAGCCCGGGGCAATCGTGCAGCAGCGAATCAAGGCGCGGATCGGTCATGGGGCGTCTGGCAGTGCCGGGGGAGCCCGCAAGCCTGCCAGCCGCTACGGGCCGCGTCCAGTCGCCGGGGCGTCGATCGCCCTCGCCAGCCCTACCCAAATAGGTGCATCTGAAACTGTCAGGCCAGCGATTGGCGCACCGCACCATCGGCGCTGGCTTCTGGCATAGTTGGGGGCTCCCGCCGCCACACGTCGCACGCCGCCCATGTCGCCGAAAAAGACCTCGTTCCCGAAGCAGGATATCCGCGTACTGTTGCTCGAGGGGGTCAGCCAGACCGCGATCGACGTGTTCACCGCGGCCGGCTATTCGCAGATCGAACTGCACAGCAAGGCGCTGCCCGAAGACGAACTCAAGGCCCGGATCGCCGAGGCCCACATCGTCGGCATCCGCTCGCGCACCCAGCTGAGCGCGGATGTGCTGGTGCATGCCAAGCGCCTGATGGCGGTCGGCTGTTTCTGCATCGGCACCAACCAGGTCGACCTGGAGGCGGCGGAACTGGCCGGCATCCCGGTGTTCAACGCACCCTACTCCAACACCCGCAGCGTGGCCGAGCTCGTGATCGCCGAGGCGATCATGCTCACCCGCGGCATCCCGCAGAAGAACGCCGAGTGCCATCGCGGTGGCTGGTCCAAATCAGCGGCGGGCAGCCACGAGGTGCGCGGCAAGACGCTGGGCATCATCGGCTATGGCCATATCGGCACCCAGGTCGGCGTGATGGCCGAGGCGATGGGCATGCAGGTGATCTTCCACGATGTGGAAACCAAGCTCTCACTGGGCAATGCCCGGGCGGCGATCAGCCTGGACGACCTGCTGGCGCGCGCCGACATCGTAACCGTGCACGTGCCCGAAACCCCGGCCACGCAGTGGATGATCGGCGCCGATGAACTGGCGCGGATGCGCCCCGGCGCGCACCTGATCAATGCCGCGCGCGGCACCGTGGTCGACATCGACGCGCTGGATGCGGCGCTGCGCTCGGGCCATCTCGGCGGCGCGGCGCTGGACGTGTTCCCGGTCGAGCCCAAGGGCAACGGCGATGCCTTCGTCTCCCCGCTGACGGCCCACGACAACGTGATCCTGACCCCGCACGTGGGCGGCAGCACGCTGGAAGCGCAGGACAACATCGGCGTGGAAGTGGCGGCCAAGCTGGTGCGCTACAGCGACAACGGCAGCACCCTCTCGGCGGTCAACTTCCCGGAGGTGACCCTGCCCGAGCATGCCGAGAGCCTGCGCCTGCTGCACATCCACCAGAACGTGCCGGGCGTGCTGTCCAAGGTCAACGAGATCTTCTCGCGCCACAACGTCAACATCGACGGCCAGTTCCTGCGCACCGATCCGAAGGTCGGCTACGTGGTGATCGACATCACCGCCAGCGAAGCCCAGGCCGGCGCCGTGCGCGACGAGCTGGCGGCCATCCCGGGCACGCTGCGCACCCGTGTGCTTTATTAACGCGCCAGCCAGCGCTTGGCCATGCGCGGCAGCGAATCGTCCCCATCCGGGGTCTCGATCGCCGCGTTGGCCACGTCACGGATATCGCGCCAGGCCAGCGCCAGCGACTCTTCGCTGACCGCGAACTGCTCGCTGCCCAGCGCCCGCACCACGTAGCGGGCGTCGTAATGCCAATGCCCGGGCACGTCCCTGCGTTCGGGGATCCAGTGCTTGTCGATGTCGAACAGTTCGCCATCCTCCAGCACCAGCGCGGTCAGCCCGGACTCTTCCTCGGCCTCCTTCAGCGCGACCTGGGCCAGATCGCGCTCGCCGTCGGCATGGCCGCCCAGCTGCAGCCAGCGGTCCAGCTTGCGGTGGTGGGTCAGCAGCACGCGCTGCCCGTCGGCGCTGACCAGCCACGCACTGCCGGTGAAGTGCCCGGCCAGGCGCTCGCGCAGGAACGGGTTTTCCGGATCGTCCAGCAATGTGCTGAATTCGTCAGCGAGCGCCGCGTCCCCGGGGTGTCGGCGGGCGTAGGCGTCAAGCTGACTGCGCAGGGCAGCGTCAGGAATGGCAATGGATTCGGGGTTCAACGACATGGCAGGCGCGGGCATCGTGCGGATTTGGCCGATTATCGCTCGGCCATGCTGCATTTGTGCTTGTACAGCGGCTTCAGCTTTGGCTAAGGTACAGCGGGCCCCGCACCGCTGGGGCGCCCAGTCGCCATCAGGGCGTGCGGCAATGTACCGCGCGCCTCACCTTTGTTCATTTAGGGAAGCACTGCATGCTGAAGTCTCTGTTGAGGGTCAAACCGGTCGCACCGGCACCGCACGTCGATGCCGGCGAGCCCATCGAAGGCAGCCTGGACGGCGAGCCCACACTGAAACGGACCCTCACAGCGAAACACCTCATCCTGCTCGGCATCGGTGCGGTGATCGGTGCCGGCATCTTCGTGCTCACCGGCCAGGCCGCGGCGAACCACGCCGGCCCTGCAGTGATGCTGTCGTTCGTGTTTGCCGGCTTCGCCTGCGCACTGGCCGGCCTGTGCTACGCGGAGTTCGCGGCGATGATGCCGGTCTCCGGCAGCGCCTACTCCTACTCTTACGCCACTCTCGGTGAGGGCATGGCCTGGTTCATCGGCTGGTGCCTGGTGCTGGAGTACCTGTTCGCCTCGGCCTCGGTCGCGGTGGGCTGGTCGGCGTACCTGATCAGCTTCATCACCACCACGCTCAACATGCCGTTCCCGGATGCGCTGAGCGCCGCGCCCATCGCCTGGACCGGCCATGAATTCATCTCCTCCGGCAAGCTGTTCAACCTGCCGGCGGTACTGATCGTGGCGGCCGTCTCCGGCCTGCTGTACGTCGGCGTGACCCAGTCGGCCTTCGTCAACGCGATCATCGTGGCGATCAAGGTCACCGTGATCTGTCTGTTCATCGGTTTCGGTGCGGCGCATCTGGACCCGGCCAACTGGACCCCGTTCATTCCGGAGAACACCGGCGTGCCGGGTGAGTTCGGCTGGAGCGGCGTGTTCCGTGCGGCGACCATCGTGTTCTTCGCCTACATCGGCTTCGATGCGGTCTCCACCGCTGCCGGCGAAACCAAGGATCCGCAGCGCAACATGCCGATCGGCCTGCTCGGCTCGCTGGCCGTGTGCACCATCGTCTACATCATCGTCTGCGCCGTACTCACCGGCATGATGCCGTACCACCTGCTGGGCACCGACAAGCCGGTCGCCACCGCGCTGGAGCCCTACCCGACCCTGTCCTGGCTCAAGACCGCGGTGGAAATCGGTGCGATCGCCGGCCTGTCCTCGGTGGTGCTGGTGATGATGATGGGCCAGACCCGCATCGCCTACACGATCTCCCGCGACGGCCTGCTGCCGAAGATCTTCGGCAAGGTGCACAAGCGCTTCCGCACCCCGTACTGGAGCACGATCGTGGTGGGTGCCATCGCCGCCACCCTGGCGGGCACCGTGCCGCTGAACGTGCTCGGCGAGCTGGTCTCGATGGGCACCCTGCTGGCGTTCGCCACGGTATGCATCGGCGTGCTGATCCTGCGCTACACGCGCCCGGAGCTGGAACGGCCGTTCCGTGTGCCGCTGGTGTGGATCATCTGCCCGGTAGGCGCGCTCGCCTGTCTGTTCCTGTTCTACCAGGCGTTCGTGGTGCATTGGCACCTGTTCGTGGCCTGGACCCTGCTGGGCCTGTGCATCTACTTCGGCTACGGCATCCGCCACAGCAAGCTGAACAAGAAGTCCGCCTGAATGCTGCCGGGCCGGCCCAGTGCCGGCGCGGTCGTTTGATACGTCGCGCCTGAGAAGAATTCCAAACCATGTTCAAGCAACTGTGGGCCACCAAGCATCCGCACGCCGCCCATGAAGACGCCAACGGCCTGAGCCTGCGCCGTACCCTCGGCCCCTGGGGCCTGACCGCGCTGGGCATCGGCGCGGTCATCGGCGGCGGCATCTTCGTGATCACCGGCCAGGCCGCGGCCAACCATGCCGGCCCGGCGATCATGCTGTCGTTCGTACTGGCCGCGATCTGCTGCGCGTTCTGCGCGATGGCCTATGCCGAGTTCGCGGCGATGGTGCCGGTCTCCGGCAGTGCCTACACCTATACCTATGCCACGTTCGGCGAGCTCTCGGCCTGGTTCATCGGCTGGATGCTGGTGCTGGAATACGGCGTTTCCGCCTCGGCGGTGGCGGTCAGCTGGACCGGCTATTTCCTGAGCCTGCTCAGTCACTTCGACATCCATCTGCCGGCCGCGCTGGTCAGTGCGCCACTCGATGGCCAGCTGCGCCCGACCGGCGCCATCGCCAACATCCCGGCCGCCGTGCTGGTGCTGCTGCTGACCTGGCTGTGCTACGTGGGCATCAGCAAATCCTCGGCCATGAACATGGCGATGGTGGTGCTCAAGACCGCGCTGATCCTGCTGGTGATCGTGGTGGGCTGGAAGTACGTGGATCCGGCCAACTGGACGCCGTTCATTCCGGACAACGAAGGCCCGGGCAAGTACGGCTTCGATGGCGTGCTGCGCGGTGCGGCGATGGTCTTCTTCGCCTACATCGGTTTCGAGGCGGTCTCGGTGGCCGCGCAGGAATCGCACAAGCCGCAGCGCGACATGCCGATCGGCATGATGCTCTCGCTGGTGATCTGCACGGTGCTGTACATCGCCATGGCGGCGGTGATGACCGGGCTGGTGCCGTACCAGCTGCTGGGCACGGACGAGCCGGTGGTGACCGCGGTGGCGGCGCATCCGCAGCTGGGCTGGCTGCGCGTGGTCGTGGAGATCGGCGCGCTGATCGGGCTGTCCTCGGTGGTGCTGGTGATGGTGATCGCGCAGCCGCGCATCTTCATGATCATGGGCCGCGACGGGCTGTTGCCGCCGCTGTTCACCAAGATCCACCCCAAGTACCGCACGCCGCACATCAACACGGTGATCACGGGCATCGGCATCGCGTTGCTGGCAGCGGTGTTCCCGCTCGACGTCCTCGGTGAGCTGACTTCGATGGGCACGTTGATCGCGTTCGCGGCGGTCTGCGCGGGCGTGCTGATCCTGCGCCGCACCCAGCCGGACCTGCCGCGTCCGTTCCGGATGCCGATGGCGTGGCTGATCTGCAGTCTGGGCGTGCTCAGTTGCATCGCGCTGCTGACGGCGATGACGGCGCACAACTGGATGCTGATGGGCTTCTGGACGCTGGGTGGTTTCGCGATCTACTTCAGCTACGGTTATCGCCATAGCCGCTTGCGCGGGAAGTAAGGATCACGCCTAAGCCAACGGCCGACGCACCGGCCGAAGCGTCAGCTGTCCTGTTTCGGTCGGTTTGGCGGGGTGGTGTGGGTTCGCGGGGGACGCCGTGAATCCATCCCTGGAGGCTACAGGGACGTACTTGCGGCGTCCCCCGCAAACCCCACCCCGTCCGGCCCAATCGCCAGACCTGCTTTTAGCGTTTGACCTAGCTAAAATGACCGGCATGAGCACCCCCACCTTCCCGTACGACACCGCGCGCCTGAGCGAACTGGCCCAGCTGCTGATCGACAACGTCCGCGAGCTGGCCCACGCCGGCTGGACCCCGGCCACCAGCAGCAACTTCTCCCACCGGCTGGATGACCGCCATGCCGCGATCACCGTCTCCGGCAAGGACAAGGGCCGGCTGGTGGAGGACGACATCATGGTGGTGGATTTCGACGGCAAGGCCGTCGGCCGCCCGCTGCGCCCCTCCGCCGAGACCCTGCTGCACACCCAGCTGTACCGCCGTTTCCCGGAGATCGGCTGCGTGCTGCATACCCATTCGCCGGTGCAGACCATCGCCTCGCGGCTGTATGCGCCGCAGGGCCACATCCGGCTGGAAGGCTACGAGCTGCTGAAGGCCTTCCACGGCAACAGCACCCACGAGATGGCGGTCGATGTGCCGGTGTTCGCCAACACCCAGGACATGGACGTGCTCTCGGCCCAGGTCGATGCCCTGCTCGACACCCAGCCGCTGTGGGGCTACCTGATCGACGGCCACGGCCTGTACGCGTGGGGCCGCACCATGGCCGAGGCGCGCCGCCACATGGAAGCCTTCGAATTCCTGCTGCACTGTGAGCTGGAGCTGCGCAAGCTGCGCGGCTGATCGCGCTCAGATTCCTGAAGAGAATCTGTATTCCGCGCTTCGGCATCAGTGCGTCGCCCCCACCCCGGCGCCGCACTGGTACCCTTTCCTTCCCCTCTTCGCCTCGATGCCGCCGCCATGAGCCGACTCCGCATATTTGATGACACCGCCCCGGATGTCCCGCTGTTCGACAGCCGGGATGGCGAGGCGATCGCCGCCGAACTCAAGCCGATCGGCGTCACCTTCGAGCGCTGGCAGGCGGCCCATGAAGTCGCGCCGGGCGCCAGCCAGGACGAGGTCTTCGCCGCCTACAAGGTCGATATCGACCGGCTGGTTGCCACGCACGGCTTCAAGAGCGTGGACGTCGCGTCGATCGCGCCGGACAACCCGAACCGCGCCGAGCTGCGCAAGAAGTTCCTGGACGAGCACTTCCACAAGGAAGACGAGGTCCGCTTCTTCGTTGCCGGGTCGGGGCTGTTCACCCTGCACGTGGACGGCAAGGTCTACGAGATCGAGTGCGTCAAGAACGACCTGATCGCCGTGCCCGATGGCATCACCCACTGGTTCGACATGGGCGAGGAGCCGAGCTTCGTGGCGATCCGCTTCTTCACCGAGCCGGATGGCTGGGTCGGCCATTTCACCGGCAGCGACATCGCCCAGACCTTCCCGCGTTACCACCCCGCACAGCACCAGGCCGATTGATCCATGCCGCATCCGACCGTCATCCTCACCGATATCGAGGGCACCACCAGCAGCATTTCGTTCGTCAAGAACGTGCTGTTCCCGTATGCGCGCAAGGCGCTGCCGGCGTTCGTCGCCGCGCATGGCCAGGAGCCGCAGGTGCGCCGCTGGCTGGACGCGGTGGCGGTGGAGATCGGCGGCGCCTGCCAGGACAGCCTGATCGTGGAGACGCTGCAGGGCTGGATCGACCAGGACCGCAAGCACACCGCGCTCAAGGCGCTGCAGGGCATGATCTGGGAAGCTGGTTATCGCAACGGCGATTACAAAGCGCACTTCTACCCGGAAGTGGCCGCCGTGCTGAAGGGCTGGCATGCCGAGGGCAAGCCGCTGTACGTCTATTCCTCCGGTTCGGTCCCGTCGCAGAAGCTGTTCTTCGGCTTCAGCGAGGCCGGTGACCTGACGGGGCTGGTCTCGGGCTGGTTCGACACCGAAGTCGGCGGCAAGCGCGAGGCGGACAGCTACCGCCACATCGTCGAGGCGATCGGCGTGCCGCCCGGGCAGATCCTGTTCCTGTCCGATGTGGTGGAAGAGCTGGATGCTGCCCGCGAGGCGGGCCTGCAGACCCGTCTGCTGGATCGGCTTGAGGATTACCCGTTGCCGCGCAGTGGTGAAGCCACGCACGGCCACGACCGCGTTGAGAATTTCCAGCAGATCACGCTGTAACCGGGTAGATCCACGCGGCTCCATGGGGCGCCAATCCAATGAACGGATCGCCATGCGCAGAGCGGCTGCCGCCGGGCACGTAGCATGATTCATGCGTGGATGCCTTCCGCGCGATTGCGGCACCCAGCCTCTTCATCCCCAAGCGATGGATAGCTGGTCCGGGCGGTGCAACAGGATGAGGATCGTTGTGCCGCTCGACGAGGTGGCGCGGATGCGATCGTCCTCCAGCGCCAGGGCGACGAACGGGTCCGTTCGGCTCAGCACCAGCAGCCAGATCAGCCGATTGGTCGCGGCCTCGCTCACTGCGATGAAGCCATCTTCACCTGCGGCGCAGCACTCGCCACAGGTGATCAGCGTGTCTGTCGACAGCGTGATGGCACTCAGTATTGCCAGCCCCTCACAACCATGGGCGCCCACCTGCCACGCATCCGACGCCGGAATCCATGTCTTCTCCATCACCCCCGGGTGCTGCTCGGACGTTTCGAACAGGCAGTAAAATCCATTCGCGAAAGCAAGTGAATTCCGACGGGGATACGCTTCTTCCTGCCACCTGCTCTGGATGATGCGTTGGTCTGCTGAAAACACGTGCGTGGCCTGTTCAACGATACGATGGAGGATAGCTCACCAACCGTAAGCGCTGACCAGCTCCCGCCGCTACAGGGCGGCGGTTGTATCGACCAACGAGGTGAGCCTCAGCGCCTTCTGCAGCGTCGCCAGATCGGCATCCGCGCGCAGCCGGATCGTCACCGTCTCGCCCGGCACCAGGTCCAGTGCGTTGTCGTCGAGCGTGGCATCCCGCCCATCGAACGCGATCCACAGCGCACGCACCAGCGTGGCCGAGCGCAGCGTCAACACGTAGCCGTGGCCGTCGGCGCGCAGTGCGCTGTCGATGGCCGGCCGTGACAGCGCCAAGGCCTTGGCCGGCACGAAATACACCACCTGCTGCGACAACAGTCTCCCGCCGTCGAACAGCTCGACCACCGCCACGGTGCGTGTCGGATCGGCCCCCTTCAACAGGTCGGCATCGGCAAATCGCCCTACCTCCAACGCGGACAACGGCGGCAGGGCCACGGTATGCCGTTGCTCGCTGCGCAGCGCGCCATCGAGATCGATCACGCGCAGCCGCCATGTCGCCTGCAGACCCTGCTGGCGATCATTGAGCAGACTCACCCGGGTCATGCCGTCGTCGCGCAGCGCCGCCACCGCGTGGTCGGCGAAGAAGCGCCGGGCGTGGAAATGCAGCGCCTTCCAGCGCCCGGCGTAGTCGATGCTCGACCACGATGCTCCGGGCCACACATCGTTGAGCTGCCAATACAGCGAGCCCATCGTGTACGGCCGTGAGGCACGGTGATGCAGGGCTGCCAGCTGGATGCCGTCGGCCTGCATCACCTGGCTCAGGTACACGAATGCCGGGAAGTCGCGAGGCGTGCCGTACTCCTCCTCGATGTACTTGAGCAGGCGCTGGTTGCCCTCGCCCGCCATGAATTTCTGGTGCGCGCGCACCGTCGGGCTGTCGACCTGCTGCTCGGCGGCGGGAATGATGCCGTCCAGCGTGCGCAGCACCGGCCAGGCCTGCAGCCCGTACTCGGACATGAAACGCGGCGTTTCGCGCAGGTAGGCGGTCACCGGCAGCGCCGGATTGCCCCACACCTGCCAGTAGTGCTTGTCGCCGCGGGTGGAATCGTTGGCCTTTTCGTCCAGGTCGTTGCCCGGTGAGCTCGACCAGTACGGCACGCCCAGTCCCTCCTCGGCCACCACCTGGCGCAGATCATTGCCGAACAGGTCCACGTAGCCCTGCCAGACCTTCGCGGCGAACACGGGGTCCGCCGCCGTCAGGTCACGGCCGTGGCCCCAGTCCTTCCACGCGGTCTCTTCTTCGTTGTTGCCGCACCACAGCACCACGCTGGGGTGATGGCGCAGGCGCCGCACGTTGTCGCGCGCTTCGCCGACCACGTTCGCGCGGAACGCCGGATCGTAGCCAGGCTGCATGCCGCCCCCGAACATGAAGTCCTGCCAGACCAGCAGGCCCAGCTCGTCGGCGATGTCGAAGAACACGTCGTCTTCGTAGTAACCGCCGCCCCAGTTGCGCAGCATGTTCATGTTGGCATCGCGCGCCGCGGTCAGCTCGCGCCGGATCCGCGCCTCGTCCACGCGCGCCGGGAACATGTCGAACGGAATCACGTTGGCGCCCTTGGCGAAGATCGGCACGCCGTTGATCACGAACGCGAAGCCCTGGCCGCCGTTGCGGTCCGCCTCCCGCCGCAGTTCGACGGTGCGCAGGCCGGTGCGCTGCTCGATGCGGGACGCATCGGCGGTCCCCGTTGGCAGGGTGGCGCGCACGGTATAGCGCGCCTGCTCGCCCTGCCCGACCGGCCACCAGCGTCGCGGCTTCTGCAGCGTCACCGGGATCGTGATGCGGTTGTCGCCCGCCTGCAGCATCGCCGTGCGGTCGATGCGTGCTACTCGCTTACCGTCCGGATCGAGTACCTCCAGTTGCACCGCGGCGGTGCCCGCCGCCGCACTCTCCACCGCGACCGCGACCTCAAGGTCCGCGCGGGCCGCATCCAGGGCACGGGTCTGCACGGCCACCGCGGTCAGCCGCTGTGCGTCCCAGCTCTCCAGCCGCACCGGCCGCCAGATGCCGGCGGTCACGTAACGCGGGCCCCAATCCCAGCCGAAGTGGTAGCCCGGCTTGCGCACGAAATTGCCGACCATCGCGTCTTTGGGTTCATCGCCATAGGGCGAGGGATAGTTGCCGGCGATCGTGTGCGGCATCGCCTGCACGTCCGGCAGCAGCGTGCGGATCGGCGAGCGCAGCACGATGCGCAGTTCATTACCGCGGGCGCGCAACCTGCCGTCGACCCGCGCACGCCAGGTGCGATGGCTGTTGTTCGCCTGCAGCAGCGGCTGGCCGTTGAGGGTGACGGTCGCGAACGTATCCAGGCCTTCGAACGCCAGCTCGGCATGCGCGCGCGCCAGCGTCGCCGCATCTACATCGAATTGCGCACGGTATTCCCAGTCGGCGAGGCCGATCCACTGCAGGCCGGCCTCGGGGGCGCCGAAGTACGGATCGGGAATCTGTCCCTGTGCCAGCAGGTCGGTATGCACCGCGCCAGGCACCTGCGCGGTGCGCCACCCGGCCAACTGTGGATGGGCGCGCAGCTGGGCATCGCCGGGCAACAGGCGGAAGCTCCACTGGGCCTGCAGCGGCGCTGCCGTCACCGGCAGCACCCACGATCCCACCAGCACCAACAGCAGCCAGCAGGCCGCACGGACGACACGGAAATGACGCATGGCAGCCTGCCTCGTTGTTGACCCGCTTATGCCGGCCGGCCCGGGGCCGGCACGTTCAGACATCCACTGGCGATCCGCCGATCAACGCACCACGTTGAGCACTTCGTAGCAGGCGCCCATGGTGTGGTAATCGGTCTTGCCCGCCGGGCTCTTCTCGTCGCTGTATTTGCGGTTGTCCGCATCCAGGATGCGATACCAGGCGCCATGCCGATGATCGATCATGTGCTGCCAGGCGTAGCCCCACAATCTGTCGTACCAGTCCCAGTAAACCGCGTCGCCGGTGCGCTTGGCCAGCAGCGCGGCGGTGGCCAGCGATTCGGCCTGCACCCAGAAATACTTGTCGTCATCGCAGACGCTGCCATCCGGCGCGAAGCCGTAATACAGCCCGCCGCGCCCGGCGTCCCAGCTGCGTTCCACCGCCACATCGAACAGATGCCGCGCCGTCGGTACCAGCCAGTCGGCCTGCACGTGGCGGTCCAGGATCAGCAGCAGCTTGGCCCACTCGGTCTGGTGGCCCGGCTGGAAGCCCCACGGGCGGAACAGGTGCTTGGGGTCGTCGCGGTTGTAGTCCCAGTCGATCTGCCACTGGATGTCGTAGTGCTCCCACACCAGGCCATCGCCCTGCGCCGCCTGGCGACGGGTCATGTGATCGGCCAGCAGCAGCGCACGATCGAGATAGCGCTGCTCACCGCTCGCCTCGAACGCGGCCAGCATCGCCTCGCACATATGCATGTTGGCGTTCTGGCCACGGTAGTCGCTGAAGTGCCAGTCGGCGTCGGCTTCGTCCTTGTACAGGCCGAACGCCGGTTCCCAGAAGCGCGCTTCCAGCAGCTGCCAGGTCTCGTCCATCCACGACCGCGCTTCGCCGATCCCGGCCTTCAGCGCGCAGCTGTAGGCGAGCAGCACGAAAGCCACGCCATAGCAGTGGTTGGTCGCATCTTCGACCACGCCATCGCGCAGCGTCCATGCATAACCGCCGGTCGCCGGGTTGCGATGCACCTCGCGCAGGTAGCGCAGACCATGCTCGACCGCCGCCAGGTCCTCGGGCTTGCCGAATTCGCGGTAGGCCATCGCATGGTTGAACACGAAGCGGGTGCTGCTGACCAGATGACGGTGGCTGGCGTCATACACGCTGCCGTCGTCACGGTAGTAGTGGAAGAAGCCGCCGTTCGGGTCGATTTCATGCGGCTGGTAGAACGCCATCGTCTGCGCGATGTGGGCGCGCAGGAACGCGGGCGAGCGGAAGTCGGGGGTCGGCGGAACCGGCGTGGTCATGCGGCGTCATCCTGTTGTTGCTGCAGCAGTTGCTGGACTTCATGGAGGCTGGGCATCGCGGCGAAAGCGCCCTTGCGGGTCACGGCCAATGCCCCGACGGCCGCGCCGAAGCGGATCGCCTCGACCAACCCGGCGGGGTCCTGGCAGAACGCGGCGAAGCCCGCGCCGTCACCGCCGCGCTCACCGATCCCGAACAGCAGGCCGCCGACGAAGGCATCGCCGGCCGCGGTCGAATCGACCGTGGTGACGCGGAAGCCGGTGAGCACGCCGTGGGCGTGGCGGGTATGCCAGCGGATCGGTGCGGCGCCGTCGGTGATCACCACCGCCTGGGCCTGCGCGGCGAGCAGGCGCTCGACCACCGCCGCATCACCGCCGGGAACCGAGGCCGCCAGGTACTCCAGTTCCTCGCGCGAGAGCTTGACCAGGTCGGCCAGCGACAGCGCTTCCCACAGCCGCGGCAGCGGGTCGACACCGGTCGGCCACAGCGCCGGGCGCAGGTTGAGATCGAGGCTGACCATCGCACCGGCCTGGCGGGCGCGACGCATGCCCTCGAGCGTGGCATCGGCGATCTCCGCCTCGGTCAGGCTGTTGGAGCACACATGGAAGCTGCGCGTACCGTCGAAGCAATTGGGGTGGAAGTGAGCGCTGCGGAACAGCAGGTCGGCCGCCGGCGGGCGGTAGAAGCTGAAACTGCGCTCGCCGCTGGCATCCAGCGCGACGAACGCCAGCGCGGTCTTGGCCGCGTCGGTGCGCACGATGCAGTCGGTCGCCACGCCGGCACTGGCCAGGCTCTCGGCAAGGAAGTCGCCGAACATGTCCTGGCCGAGCATGCCGGCGAAATGGGTATCCGCACCGAGCCTTGCGGCCGCCACGGCAACGTTGGCCGGTGCGCCACCGGCGTACTGCAGGAAGGCACGCGGGGTGTCCGGGGTGGCCGGCGGTTGGGCAAGTAGATCGATCAAAATCTCGCCGAAACAAACAATCTTGGACATCGTGGCCTCAAGCTCCCTGGCGGAATCCGACGGCCGGGCGCGAACCGGACAGGCCGTAGAAGATGATGTAGCCGTAGCAGAGCAGCGGCAGGATGAAGGACTCATGCAGCCCGATGCTGTCGGCCAGCAGGCCCTGCAGGTACGGCACCACCGCGCCACCGACGATGGCCATGATCAGCAGGCTGGAGGCCTTGTTGGTCAGCGTGCCCAGGCGTTCGATGCTCAGCGCGAAGATGGTCGGGAACATGATGGAATTGAACAGACCCACCGCCACGATCGAATACAGCGCGACCTGCCCCTGGCTGAGCATGGTCAGCGCCAGCAGTGCGACGTTCATGCCCGCGAACAGGGTGAGCAGCACGCGCGGCGAGAACCGGGTCATGATCGCCGAGCCGGCGAAACGACCGATCATCGCCAGCGTCCAGTACGCCGAGACGTAATGGGTGGCTTCCTTCTCGGTGAAGCCGCCGATGTTGGGCAGCGACAGGTAGTTGACCAGGAAGCTGCCGATCGACACTTCCGCACCCACGTAGAAGAAGATCGCCAGCACGCCGAACAGCACGTGGCGATGGCGCAGCGCATCCATCAGGGTGTGCTTGCTGGTATCGGCCTGCTCGGTGGTCTCCGTCAGCGCCGGCAGGCGGAACAGATAGACGAACACCGCCAGCAGGAACAGCGCCACGGCCAGGCCCACGTACGGGCCCTGCACGGACTGCGCTTCCTGCACGCGATAGGCGATCTGCTCGGCGGCCGGCAGCGCGCCGATCTCGTCGGCACTCTTGACCGTGTTGCCCAGGATCAGCAGCCCGCCGAAGATCGGCGCGATCGCGGTACCCAGCGAGTTCAGCGCCTGGGCCAGGGTCAGGCGGCTGGAGGCCGTCTGCTCCGGGCCAAGCAGCGCCACGTACGGGTTGGCCGCGACCTGCAGCACGGTGATGCCGGTGGCCAGCACGAACAGGGCGCCCAGGAAGGCTTCATACACGCGCAGTTCGGCCGCCGGCCAGAAGCCCAGCGCACCGACCGCGGCAATCGCCAGGCCGGCCACGATGCCCTTCTTGTAGCCCAGATGCGCGACCAGCCGGCCGGCCGGGAGCGACATCAGGAAGTACGCACCGAAGAAAGTGAACTGCACCAGCATCGCGCGGGCGTAGTTCAGTTCGAACACCGCCTTCAGATGCGGGATCAGGATGTCGTTGAGGCAGGTGAGGAAGCCCCACATGAAGAAGATGGTGGTCGCCACGGCCAGCGCGACACGCGTGTTCACCGGGGGCGCAGCGGAGGACGAGGATGGGAGGCGGGGCGTAGGAGAGATGGGCATTCAGGTACGCGCCTCAGTGCGCGAGCAGGTGATTGGGGGAACCATCAGACGGTCATCGCGCCACTGCTCTCGCGAACGCGGAGCTGGACCGGTGCAACGGTACGGGCCGGCGCAGCGTCGGGATGGTCCAGACGCAGCAACAGCAGTTCGGCTGCCTGCCGCCCGCGCTCGCGCGGGTTGACGGTCAGCGTGGTCAGCGGCGGCGATGCCACCGAGGCCTCGGAAATGTCATCGAAACCGGTCACCGCGAAGTCGCGGCCCGGCTGCACGCCGCGCGAGGCCAGGCCCAGCATCAGGCCCAGTGCGACGCTGTCGTTGTAGCAGACCGCTGCGGTCGGCACGTCACCCAGCGCGAACAGCTCGCCGGTCCGCGCGGCTGCATCCAGGCGACTGGGCGAGGTTTCGATCAGCCACGCCGGCTGCACCGGCATGCCGGCCTCGACCAGCGCCTGCGCATACCCGGTACGACGCTGATGGCACGAACTGGAGACCGCATGGCCGCCATAGAACGCGATGCGGCGGTGGCCCTGTTCGATCAGATGGCGGGTGGCCAGGTAGGCCCCCTGCTGGTTGTCCAGGGTCAGGAAGTCCCACTCGGCGCCGGGCAGTTCGCGGTTGAACAGCAGCACGTTGGCATGGCCGAGCACCTGCCGCAGCTGTCCGGTATCGCTGCCTTCGGCAGGCGACAGGATCAGCCCGGCCGGCATGTGCTCCATCAAGGTGGTCAGCACGGCCTGCTGCCGCTCCGGCGATTCACCGGTGCTGCCGAGCAGGGTCACGAAGCCCTTGCCGCCCAGCGCTTCGTCCACCCCGGAGGCGAATTCGGCGAAGAACGGGTTGGACAGGTCGTTGATGACCAGGGCCACGCTCGAGGACGTGCGACGACGCAGGTTGGCCGCGCCGCGGTTGTAGACGTAGCGCTGGCGCCGCAGTTCGGCCTCCACCTTGGCACGGGTGTCGACGTTCACCAGGGGGCTGCCACGCAGCACCAGCGACACGGTCGCGCGCGACACGCCGATTGCTTCGGCGATGTCGGTCACGGTGACCGCGCGCGTGCCTTTGCCGGCGGGGGTGGCCTTGTCTTTCATCGGGTCGTCGGGTTCCTCAAGCAAGGTGCAAGCCTAAACGATCGCATTGGCCAGTGGTCCGCGCCCGTGCCGGCGGTCAGCCCCGGGGGGACGACCTCGGCGCAGGCGGGCGCGCCGCTCATTCCAGCACTGCGCCGGGGGTGGCGCAGAACGAGGCCGGCAGCGCCTCGGCCTGCGTGCCCCAGCCGTTCTCCGGGGCGGTGCTGCCCAGCGCGAAGGCGATGGTGCCACCGCGCTGCAGCTGCGCCCAGTCCAGCCACACGGGCGCATGCGCGCGGCCGTCGACCTGGACGTTCTGGACGTACTGCAGCTGGCGGCCATCGGCGCCCGGCGCCTCCAAGGTGAGTGTCTTGCCCTGGCCCAGATCGATCTCGGCACGGGCGAAGCGCGGCGTATGCAGCAGGAACTCGCCACTGCCCGGCACCGCCGGATACAGACCGAGCGCACTGAACAGGTACCACGCCGACATCGTGCCCAGGTCATCGTTGCCGGTCACGCCGTTGGGCGCATTGGTGAACAGCTGCTGCGCGGCACGCACCACGGTCGCGGTCTTCCACGGCTGGCCGATCAGCGTATACATCCACGGCGCGTGCAGGTCGGGCTCGTTGTTGGGGTTGTAGCGGTACTGGTTGTAATAGCTGTACGGCCCGACCACCCATTCCTTGCGCGCGGCGGTCAGCGGCGACTTCACGAGTGCGTCATAGGCGAAGAACGTATCCAGACGGCGGGCCGCCTGCTCACGACCGTGCATGGCCTGGACCAGGCCGGGCACGTCCTGCTGCGCCAGCCACTGGTACTGCCACGCGGTGCCTTCATGGAAACCATGGTGCGAGCGCGGGCTGTACTTGCCGTCGGCCGGCAGGTACCACGCGCCATCTTCCATGCGCGGCCGCGGGAAGCCGTTGAAGTCGCCCTCCTCGTCCCGCACCGACGGGTCCCACACCTTGTGCCAGTTGCGGCCGCGCTCGCGCAGCACGCCGGCATCGGCGGCATGCCCGAGGCCATCGGCCATCTGTGCCAGCGCGCAGTCGGCCAGCGCATATTCCAGCGTCGCCGAGCCACCGTGGTGCGGATCCACGTCCATGCCCTTGGAGGGGAACGCGCGGTCGTACTGCACGTAGCCGTTGGCCAGGTAGCTCGGGTTGCCCGAACGGCCCGCATGACGCGAGTTCATCGGCGGTACCTCGAACGCATTCTTGCGCAGCGCGGTGTAGGCCTCGCCTTCGCGGCCGGCGAGCGCGCCGAAGCGCCACAGGTCCACCAGGAACGGCGTGACCGGATCACCCGTCATGATGTTGGTTTCGAAGTTGGCATAGCCCCAGCGCGGCAACCAGCCGCCCTGCGCATCGATGGTCAGCAGGGTCCGGCCGATATCGCGCGCCACCTCAGGCTTGGTCAGCGCCAGCCACTGGTTCTGAGCGCGGTAGGTATCCCACAGCGAGAAGTACTCGTAATAGGTCCAGCCATCGGCACGATGGATGGTGTCATCGTAGCCACGGTAGCGACCGTCCGCATCGCTGCCGGTCATCGGCTGCAGCAGCGCGTGGTAAAGCGCGGTGTACAACACGGTGCGGTCATCGTTGCTGCCGCCCTGCACGCGCACCGCGGCCAGTTCCCTGCGCCACTGCTGCTGCGCCATCTGCCGCATCTGGTCGAAGCCGAGCAGGTGCTCGCCCTGCATGCCATCGCTGCGCAGGTTGGCACGCGCGCCTTCGGCATCCACGTGCGAGATCGCGCTGACCGCGGTCACGGCGCGGCCCTTGGCCAGGTCGAAGCTGAGCCAGGCACCGCTGGGCTTGAGTTCGCCCTCCATGCCATGGCGTGCGCCCGGCAGGCCGCCGCCCTCGCCCCAGGTACCGAACGCCTTGAACGGGCGATCGAACTCGATGCGGAACCAGGTGGTGTACTGATGCCCACCGCAGAAGCTCTTGGTGACCAGCTTGCCTTCCACGGCACGGTCGCCGACCACGTCGACCACGCTGCCAATCACCGAATGGCGCTCGTTGGCCTGGCCAAGGTTGACCAGCACGTGGCCGGTCGTCGCATCGGCGGCGAAGGTGTAGCGTTCGGCCGCGGCACGGGTGCGCGCGGTGGCCTCGGCATCGATGCCGCCGTAATTGGTCAGGCGCACCTTGTAGTAGCCGGCCTGCCCCACTTCGCCGTCGTGCGTATAGCCGGAAGCGTAGCGCTTGTGGTCGAAGCTCTTGGCGTCGTCGGTGTTGAAGTCACCGCCCGGGCCGATGCTGCCGGTCACCGGCAGGACCGAAACCTGGCCGCCCTGCTCCCAGCAGCCCGCGCCGGACAGGAAGGAGTGGCCGAAGCCGCGGATTTTGGGATCGTCATAGCGCCAGCCGGCGTAGTGCTCGCCGATCGGGCTGACCTGGATCAGGCCGAACGGCGCCGAGGCGCCCGGGAACGTATTGCCATCGTCCTTGCTGCCGATGAAGGTGTTGACCTCACGCTCCAGTGCAGCGGGCGCGGCCTGCAGCAACAGCGGCGCGCAGCTCAGCGCCAGCAGGCAGGCCAGGCCGGCCAGCGGGCGGCGGCGGGCCGGGACGGCATGGGCGGCGGGAACAACGGAAGGACGGTTGGAAAAACGGGTCACGGACACGGACTCCTTGGCGGACGTGGCGGCAGCGCGAACCTCTGGCGGTGGGCGCCGCGGGTTCCCTGGACTGGGCGACCCAATCCACACCCCGGTGAATTTAGATCGATTTAAGTAAAGCACGGGAATTTCAGGCGATGCATTCTGCGCTGCAACATGAGCCTGCCTGGGGCGGCCATTCACTGCCCATGCGGCTGCGCACTCTCACCTGGGCACCCCGGGTGGCAACTCCGATCCATGGTCAGCGGCCCACCCACCGGGCGGAGGCGGTCCGGCCTGTGCCGCCGGGGATCGTGCCCTCGCCAAGCGAAAGCTGCCCGGGAATCCATATTGCGGAGCAGCATGCTTCGCCCGCGCGGTCGTGCTAAAAATCCCCCGCCAATCGTTTAGATCGATCCAACTTAAAACGGTCACGATTGCCGGAAGTGGGGAGCCGGGGGACTGCCCCACGCGATGCATGCGGGACGCGCCAGGCAACTCGACGCTCTGGAAAATGGGCTTCAAACATTAGATCGATTCAAAGAATTCGTATCGCCACCGTTTCAATCCAGGAGAGGGAGAGAGTGGAATGAAGATGTCACGCATGCACCGCCGCGTTACGTTGTCCGCGGCCATCGCAAGCGCCTTGGCCGCGGCCGTCATGCCCGCCAGCGCGTTCGCGCAACAAACGACCCCGGCCGCGACCGGTACCCCTGATGCAACCACGCTCGACAGCGTGACCGTCACCGGCTACCGCTACGCCATCGAAAAGAGCCTGCAGCAGAAGCGCGACGCCAACGCCGTGGTCGAAGTGATCACCGCCGAGGACGTGGGCAAGTTCCCCGACAAGAACGTTGCCGACGCGCTGCAGCGCGTGCCCGGCGTGGTGATCACGCGCAGCGGCGGCGAAGGCAAGAGCGTCAGCGTGCGCGGCCTCGCGCCCGACCTGACCCTCACCCAGTTGAACGGCAATTACGTCGCCACCTCGGAAACCAACAACGAGGCGTCGCGTTCGTTCAACTACACGCTGCTGCCGTCGAACATGCTGTCCAGCGCGGAGCTGTTCAAATCGCCGGAAGCGCGCATCGACGAAGGCGGCATCGGCGGCACGGTGATCCTGCACACCCGCCGTCCGCTCGATATGGAAGCCAACTCCGGGTACGTGAACCTGGAAGGCACCTCGTCGGACACCAGCCACGACATCGATCCGCAGGCCTCGGCGCTCTACTCCTGGCACAGCAAGGACGAACGCTTCGGTGTGTTGGTGGGCGTGACGCAGCAGAAGCGCACCAGCCGCACCATGGAAGCCAGCACCGAGGACTATCAGTGGTATGGCGCCGGCGACGCGCGTGATGCCAACGGCAACGCGCTGCCGCAGGATGGCATCCACTACTGGTGGGGGCAGTCCGGTTTCAACAACCAGACCGGCGGCAACTACAGCGACTTCTTCATGCCGACCTCGGTGAATTTCGCCGTGAAGGAAGAGAAGCGCGAGCGCAAGGGCGGCCAGCTGACCTTCCAGTTCAAGCCGCTGGACAACCTGACCCTGACCGCCAACTACTTCCGCTTCGAGCTGCAGGGGGATTACACCCAGAACATGCTCAAGGTGCCGGAGTGGAGCATGGCCCGCTTCAACGGCGACGGTAACTGGGCCGGCGGCCGGCTGCTCAACGGGCTCGACTTCGATCCCAGCGGCAGCATCGTGACCGGCGCGCAGTTCGAGAAGCTGCCGGGCAAGGCCTACATCTGCAGCGAAGAGCAGGCCGCAGCGGCCGGCCTGGCGCCGGGCGGCTGGGGTCCGGACGATTGCACCCTCCCCACCCCGCAGCTGACCGGTGGCTACAGCAAGGAGAAGGCGCTTTCGCAGACCGCCGACCTGTCCGTCGAATGGGACATCAGCCCGCTGTGGAAGGCGTCCTTCACCGGTGGCCGTACGTGGTCCGAAGGTGGCCCGTCGATGAACTTCCGCATGTCCGCCAAGCCGCGCCGCAAGGTCGGTGCGGATTACCTGTCGGGCAATCAGTACACCGCGTGGGACCTGACCGGCACGCCGTCGGTCCAGTTCTCGCCGGACCTGCAGCAGCAGCTGATGGCCGGTATCGCCGAAGTCGACACCGGCTCGACCGACTCGTCGTGGATGCAGACCGAAGTCGAACAGAACTACTTCCAGGCCGACTTCACCAAGCTGTTCGAAACGGGCTGGCTGGACTCGATCCAGTTCGGCACCAAGTACCGTGACGGCAAGGTCCACCGCAACACCGGCAACACCTACTGGGTGTGCCAGGGCCTGGACCCGGCCGACTACGACAACAACCGTTACCAGGCCGGCTGCGATTCGACCGCCGGCGATGCGCAGCCGGGCTTCTTCCTGTCCAACCCGATCAGCAACATCGCGGGTGGCTTCAACGCCAACGTGTTCCCGGGCATCAACTACCCGGCCTACATCAATTACCTCAACCAGACCTACGGCGGCTCGCACAACCGCACCGAAGAAGACTTCGTCTACGACGTCAACGAGAAGATCTACTCCGGCTACTTCCAGGCCAACTTCCGTACCGAACGCCTGCGCGGCAACGTCGGCGTGCGCGTGGTGCGTACCGAGCAGTTCGCCCAGTCCAGCGATTCGGTCGAGCGCTTCAACGATTACTTCGTCGACAACGCCAACGGCTCGCCGATGAGCTGCGATGATCCGGCCGCGGATCCGACCCTGCGCTGCCAGGGTGGCTTCGTGCGCCTGCCGGACAACCAGGTCCGCGACAAGGTCTACACGCTCAGCTCGCTCGACAAGACCTATACCGACTTCCTGCCGAGCTTCAACATCGCCTGGGACATCACCGACAGCCTGGTGCTGCGCGGTGCAGCGTCGAAGGTCATCGCACGTCCGGGCTATACCAGCATCGCCTACCCGGGCGGCCTGAACTACATCAGCGAGGAATACAGCAACGACCGCCGCGTGGCCGGTGGTACTGACACCCCGGGCTGGTACGGTTCCGGCAGCAACAAGAACCTGGAGCCGTTCGAAGCCATCCAGTTCGACCTCGGCGTGGAGTGGTACTTCAAGCCGGGCTCCGCCGCGGGTGTGGCGCTGTTCCGCAAGAACGTGGACAACTTCACGGTGCCGGTGGTGCGCGACCAGCAGATGACGGTCGGCGGCCAGACGGTCACCGTGCAGAAGTACGCCACGGAAGCCAACGGTCGTGATGGCGTCTCGCAGGGTGTCGAGGTGTACGGCCAGTACACGTTCGACATGGGCTTCGGCGTACAGGCCAACTACACCTACAACGACACCAACCTCGCCTCGATCGTGCTGGATGGCGAAGAAATCGGTGCATCGCCGCTGGTGGGCAGCGCCAAGAACCAGGCCAACGTCACGATCTTCTACGAGAACGACACAATCCTGGCCCGCGCCTCGTACAACCGCCGTGGCGAAGTGGTGGGCGGCCTGAACAACGGCCTGACCACCTACACCAAGCCCTACGACCAGCTCGACCTCAACGTGGCGTACAACATCACCCCGGACTGGACGGTCACCGCCTCGGTGCTGAACGCCACCAAGTCCGAGCTGCAGAGCTACATCGGCGGTGACAGCGAAGCCCGCCTGCTGTCCAACATCTACGCCGGCCGCCAGCTGTACTTCGGCGTGAACTGGAAGTTCTAAGCATCACCCGCCTCGCCTCCGGGCGGGGCAACGGTCCTCCACGGCAGCTGCGCTTTTACAGGCGGCTGCCGTTTTTTAATGGGGACGGAGGTAGTTAATTGCGGACGTACGTCGCGGATTAGCTACCTCCGTCCCTATTATCAAGCGCCGCGCGCAGTGCTCTGACCTGCGCTGTATCGGTGACGGTCCAGCCCGGCGACAACCCGGTCAACGCGGGATTGTGGTGACGCATTGCCGACGGCTGCGTCGCCTTCGCCGAGGCGTGCAGTTCAACGCACCCGCTGCGGTCAGCCACCTTCATGACGTTGGCCGCAGTGATCCCGGCGCCGGCCATCAGCGAAATCCGGTCACCAGCCTGCGCCACCAGAGCGGCCAGAACATCGGCACCGGCCAGGGCACTGGCCTGCCCTCCCGAACTCAGGATGCGCTGGCAGCCCAGCGTCACGATCTGCTCCAGCGCCGCCGGCAGATCGCGTGCGGCATCGAAGGCGCGGTGGAACGTGATGCCGAGCGGACCTGCTGCGGCCACCAGTTCACGGCACAACGCCATGTCGATGCCACCGTCGGCATCCAGGGCACCGATCACCACACCATCGCAGCCGAGCGCACGGCAGTGCGCGATATCGCGCAGCATGATCTCGGTCTCCAGTGCGGTGTAAAGAAAATCGCCAGGACGCGGCCGGATCAGCACGAACAACGGAATCTGCAGGCGGTCACGGGCGACCGCGATGCTGCCCTGCGACGGCGTGGTACCGCCCTCGGCCAGGTTGTCGAACAGCTCGATCCGGTCCGCGCCGCCCTGCTGGGCGGCCAATGCGGAGGCCACCGAATTCGAGGCGATCTCCAGCACCCGCCGCCGCGCGCTCACGTCTGCTCGCTCGTGTAGACCGAGGCGGAATCGCGCAGATCGTCCTGCCGGTCCTTGTCGCAGACTGCATAGACGAAGCCGCGATGCAGCGCATAGGCGCCGACCTCACCGTGCTTATTCAACGCGAGGAAGCACACCTGCAGGGTCTTGCTTGCCTCAGGCCGCTTGCGCACCACCCGCGCGATCGCCTCGCGGCAGGCCTCGGCCGGTGATCGGCCCTGGCGCATCAGCTCGACCACCAGGAACGAGGCGGCATTGCGGATCATTTCCTCACCCACGCCCGAGGCCGTTGCCGCACCGACCTCGTTGTCCACGTACAGGCCCGCACCGATGATCGGGCTGTCGCCCACGCGGCCGTGCATCTTCCACGCCATGCCACTGGTGGTGCAGGCACCGGCCAGACGCCCTTGGGCATCGATGGCGAGCATGCCCAGCGTGTCGTGGTTGCTGCTGTCGCCGGGGCGGCTGCGTCGCTCGGCATTGATCTCGGGGGTGTACTGCGCGGTCTTGAGCCACTCACGCCACGCCTTCTCGGCTTCCGGGGTGAGCAGCTTCCTGCGTTCGAAACCCTGCTGCACGGCGAACTGTTGCGCGCCCTCGCCTACCAGCATCACGTGCGGGGTCTGTTCCATCACCCGCCGCGCCACCGAGACCGGGTGCGCGATATCGCTGAGCGCCGCCACCGAACCGCAGCGGCCATCGCCGTCCATGATGCTGGCGTCCAGGCTCAGCACCCCATCGCGATCCGGATTGCCACAGCGCCCGACCGTGGGGTTGCACAGGTCGCTCTCGGCCCAACGTGCGCCGGCTTCCACCGCATCAAGCGCGGAACCGCCGGCCGACAAGGTTTTCCAGGCCACCTGGTTGGCCCCCACGCCGAAATCCCAGGTGGACACGACGCGCGCGCCGGTGGCGGTGCGTGCCTGCAGCGTCGGCAGCGCGAGGGCGCCGGCCGCCAGGGCACTGGCCTGGAGAAATCGCCTGCGGTCAGTCATGGATACGTCTCCAGTTATCGGACAATGAAAGAACTACGCGACGATACAGCGATGCTCCGCATGCCAGACCGCCGCGCCGAGCACGCCGAGTTCGCCGTGGTCCACGCGCCAGATCGGCACCTGGCGGAGCACCTCCTGCATCACGCCCTTGGCCAGGAAGCGCTCGCGGAAGCGGCCATCGCGCAGGAAGCGGTCCACGCGCGTGGAGATGCCGCCGGCCAGATAGACTGAGCGCGCGCCGAACGTGGTGGCCAGATCGCCGGCCAGACTGCCCAGCCAAGCACAGAACACCTCCAGCGTCTCGACCGCCACCGGATCGTCGCCTTCGTGCGCGGCCGCGATCAGGGCTTCTGTGCTGGTCCAGTGCGGGGTGACGCCACGGATATCGCACAGGCAGGGATACAGGTTCATCAGGCCGCCCCCGGACAGCACGCGCTCGTTGTCCACGTGCTCCCAGCGCTGCAGCAGGCGCGAGAGCACCTCCAGTTCCAGCGGATTGCAGGCGTTCAACGCGGCGTGGCCGGCTTCGCTGGCCAGCACCGGACGCTCGCCGCCCTCGAAACGCAGCGCCGCGCCCAGTCCAGTGCCCGGGCCCAGCACCAGCGCGGGCCATCGCGGGCCCACGCCGGGTTCGCCGTTGAGGGCCACCATGGTTTCCGGCGCCACGTGCGGGATCGCATAGGCGACCGCTTCGAAATCGTTGATCAGCGCCAGCGACACCAGCCCCGAATCGTGACGGGTCTGCGCGACCGACACCGGCCACGGCAGATTGGTGTTGACCAGATGATCGCCGTCCAGCAGCCCGGCGATCGCGACCACGGCACTGTCCGGCGCTGCGGGCAGGCTGGCGATGAAGTCGGCCAGGATCGCGGCCAGGCCGGGGTGATCAGCGCAGGCATAACGCCGCAGGCCGCTCAGCCGTGGCGCAGCGCCCGCGCATACGGTGGCCAGCGCGACGCGGGCGAACGTGCCGCCGACATCGGCCACGATCAGCGTGTCAGAGTGGGAATCCCGCGGGGCCGCCGTCCGCGACACCTCAGGTTGAGCCGGAACCGGTACCGCTGCGCTCACTCGCTTGCCTTGGTTGAATCGATTGAATCCCGGCGATTCTCAGGCATCGCCGGGGGAATGCAAAGCCACGCCTGCCATACAGCGCCGTACTGAAACGACTGCGGCGTGATCAGGGCTTGGCGGTCTGCAGGCGGTAGCTGGTGCTGGCCATCGCGGTCGGGCCATCGCCCTGCACCGCACGCACTTCCACCTTGTGCTCCTCCACGGCAAGGTGGGTGGGGAGCGCGCCGCGCCACAGGTGCGGCGATGGCGTGGCTTCCGGCGAACGGTCGAAACCGCGCAGGCGCTCGGCGGTATCGTCGGCGACATTTTCCTGCAGCAGGCGCGGATCCGGCTGTTCGACGCGCTTCATCGGCTGCCATGCGCCGTCGTCCACGCGGTACTCCACCAGCGAATCGGCCTGGCCCATGAACACGTTGGCGTACACGCCCCAGGCCGGGTACGCGCCCTGGCGCAGCACCTTCGGCGCGTGCAGGGCGATCTGGTAATCGTCGGGTGCGCGCGCCACGTAATAGCGCAGGCCATAGTCACCACCGGGCTTGACCGAGAGCACCGCATAGCCGTTCGGGGTGCCATCGCTCATGGTTGCATCGGGGATGCCACTGCTGTCCTTCACGCCCGACCAGAACGCCCCGCAGGCCGCGCCCACGTTGTACTCGTGCAGCGGCCTGCTGCCCTGCCAGCCTTCGACGGCACCGTGGTAGTAGTGCTGTTGGGTGTGGCTGTGGCCGCTGAGCACCAGCACGTTCGGGAAGTCCTTGAGCAGCGCGAACAGCCGCGCGCGGTCGGCATGGCGGAACGTCTCGCGGCCCGGCGCCGCATCGAACAGCGGGATGTGCATGCCGAGCACGATCAGCCGATCGCGCGGCAGTCCCTTCAGATAGTTGCCGAGGAAGGTGAACTGGTCCGCGCGCAGGCCGCCGACGTAGCTCGGCTTGGCCTTGGGGTCGTACACCACGTCATCGAGGAAGACGAAGCTCGCCCCGCCCTCTTCCACCGCGTAGGTGTCCGGGCCGTACACGGCGCGCCAGCTGTCCAGCGAATGCGCGTCGTTGCCGGCATCCATGTCCAGGTCGTGGTTGCCCGGCACGTGGAACCACGGCACCTGCAGCTGCGCGGTGACCTTGTTGATGTCCGGGTACAGGCTCAGATCGTCATTGACGATATCCCCCAGAGTGGTGCCCAGGCGCGCCGGATGCTTGCCGATGATCGGATCGACGATGGCGCGCTGGTAGTAGCCGATGTCCTGGCGGCTGGCGGTCTGCGAATCGGTGAAGACCAGCATCTCGAAGCCGTTGCGCGCCGCGTCCGTGCCCTTGGCCGGTTCCAGCGCGAAATCCCAGTTGCGGGTCGCGCCGCCGGTGGCGTGGATGCCGTCGTATTTCAGCTTCGGCGAGCCCTGCGGCGCATAGTGGCGCCAGTACGAGGGCAGCCCATTGGCGGCGGCCGGGAAGCGGTACTCGTCCGGCTTGATCACGAACACGGTCTGCCCCTCGCGCACGGGCAGGCTGTAGCTGCCATCGGCGGCGGTGCGCACGATTGTTTCCCCGTTGGACACCTGCACGCCGGCCAGGCCGGGATCGGTCGGCCCGCGTCCCGGCTTGCCGTCGCGCTCCTGATAGACCTTGCCGGTAATCGTCGTGCCGGCAGCCCAGGCAGGCGAAGTCATCAACAGCAGGCAAGCCAGCCAGGCGGCAGTACGGGTCATCGAGGGCGGTCCGATCGGGGGTGGGGAATTGTAGAGCCGCACATCATCGCCTGCACCGCGTTTCACCGACGTTAAACGATGTCCCGCCCGGGCTTACCCCGCGTGGCGCGCCGCCAGCACCGCCACCGCGTCGTCCAGCGAGAGGCCACGCGCACGCAGCAGCACGGTCAGATGGAACAGCAGATCGGCCGCCTCACCCAGCAGCGCGTCATCGTCCTGGACGACCCCGGCCAGCGCGGTTTCGACGCCCTCCTCGCCCACCTTCTGCGCGATGCGGCGGATGTCCCCGTCGAACAACGACGTGGTGTAGCTGCCGGCCGGGCGCTGCTGCTCACGTTCGCGCACCACGGTATCCAACCGGCCCAGGAAGTTGCCCGGCGCCTGCGGGAAGCAGCTCTCGCTGCCGGTGTGGCAGGTCGGCCCGGCCGGGCGCGCACTGACCAGCAGGGTGTCGTTGTCGCAGTCGATCCGCACGGCGGTCACCGCCAGCACATTGCCGGAGGACTCGCCCTTGGTCCACAGCCGCTGCTTGCTGCGGCTGTAGAAGGTCATGTGGCCCGTGGCCAGGGTCTGCTCCAGCGAAGCCGCATTGGCGTAGCCGAGCATCAGCACGCGCAGCGTGTCCGTATCCTGCACCACCACCGGCAGCAGGCCATCGCCCTTGCCCCAGTCCAGCTGCGCCAGCGCTGCGCGCGACGGGCGCACGTCGATGGAATGCACTTCAATAGACATCTCGAACCTCGATCTGCTGCTCGCGCAGGAACTGCTTGAGCGCGGGAATGGCGATAGCACCACTGTGGAAGACACTGGCGGCAAGCGCGCCGTCGACGTCGGCCTGGTCGAATACATCGGCGAAGTGCTGCATTTCGCCGGCGCCACCGGAGGCGATCAACGGCACCTGGCACAGCGCGCGCGCCTGACGCAGCTGGGCCACGTCGTAACCGCGGCGGACGCCATCGCTGTCCATGCAGTTCAGCACGATCTCGCCGGCACCCCGGCGCTGTGCCTCCACCAGCCAGTCCAGAGTGCGCACCGCCACCGCCTGGGTCTTGTCCGGGTCGCCACTGAAGCGGCGCACCCGCCATTCGCCATCCGGTTCGCGCACCGAATCGATGCCGACGACCACGCACTGCACGCCGAACGCATCGGCCAGTTCTTCAATGAGCTCCGGCCGGCCCAGCGCGGGGGAGTTGATCGAAATCTTGTCGGCGCCGGCGTGCAGCACGCACCGCGCGGTCTCGACATCGCTGATGCCGCCGGCCACGCAGAACGGGATGTCGATCAGGCGCGCGATGCGCTCGATCCAGGCGACATCCACGGCGCGCCCCTCCGGACTGGCGCCGATGTCATAGAACACGAGTTCGTCCGCGCCCTGGTCGCGATAGCGCATCGCCAGCTCGGCGATGTCACCCATGTCCACGTGGTCGCGGAAACGCACGCCCTTGACCACGCGACCATCGCGGACGTCCAGGCACGGGATCAAGCGGCGGCTCAGCATGCCAGCGCTCCTTCCAGGGTCATGCGCCCTTCCAGCAGCGCCTTGCCGAGGATCGCGCCGCCACAGCCGACGGCCTTGGCCTGGGCTACGTCGTCGGCATCGCGCACGCCACCGGAGGCCTGTACCGCCACGCCCGGCAGCAGGCGCGCCAAGTGCTGGTACAGATCGATGTTCGGCCCCGAGAGCATGCCGTCGCGGGCGATATCCGTGCACAGCAGGTGCCGCATGCCGGCCTCGGCGTAACGCTGCGCCAGCACGTCCAAGGTGTCCTCGGCGGTCTCGGTCCAGCCATGCACAGGCAGCAGCCAGCGACCATCCTCGGCCTGGCGCGCGTCGAGCGCGATGGTGAGCCGTTCAGGGCCAAATTCGCGCAGCCAGCCAATCACCGTGTCCGGCGCACGGACCGATACCGAGCCGACCACCACGCGGGTAGCACCGGCATCGAGGATGCGCGCAACGTCATCGCGCGAGCGCACGCCGCCGCCGGTCTGCACCTGCAGGCCGGTCTGCGCCGCGATCGAGGACAGCAGCGGTGCCAGCGTGTAACCACCCGCACGGGCCGCATCCAGATCCACCAGATGCATCCAGCTCGCGCCCGCCGCGGCAAACGCCTGCGCGCGCGGCAGCGGGTCATCGCCGTAGGTAGTCTGCTGCGCGTAGTCGCCCTGCAGCAGGCGCACCACGCGGCCTTCGCGGATATCCAGGGCGGGATAGACGATGAAACTCATGTCGGCTCATTCTCGATGAAATTGCGCAGGATGCGCGCGCCGGTATCGGCCGAACGCTCCGGATGGAACTGGGCGCCACTGTGCCGGCCGCGCTGCACGACGGCCGCGAACAGCCCGCCGTGATCGCAGGCGGCCACGGTGTCTTCGCCCAGTGGCGCGGCGTAGCTGTGGACGAAGTAGGCACTCGCCCGTGCCGGCACGCCGGCCAGCAGCGGCGACTCACGCAGCGGCAGCAGCCGGTTCCAGCCCATGTGCGGCACGCGGATGCCGGTTGCAGGGCGCAGGTGGCGCACGACCCCGGGCAACAGGCCGAGGCATTCGACATGGCCTTCTTCAGAACCATCGAACAGCAGCTGCATGCCCAGGCAGATGCCGAGCAGCGGCACCTGCAGGTCGCGCAGCGGCTGGACCAGACCCTGTGCATGCAGGCGTGCCATGCCGTGCGGGGCCGCGCCGACGCCAGGGAGGATCACCCGCGAGACGCCCTCCAGGCCCTGCGCATCGCGGACCAGCCGCACCTGCACGCCCAGCCGCTCCAGCGCATAGCGGACCGAGCCGAGGTTGGCGCCGCCCGCATCGATCAGCGCAACCTCGGTCACAGCGCCCCCTTGGTGCTCGGCAGCGCGGTGCCCTGGCGTGGCAGGGCCTGGCGCAGCGCACGCGCCAGCGCCTTGAAGCAGGCTTCGACCTTGTGATGATCATTGTCGCCGCGCACGCTCAGGTGCAGGTTCAAACCGGCCGCATCGCACAGCGAGCGGAAGAAGTGCGGCACCAGCTCGGTCGGCATGTCACCCACGCGCTCGCGCTTGAACTCGCCTTCGAACACGAAATACGGGCGGCCGCTGAAATCCAGCGCGGCGCTGGCCAGGGTTTCATCCATCGGCAGCGTGAAGCCGTAGCGGCCGATGCCGCGCTTGTCGCCGAGCGCCTCGCGCAGGGCCTGGCCCAGCGCCAGGCCGGTGTCTTCAATGGTGTGGTGCTCATCGATGTGCAGGTCGCCCTCGGCCTGCACGCTCAGGGCGAAGCCGCCGTGCTTGCCGATCTGCTCCAGCATGTGATCGAAGAACGGCAGCCCGGTGTGGGTCTGCGGTTCGGCGGTGCGATCCAGATCGACCTCGACCCGGATCCTGGTTTCCTTGGTATTACGCTGCACGGTGGCCCGGCGCGGTGCATCGGCCAGCTCGTGCGCGATCGAGGTCCAGTCCCAGTCGCCGCCGAACTGTTCGGTGCGCAGCTGGAAGCCACGAATCTTCATGTTTTCGGCGAACTGGATGTCGGTCAGGCGGTCGCCCACCATCGCCGAGCGTGCCCAGTCGATGCTGCGGTCCTGCAGATACGGCAGCATCAGGCCGATGCCCGGCTTGCGGGTCGGCGCGTTGTCCTGCGGCCAGGTGCCGTCGATCAACACGTCACGGAAGCTAATGCCCTGGCTGGCGAAGATCTGCAGCATCAGGTCGTTGGGGCCGTCGAAGCTGGCCTGCGGATAGCCTTCGGTGCCCAGGCCGTCCTGGTTGCTGACGATCACGAACTGGTAGCCGGCATCGCGCAGCTTGAGCATCGCCGGGATCACATCGCGCACGAAGCGCAGCTTCTCGTAGGCGTCGATCTGGAAATCGGCGGGCTCTTCGATCAGGGTGCCGTCGCGGTCGACGAACAGAATCGGGGTCATGCGGCAGCCCTCCGGGCCGTCAGGGCAGCGAGTACGCGGTCGTTCTGTTCCGGGCTGCCGAGGGTGATGCGCAGCGCATCGCCCAGCTGCGGCGCGGCACGCTGGTCGCGCACGACCACACCGGCCGCGAGCAGCGCATCGAACGCGCCCTGTGCGTCGGCGAAGCGGGCCAGCAGGTAGTTGCCCTGCGAGGGATAGACACGCAGCACGCCGGGCAGCGTGGCAAGGCCGGCCTGCAGCCGCGCGCGTTCGGCCTTGATCTGCACGATGCGCTGGCTGGTCACCGCGAGGTTCTCGGGGCCAAGGCCTGCCAACGCGAGCTCCGCACAGGGTGCGGGCACGGGATACGGGGCCTGGCAGCGGCGCAGTACCTGGATCAGGGCGGCATCGGCGATCAGGCTGCCGATGCGGGCGGCGGCCAGCGCATGCGCCTTGGACAACGTCCGCAGCACGGCGATGTTCTCGTAGCGGCCCAGCAGCGTGCTGGCGGAGGCCTGCTCCGCATACTCACCGTAGGCCTCGTCCACCACGACCAGCGCCCTGCCCTGCAATGCGGTGGCCACGCGCTCGATCTCGGCCAGCGTGATCACGCTGCCAGCGGGATTGGACGGCGAGCACAGGAACACCAGCTTGGCGTTGCCCGACAGCGCAGCGGCGATCACCGCATCGATATCGGCAACCAGCGCATCGCCCTGCTCAACCAGCGGCACCTCGATCACCGGCGCGTTCTGCAGGCGGGCGCAGACGGCGTACATGCCGAACACGGGCGGTGTAGTTACGACCGCATCGCGACCCGGCTCGCACAGCGCCCGCACCAGCAGATCGATGGCCTCGTCGCTGCCACGGCCGATCAACAGCTGCTCCGGTGCGCAACCATAGAGCTCGGCCAGCCGATCGCGCAGGGCGGCCGGCTGCGGATCGGGGTAGCGGCGCGCGCCACCGGTGACATCAGCCGGATTGGCCCAGGCCGATTCGTTGGCGTTGAGCCAGACATCGCCGACCAGCGCGCTGCTGCGCGCCGAGGAGTACCCGGTGAACGCCTGCAGGTCCTCGCGGACCAGCGACAGAAGGGAGCCGGTGCTCATGCCGCCGCCTCCATGCGCAGGGTCACGGCATTCTCGTGCGCATCCAGGCCTTCGGCGCGCGCCAGCACGCGGGCGCACTCGCCCATCGCGGCGATGCCGGCGGCGGTGGCCGACTGCACGCTGATCAGGTTCTGGAAACTGGCCACGCTGACGCCGCTGTAGGCGCGCGCGGCGCCCGCGGTCGGCAGCACGTGGTTGGTGCCGCTGCAGTAATCGCCCAACGCTTCGGGGGTGTAGTCGCCGAGGAAAACCGAGCCGGCCGCTTCCACCTTCTCCAGCCACGCGCGCGGATCGCGCAGCGCCAGGATCAGATGTTCCGGCGCATACCGGTTGCTGATCGCGAACGCATCATCCAGCGAATCGACCAGGATCAGGCGCGAGGACGCCAGCGCCTGCGCGGCGATCTCCGCGCGCGACAGCCGCGCCAGCTGCGCTTCAACCGCCGCTTCAACACGGTCAACCATCCCTGCGTCGTCGGTCAGCAGCAGCACCTGCGAGTCTGGACCGTGCTCGGCCTGCGAGAGCAGATCGGCCGCGACGAACGCGGGATTGGCGCCGGCGTCGGCAATGACCAGCACTTCCGACGGCCCGGCCGGCATGTCGATCGCTGCAGCGCCGTCCTGGGCCACCTGCTGCTTGGCTTCGGTCACGTAACTGTTGCCCGGGCCATACAGCTTGTCGCAGGCCGGGATGCTGTCGGTGCCGTACGCCATCGCCGCGATCGCCTGCGCGCCGCCCAGCTTGAAGACGCGGTGCACGCCGGTCAGGCGCGCGGCCACCAGCACCGCAGGATCGGCACTGCCGTCCTTGCGCGGCGGCGTGCACAGCACGACCTCCCGGCAGCCGGCCAGCTGTGCGGGCACGCCCAGCATCAACGCGGTCGACGGCAACGGCGCGCTGCCGGCCGGCACATACAGACCCACCTGACCGATCGGGCGCACCATGCGCTCGCAACGCACGCCAGGCGCGGTCTCGACCGCATAGCCCTCGCTCATGCCCGCCTGGTGGAAGGTCCGGATGCGCGCGGCGGCATCGATCATCGCCTGGCGCAGTTCGGCCGAAACGGCCTGTTCGGCGGCGGCGAACTCCGCCTCGCTGACCTGGAAGCTCTCCGGCGCCACCCCGTCAAAGCGCAGGGTGATCTCACGCAGTGCGTCATCGCCGCCGTCGCGCACGGCCGCGATCAAGGCCGCGACGGACTCACGGGTGCGCGCCGCCACGGCCTGGACCGGGCGTTGCAGCGCCTGCGCCTGGGCGCCGGCATCCAATTGGGACCACGTCAAACGATTCATGCCAGCGACCGCTCCACACTCAACACCATCAAGCCCTGCGCACCCGCGCGCTCCAGATCCTCCAACCGCTGCCAGGTCAACGCACCGTGGCACATGGTCTGCAAACGCAGGTGGCCGCCGTCATCGGGCAATTGCACCAGCGGATCGGCATCGGGCAGCAGGCGGGTCAGCTCGGAGACCCGGTCCAGCGCGGCGCGGAACATCAGCAGCTTGCTGTCCTGCACCTTCACCACGCCGTCGAGGCGACGCAGCAGCATGGCCATCAGGCCGGCGCGGGCATCATCGGGCGTGCGTACCGGACCGGCCAGCACCGCCTCGCTTTCCAGCAGGGTTTCGACCGGCTTGAGCTGGTTGGCGGCCAGGGTGGCGCCGCTGGAGACCAGATCGCAGATCAGATCGGCGGTGCCCAGCCGCGGGGCGATCTCGACCGAGCCGGACAGTTCGACCACCTGCGCATCCACGCCGCGCTCGGCCAGCCAGTCGGCCAGGATCGCGGGGTAGCTGGTGGCGATGCGCTTGCCGGCCAGCTGCTCCACGCCCGTCCATTCCCACTCCTCCGGCACCGCCAGCATCAAGCGGCACTGGCCGAAGTTGAGGCCGCGCAGCGCCTGGTAGGCGTCCGGCAGACCGATCCGGCGGCGCGCAGCGCCCTGCTCGTCCAGCTCATTGCGGCCGACGATGCCGAAATCGCACACACCGTCGGCGATCAGGCCGGGAATGTCGTCATCGCGGACCAGCAGCAGGTCCACCGGCAGCGATTCGCCGTAGCAGAACAGCTTGTCGCGGCTCTGCCGCCAGCTCAGCCCGCAGGCGGTCAGCAGGCTGCGCGCAGGCTCGGCCAGCCGCCCGTTCTTCTGGATGGCGATACGCAGCCGGTCACGTGCCGGGGCGGTCTGGGTTGCACTCATGGGGGAGGTCTCTACTCGGATTCGGGGGAGGTCGGCGTGGCGGCGATGGCGGCGGCATAGCCGCCGTGGCCGTGGTCCAGCGAGCGCGCCACGCGCCCGGTGGTGGTCACGCTGACCCCGGTCAACTCATGGATCTCGCGATACGGCACGCCCTGCTGCAGCAGCGGCACGACCTTCCAGCGGTCGGACAGCGCCTCCAGCTCGGCCGGCGTGCACAGGTCGCGCAGGAACGCGGTCACCGCCCCGGGATCGGAGAGGGCAGCAAAGGCGCGCGCCAGCGAGGCCAGATCGGCCTGGGCGTCTTTTTCACGGGGGATCGGACGTAGTTTCATCGTATCAATGTAATAGCGTGCTATTACATTAGCCCAAGCAAGGGGCACGGTCAAACCGCTGCAGTGAGCGGACCAGAAGTGTTCAGGGTCCGGAAACGAACAACGCCCGCATGGGCGGGCGTTGTTCCGGGTATCCAAGGAAACGTGCCGACCAACGGTCGGCAGCTACCGGGTCGGCAGCTACCGGCAGCGGACCTCGGCGCGCAGGGCACCGCTGCGCAGGCATTCGCCGAACAGGCTGCCCTGGCGGCTGGGAAGCGACTCCATGGCCTCCAGGACGCCGGCGCTGCCGGAACACTGGGTGCTGGCCAGCTCGCGTAGATCGCGCTCAAGCTGTTCCCGACTGATCACATGGCAGCGGTCCACCGTCAACCGGTAATGCCCGGGGCCGATCCGTTTGCTGCGCAGTTGCGGGTCGCTCTGGCAGCCGGCGAGCAGGAGCAGCATCACTGCCCCTGCGGCGGCCTGCTTCATGCCATCGCCTTGGCCTGCTCCAGCTCGACCTGCAGCGCGCTGGCCAGCTCGTCGCGGGCGACCTCGAACTGCTGCTCGCGCAGCAGGTCCTTGACCGCGACCACGCCACGCGCCAGTTCGTCCTCACCGGCCAGCACGACGAAGCGGATGCCCGCCTTGGCCGCGTACTGGAACTGCTTGCCGATCTTCTTCGGCTCCATCTGCACTTCGGCATTGATGCCACCGACGCGCAGGCGACGGGCGATATCCAGCGACTCGGGCAGGCCGTTGTCGTCCATCAGGGCCACCAGCGCGTGCACGCTGCTGTCCTCGATACCGGCGATCAGGCCGGCTTCGCGCAGCTGCCAGAACAGGCGGGTCAGGCCGATGGAAATGCCCACGCCCGGCAGCTTGGACTTGCTGTAGTGGCTGGCCAGGTCTTCGTAACGGCCGCCCGAGCAGATCGAGCCGATCTGCGGGTGGTCGGTCAGCGTGGTCTCGTAGACGGTGCCGGTGTAGTAATCCAGGCCGCGCGCGATGGAGAAGTTCAGGCAGTACGCGGTTTCCGGCACCCCCAGCGCCTTGACCAGCTGCAGCACTTCGCGCAGTTCGGCCACGCCCTGCGTGAGCGTTTCGCTGGCAGCGCCATCAACCAGCAGCGCATCCAGCTGCGCCAGCGCATCGGCATGGCTGCTCGAGCGCACGGCCACAAACGCCAGGATGCGTTCGACCTGCTCGGCCGGAATCTCGAAGCCCTCGCCCACCAGGGTCTCGCGCACGTAATCGGCACCGCGCTTGTCCAGCTTGTCCACTTCCCGCAGCACGGCCAGCTGGCGCTCGCCATCGGCCACGCCCAGGCTTTCGAAGAAGCCGCGCATCAACTTGCGGTTGTTGAGCTGCACCGAGAAATCGCCGATACGCAGTTCAGCGAACACCGCATGGATGACCGCCAGCACTTCGGCGTCGTAGCGGGTGCTCAGCGTGTCCTTGCCGATCACATCGATGTCGCACTGGTAGAACTCGCGGAAGCGGCCACGCTGCGCGCGCTCGCCACGGTACACGCGCTGCATCTGGTAGCGGCGGAACGGGAAGGTCAGGTCATGCTCGTGCTCGGCGACATAGCGTGCCAGCGGCACGGTCAGGTCGAAGCGCAGGGCCAGTTCCGGCAGCGCTTTCTCTTCCGCTTCGGCGGCGTTGGCCAGCGCACCGGTGGACTGCACGAAATACACCTGGCGCTCGGTCTCGCCGCCGGACTTGGTCAGCAGCACATCGGACAGCTCGAACACCGGCGTCTCCACCGGCAGGAACCCGAACCGCTCGTAGTTGCGGCGGATGACGTCCAGCATGCGCTGGAACGCGATCTGCTCACGCGGCAGCAATTCCATGATGCCGGGCGGCGTACGGGGCTTGATCACTTGCGGGACTCCTGCGGAAACGGGGGGATGAGCGAGCGGCATATTCTAGCCGCAGCCGGCGCAACGAGCCGCATCCGGGCGCCGGGAGCCGGGCCAAGGGCGGCATGAAGTATCATGGGCAGGCCCCGCTTGCTGACCTGACATGACCCGGCCTCACCCCGGTACCGCGCTTTCCGCTGTTGAAGACCCCGCCGCCCCCGGCTGCTCGCCCCTGCGCGACTGCATGCATTGCTCGGTGCGGCACCTGGCGGTCTGCTCGGCGCTGTCGCCGGATGAAGTGCAGGCGCTGGAACGGGTCACCGTCTCCCTGGCACTGCCGCTGGGCTCCACCCTGGCCCGTGCCGGTGAGCCGCGCCAACATGTCTATACGATTACGGCCGGTGCGCTGCGCCTGGTCCGCACGCTGGCCGACGGCCGGCGCCAGATCAGCGGCTTCGTGCTGCCCGGCGATTTCCTGGGACTGAGCGGCAGCGATCATCACCGTTACGATATCGAAGCCATCGCCGACAGCCGCGTCTGCCGCGTGGCCCTGCCGCAGATGAAGGACCTGCGCTCGCGCTTCCCGCACCTGGAACGCAAGCTGCTGCAGCGCGCCTGCCAGGAGCTGGATGCCGCCCAGGACGCCGCGATGGCGCTGGGCCGACTGCAGCCGGCCGAGAAAGTCGCCGATTTCCTGCTGCGCCTGGCCGCGCGCGAAGCACTGCTCGGTGAACCCGGCCTGCGCGTGACGCTGCCGATGGGCCGTGGCGACATCGCCGACCATCTCGGCCTGACCATGGAAACGGTCAGCCGCACCTTCACCAAGCTGCGCCAGCAGGGCCTGATCGCCCTGCCCCATCTGAACACCGTCGAGATCCTGGACGAAGCCGGCCTGCAGAAACTCTCGGCCGACGAATCCTACTAGTCGTGCCGGGCGCTGCCCGGCTGTTCCGGCGTTCCGCGCGTCAGCCGCCTCACCCGCGCAACAGCACCTCGCGCAGCGCGCCATACTCCGGCGCACATGCCTCGGCGGTCGCGGGCCGCTCCAGCAAGGCGGCCAGTGCCGGCGGCACCTCCAGCGGCTTCCCGATCAGAGGCTCCACCACCGACTCGAACTTGGCCGGATGCGCCGTTGCCGCGACCGCCCAATGCCCCTGCGCGCCCGCGGCCCGCAGATGCTCCAGGCGCGCCACTGCGGTTGCCGTATGTGGACAGAAGACTTCGCCATGCAGGTCATGGCGGCGGCGGATCAGTTCGCGGATCGCCGCATCATCCACCGCCTCGGCAGTGAACGCGGCGCGGAGCGCCACATCATCTTCGTTGTACAGCCAGCGCAGCCGCTCGAAGTTGCTCGGCGCGCCCACGTCCATCGCATTGGCGATCGTCGCCACGCTGGTCCGCGCCTGGTAGGGCTCGCCGTGGAAGTAGCGCGGCAACACATCGTTGGCATTGGTGGCCAACGCGATCTGACCCAGTGGCAGGCCCATCGCGCGCGCCAGGATCGCCGCCATCGCATTGCCGAGGTTGCCGGTGGGAATCACCAGGTTCAGCACGTGGCCGGTCTGCGCCTGGTGCACCAGCGCCGCATGCGCGTAGTAACTCATCTGCGGCAGCCAGCGGCCCAGGCTGATGCTGTTGGCCGAGCTCAACGGCACCTGGTCCTGCAGCTCGCGATCGCCCAGCGCCTGCTTCACCATCGCCTGGCAATCGTCGAAGGAACCGGCCACACGCAGGGTATGGATGTTGTCGCCGAAGCAGCCCAGCTGATGTGCCTGCCGCGGCGAGACCCGGCCATCCGGGTACAGCACCACCACGCGGATCCCGGGCTGGCGGTGGAACGCGGCCGCGACGGCGGCCCCGGTGTCCCCCGAGGTGGCGACCACGATTGTCAGCGGTCGTTCGCGCCCCTGCTGCAATCGGGCCAGGCATGCGGCCAGGAAGCGCGCACCGAAATCCTTGAACGCCGCCGTCGGGCCATGGAAGAGCTCGAGGACATGGTCATCGGCCGTCGCCAGCGGACGCAGCGGCGCATCGAAATCGAATGCCTGCCCGCACAGTTCAGGCAGCGCTTTCTCCAAGGCATCGTCATGGAAATACGGGGCCAGCACCGCCGCGGCGGTCTGTGCGAAGGATCCCTGCGCTGACCAGCTCTGCAGCTGCGGGCGATGGTCGGGAACATACAGGCCGCCGTCCGGGGCGAGTCCGGCGGCAAGCGCCTGGCTGAGCGAAGCGGCGGGTGCAGCGTGACGCGTGGAAACGAACTTCATCGGATATCCCAACGTAGAAAGAGTGGAAGCGTCACAGCAGGCGCGCGGCGGGGGCATTCAAGGGCGACACCCAGCCCTGACTCGCGAAGCCTGCGTCTGCGAACGCCTGCTGGACCGCGCCTTGAGCAGCAAGCGCAGCATCACGCCGCTCGAACCAGGCAAACACGCTCGGCCCCGCGCCGGAGATGCTGGCGCCCATCGCCCCGGCAGCGAGTGCCGCATCGCGCGCGGCCGCAAATCCAATGATCAGACCTGCCCTACGCGGCTCGACCAGTACGTCACGCAGGCCGGCGCGGACCAGCGAGGCGTCGGCGGTGTAGCAGCCACTGAGCACCAGCGCCAGGTTCGCGCTCTGCGCAACAAATTCGCCCAGGGCGTAATGCCCCTGCAGCGCGGCGCGTGCGCGACGCGTCTCCAGCACCGCATCCGGATGCACCAGCAGGCTGTGCCACGCCGCCGGGACCGGCACCGGCACCAGGCGATCGGCGGTACTCAAGACCAAGCCACCCAGCAGCATCGGGCCGAGGTTGTCGCCATGGCGGCCACCACTGGCCACCGCCTCGCCAGTCAACGCGAACGGATACAGCGCCTCACGCGCCAGCGGCTGCGGCAACAGCGCATTGGCCGCGACCAGCGCCGCCACGCACGAGGCGGCCGAACCGCCCATCCCCGAGCCCAGCGCGATGCCCTTGTCGATCTCCAGCTCGAATCCAAACGGCAGATCCAGCGCGGCGCGCAGCGCGATCAACGCGGCGCCGGCGGTGTTGTCCTCGGCCACCCCCGGCAGATTCACCGTGGTGCCACGGATCACGTGGATGCGTACCACGGGCGCCGCGATACGCCGCACCGTCACCGTATCGCCGACGCCCTCGATGGCGTGGCCGAGGATGTCGAATCCCACTCCTACATTGCCGACCGAGGCCGGCGCGAACGCACGTGCTTCAACGATGCTGCCGTCACTCACAGGCGTGCTCCTTCGCCCACTGCCACGCGCAGCACATCGGCGAACACGCCGGCGGCGGTGACCTCCGGCCCGGCGCCCGGGCCCTGCACCACCAGCGGATTGTCGCAGTAGCGGCGCGTGGTGAACTGCACCACGTTGTCGGTCAGGCGCAGGTTGGCGAAGGCATGCCCGGCCGGCAGCGCGACCAGGCCGACTTCAGCGCCGTCCGGCGTCAGGCGCGCCACATAGCGCAGCACCGCGCCGTCCGCGTTGGCGACTGCCAGGCGCTCGGCGAACACCTCATCGATCTGCGACAGGCCGGCCATGAAATCGTCCACGCTGGCCTGGCGCAGTGCTTCAGGCACCAGACTCTCCACGCGTACCTGCTCCAGGCTGAGCTCACGGCCCGCCTCCCGCGCCAGGATCACCAGCTTGCGCGCCACATCCACGCCGGACAGGTCATCACGCGGGTCCGGCTCGGTATAGCCCATGCCCCGCGCCTGGCTGACCAGCTCGGAGAACGGCACCTGGCCGTCGTACTTGTTGAACAGCCACGCCAACGTGCCGGAGAAGATGCCGTCGATCGCCAGCACTTCATCGCCGGTATCGACCAGGTCGCGCAGCGTGGTGATCACCGGCAAGCCGGCACCCACCGTGGCCTCGTAGCGGAAGCGCGCGCCGCTGCCGGCGGCCGCCTCGCGGATCGCGTGATAGCGCTCCAGCGGACCGGCACCGGCCTGTTTGTTCGGGGTGACCACGTGGATGCCCGCCGCCAGCCAGCCGGCATAGCGGTCGGCCACGTCGGCACTGCCGCTGCAGTCGATGATCAGCGCGTGCGGCAGATGTGCGGAGAGCAGGTGTTCGGTGAATGCGTCCAGATCGCTCGGCTGCGCAGGACCGGACAGCGCCGCGCGCCAGTCGCCTTTCAGGCCGCGCTCGTCCAGCACCATCCGCGTGCGCGAGGCGACCGCGCGCAGGCGCAGATCCACGTTGGCGCGGCCGAGCAACTGCCCCTGCGCCGCCTGCAGCTGGTCCAGCAGCGCTGCACCGACGTTGCCCGGGCCGATCACACCGACCGAGAACGTCTGCGGCGACAGCCAGAAGCCGGCATGCGCCGCACGCAGGGCCTTGGTGGCGTGACGGCTGTCCACGGCCACGGAGATGTTCCGCTCGGACGAGCCCTGCGCGATCGCCAGGATGTTCACCTGTGCGCGGCCCAGCGATTCGAACAGGCGCGCGGCCACGCCGGGCTGCCCGGCCATGCCATCGCCCACCGCGGCCAGCACGCTGACGTTGTCGGTGAGCTGCACGCGCTGCACCTGGCCCAGGCTCAGCTCGTGGGCGAAGGCCTGCAGCAGCGACTCGCGCGCACGCACAGCCTCGGCCTGTTTCACCACGCAGCAGATCGAATGTTCGGAGGAGCCCTGCGAGATCATCACCACCGACACATGCGCATTGCGCAACGCCGCGAACACGCGCTCGGCCGTGCCCGGCACGCCGATCAGACCGGTGCCTTCCAGATTGAGCACGGCCAGGTCCGGGCTCAGGGTCAGCCCCTTGATCGGGCCGGAAACGGTGCGCTCGGCGGTGATGCGCGTCCCCGGATGATCCGGATGGAACGTGTTGCGGATGATGATCGGCAGGCCACGCTCGATCGCCGGGGACATCGTCTGCGGGTGCACCACTTTCGCGCCGAAGTACGCCAGCTCGCAGGCCTCGTCATAGCTCAGCGCTTCCAGCTGGACCGCCTCGGGCACCACCCGCGGGTCGGCCGAGAGCACGCCGTCCACATCCGTCCAGATGTGCAGCTCATCGGCGTTGAACAGCGCGGCGAAGATCGCACCGGAATAGTCGCTGCCGTTGCGGCCGAGCGTGGTGATGCGGTCCTGGCGGTCGCGGGCGACGAAGCCGGTCGCCACGATGCGCACCTGCGGGTGCTGCAGGCGCCACTGGGCCAGGCGTTCGGCGCTGCGCACCCAGTCCACATCCACGCCCAGTTCACCGCGCTCGATCACCAGCACATCGCGCGCATCCAGCACCGCGCAGTCTTCCCCCAGCGTCTGCAGGTACTTCCCGAGCAGCTGCGCCGAATACACCTCGCCCATGCCCTGCACGCGGTCCAGCACCTCGGTGGGCAAGCCACCGATCACCGCCAGCGCGCCCAGCACCTCGGCCAACGCGTCGAAGCGCTGATCCAGCCACTCCACCGTCGTGCCGGCGTGCTCCCCCAGCAGGGCCACCGCCGCGCCGCGATGGCGCGCCCGCAGCGCATGCCACTGCTCGCGCCAGGCCGAGCCATCGTCGGCCGCCAACGTCGCCACCGCGATCAGCGCATCGGTGACGCCCTTCATCGCCGAGACCACGGTGACCTGCATCGCCTCGTCACGCGCCAGCAGCAGCTGCGCCACGTGGCGATAGCGCTCGGCATCGGCGACCGAGGTGCCGCCGAACTTGTGGACCACGGTAGCCACGCCGGCCCGCGACGCGACGGAGACGGCAGGCAGGGCGGAAGGTGGAGCGGAAGCGGCGACAGAAGACATGCTGACCTCGATGGGAGGCCCCGCGTCATATCAGGTTCGAGAGTCTCCCCCGCCACCTGATCTGGGTGCGGGGCCGTGGTTTTCGGAAATTACGCGAAGACGACGGGCCGCACCGGGCGAGTGGTGGCGGTGGTAATGATGGTGGTACCGGTCAACACGGCCTGGCCGCCCGCGGAGGCGGGAACGAGCAGGTAGGCGTGGGCGACGGTGATGACCATGGGCCAAGAAAACTACGCCGCCGCCCTGCTTGTCAAGTGCTGCATCGCAAAAGATCGCCGCACGTCATCTGCACTGATCGTCGGCCAACAAGTTGCGAATGACACCATCCAGGCGGCACAACGGCTGCCCTAGCCAACGTGCTCGGCCACCGCCGCGGGCGGCCGATGCGCATGCGCGCACATCAGCACGCCGGACACCAGGCAGATGATCGCCACCGTCTCCATCAGCGTCGGCCAGCGCTGCTGCCAGGCAAAGCCATAGAGCAGCGCGAACAGGGTTTCGAACACGATCATCTGCCCGGTCAGGGTCAGCGGCAGGTTGCGGCTGGCGCGGTTCCAGCACGCGTTGCCGAGCACCGAGGCCACCACGGCAACGCCTGCGCTGATCAGCCAGAAGTTCAGCCACTCGCCGGGGGGATGTACCGTCGTGCTGGTCAGGAAGGCGCTGGGCACCAGCACCAGGGCGAGCCCGCCGGTGGTGATGCCGGTCAGCAGCGACCAGTCGTGCCCGGACAGGTCCGGCCGGCGCGCCAGCCAACGGCTGTTGCCGATCGAATACACCGCCCAGGACAACAAGGCACCGACCGCGCACAGCAGGCCCAGCAGCCTTCGCCCGGCCGAGCCCTCAGCGTGTTCGGCCATTAAGGCCTCATAGCCCACCAGCGCCACGCCGAGCAGGCACAGCAGCAGCGCAGGGGCAAGGCGTCGCAGCGGCACGGCGCCTTCCTCGCGCACGCCGGCCAGGGTCACCACCACCGGAATCAACCCGACGATCAGCGAAGCGGCGGCACCGCCGGCCCACTGCACCGCGTTGGCCAGCAGCAGGAAATAGACCAGGTTGCCGGCCAGGCTCAGCCACAACAGGCCCCGCCACTCGGCCCAGCCGAGGCGGTCCTTGAGCTGCCGCCAGCGCGGTGCCAGCAGCACCACGGCAATCAGGCCATAGACCAGGTACCGGCCGGCCGAGAGCTGCACGGCGTTGAAGCTGTGCAGCATCGCCGGGGCCAGGAACACCACGCCCCACAGCGCGCCGGCGGCAATGCCATTGGCGATGCCCACGCCCATCGATCGTTTCATTGTGGCTCGCGCTTGTGCATTGGCCGCGCAGTGTAGGAGCCGCGGGCGGCGGCGTCTTGACCGAGGCTACTGCCGCCGGAATGCCTGCGGGGTCAGCCCGGTTTCCCGGCGCAGGGCGCGGGACAATGCACTGTGCTCGGAATACCCGGCATCCAGTGCGATCGTGGCGATGCTGTCGGTGCTGGTGAGCAGGCGACGCTTGGCCCAGCGCAGCCGGCAGGCGCTGAGCCAGGCCTGCGGCGGTACCCCGAACTCCTGCACGAAGGCCGCGTGCAGGCGGCTGCCGCTGATGCCGACCAGCGCCGCCATGCGGGCCACGTTCCAGTCCGCGCCAGGATTGGCCGTCAGCCGGGTGCACAGCGCATGCAGCCGCGCTGCGCTGCCGGCGGGCGCGTACTGCTGCAACAGCACGGCCAGCAGATCGTGGTTGGCGTGCTCCGCCGCACCCGTGAGGCGCTGCCGCAACCCCTTGGGCAGGGCCAGCCAGCGCTGGCGGCGCAGGTGGTCGAGCGTATCGTCATCGATCACCCCGGCCGGGCAGTCGACGATCAGCATCAGGTGGTCGCCATCACCGGTCTGCGCATGTCCCTCGCCCGGCGCCACGAAGGCCCCCTGCAGCACATCCAGGCGGCCGCCAAACGCATCGACTTCAACGTCCAGGTCTCCGCGCAGCGGCAGCACCCATTGCGCAAAGTCGTGCCGGTCCACGTCGCTGGAGGTTCCGTAACACCGCAGGTGGCAGGCGCTGGCAGGCATGCCGATAGTCTGCGCGCAGGGCAAAGGGCACCGCAAGCCGCGCATGCGCGTACCATGGCGGCCGACCCGTACAACATGGAGCGTTTACCGTGGCCTGCACCATCGTTCCGCTGAGTGATCGCCCCGACCTGCTGCCACTCGTGGCCGGCTGGTACTTCCAGGAATGGGGACACCATGTTCCCGGAATGGCGCTGTTGGATGAGCAGCAACGGCTGGAGGTCTTCCTCCAGGACGACGAGCTGCCGCTGCTGCTGATCGCGCTGGACGGTGAGGTTCCCGTCGCCGCCGCGCAGCTCAAGTTCCATGAACGCACGGAACGCCCCGAACGCCTGCATTGGCTGGGCGGCGTGTATGTCGATCCGGCGCACCGCGGGCGCGGCTTGGCCGAGAAGGTCATCGCTGAACTGGTGGTGCGCGGCCGGGCGCTCGGCGTCCGCGATATCTACCTGCAGACCGAAGCCGATGATGGCGGCCTGTATCGCCGGTTGGGCTGGGCCCCGTTGGAGTCCGTGCCGCATGCCGCAGGGATGCCGGTGCGGATCATGGTCCGCAGCGTGGCCGCCGATCCGGTCGACTGAACGCGCGGTGGCGGCCGCGGGCCGCAGGGATGAATGCGACGCCGTTGAACGGCGTCAGCGGAAGCGCACCGGCTGGGGCGCCGGGCGGTCGGCCAGCGAGCCGAGGGTGAAGGTGTAACCGGCTTCTTCCAGCAGCTTGCGCATGCGCAGCTCGGCGCGCTTGGGATACGCCAGCGACGTCGGTGCATGCAGCGCGTACGAGGTTGATTTCCCGGGCAGCGTTTCGCGGGTCACCGAGGACTGATTGGTCTCGCACGCGTTGGCCCACAGGTCCATCAGCACCTTCGGGCCGATGGATTGATTGTTGCTGAGACGAAGCGTCAGCCAACGCATGTGTTCCATGACAAATCCAAGCGGCTCTTTGTCCCGAGTATGCACCAATTCCCGCACCACCGTTCGGCGCCGTGCGGGGCCTGGCCAACGCCAGGGTTGCCACGCACAAACGAACAGCCCCGGCAGTGCCGGGGCTGTTCTGGTACCGCTTCAGGAAGCGACTGGAACTCAGTGCTTCATGGCGTGCTTGCGGTCGCGCATCACCGCATGGCATTCCTGCACCTGCGGCAGCAGGCGCTGCACTTCCTGACGGGCGGCCGGCGAGGTGTCGGCGTCGGTCAGGGTGTCCTTGAACGCCTTCAGCAGGCGATCCTCGGATTCTTCCAGCTCGGCCACGTAGCCGTACTGCTTGTCGCCCAGGGTGGCGCGCACCTTGCCGTAGAACTGCTGCATGGAACCGACGAAGGTGCCATGGTCGGCCGGCTTGCCGCCTGCGGCGACAACGGTGGCGCTCAGCGAGCGGACGATCTCATTCTTGACACCGGCAATACGGGTGAAGAGCGCCGCCAACTCGGCATCTTCGACCTTGCCTGCGGCCTCGGTGTAGAACTCCTGGCCATCGCGGGCGATTTCGATCAGGTCGTTCAAGTTATGCGCGGTCTTCGATTCGGTATTCACTGCGATGTACTCCTGTTGGTCCGGTTTGGCCCGTGAGTTGTTGTCGGGGTGAGTCGACTTTTCCGCATCGGCCATGAAGTCGGCGTGACACTGAAATACAAGTGTTCAGCGAGCTCAACGCACTGCGTGATCGATGTGCACGGCGCGTCGTCGGCGTGCGAAATGCGTGTTACTTCCCTGCCCTTTTCCGCTTCATCCATGACAGGCATTGCCCCGCAACCGCAGTGAGCAGGATCAGCGAATTGGTCACCACGAACACGATCGATCCGGTGGCCGCGCTGTACGCGATGAACAGCACGGAGGCGGTGATCTGGCCGACGAACAACCACGTCGATACCGCCTGCGCGTCGTCGGCCGTCCACTGCTTCCAGATCTGCCGCCACAGCGTGGCGATCAACACGGCGGTCGCCGCCCAACCGAGCAGGTCGATCGGCTCCATCATCGCGCCAGCAATGACGACGGCGCAACGTCGCCCATCACGTCATCCGTCGCCAGCGCAACGCGCTGCTCCAGCCGACGCAGGAAGTCGCTGAAGCCATGCGGCGCACGCGCCTGCCGGCGGGCGCTGGTCATCACCCGCGGTCTGGCCAGGCGCGCGACCCGCATGCCCGCGCCCTGCATGGTCTGGATCAGCGCGACGTCCTCACCGGTCGCCAGTGGCGCGAAGCCGCCCGATTGCCGATACGCCGCCGCGCTGAAGCCCATGTTGGCGCCGTGCACGTGCGGATGCCCGTCCACCGCATGCTCACCCTGCAGGAACTGCTCGCGCACAGCCTGCGGATAGTCCAGCCAGTCGCCCACCGCCACCACGCCGCAGAAAGCACTCGCGCCGCAGTGAAGCTGCCGCGCCAGCCAATCCGGCGGCACCACGCTGTCCGCATCCGTGCAGCCGATCCAGCGGGCGCCAAGCGCCAACGCCCGCTCGCTGGCCGCCGCGCGGGCGACGCCGACGCAGCCCGCCTCCACGCTGACCACCTCCACTCCCATGCGCCGGCAGATCCAGCCGGTCGCATCGGTACAGCGGTCCAGCGCCACCACGATGACCACCGGCTCGTCGCGCAGGGCCGGATGCAGGGCGGCTACCTGCAGCGACTGCAGGCAGGCAGCGATCAGTTGTTCTTCGTTGTGCGCGGGAAGGGTCACGGCAATCATCGCAGGCCCTCGCGCTCGGCGACGGACGTGGTATCGGCAGACCACCCCTCCAGCAGCATGTCCTCGTCACGATAGGAAAACAGGCGAGGCAGACAGGCATCCAACTGCGCGTGCACGAACGCCGCGCTGCACCGCGCCTGTTCGAACGGCACGCGCCAATGGCAGGCGACCACCACACCCTGCGGCGCCAGCGAGGTGACCACCTGCGCGGCGGTCTGCTGCATGTCTTCCGGGGTCAGGTAGTAACCCATCTCGCCGAGCACGATCAGATCGAACCTGCCGGCCGGCCATGACTGCGGATGTCGTGCCTGTTCGATGGTGACGTGCGCGTGGCCCCGCGTCATCACGCGCGCGGCGGCAACCGCGCCTTCGCTCAGATCGGTGGCGAGCAGCTGGTCACAGCGCTCGGCCAGGGCCGCCGTCAGGACGCCATTGGAGCAACCCAGCTCCCAACCCCGGGCAAAGCGCGCGCGCGGCAGGCTTGCCAACGTGAGCGCGCGCTTACGGCGCTCGTACCAGCGGGTGCGGTACTGGAAGGGATCCTCTTCCTGGTACAGCGCGTTGAAGTAGGCGACATCGCTCATCCGATCAGTACCTCGTAATTCCGTTCGAACCGCTGCAGCACCGTGGCAGGCAGGATGGGGTCGCAGTCCAGCCCCTCCACCGCACCGGTCTGGGTCACGAACTGCAGGATGGCCTCGCGCTTGCGCGCCACGATGGCGTCATCCAGCGCATAGCGCGTGGCCGGCACCCATGCCGTCGGCGCCACCTGCGGGTCCAGCCAATGCCAACCCCAGACGGGATATTCCTTCAGTGCCGCACCTCGCGTGACGCAGGCCTGCAGACACGCGCGGGCGACCGCTTCATGGTCCGGATGTCCGTCGAAGCGCCACGGCGCGAGCACCAGATCATCGGCCTGCAGCACGTCCGCCAGCTGCTCGACAATCCACGTTTCGCTGGCCGTCACCGCGCCGTCGTCGATGTGCCAGGACAACCGCTCGGCACTCGCCAGACCCAGGCGGCGAAGCGCCTCATCCAGTTCGGCGGCGCGGCCCGCGCGCAGCCTTTCCGGCGTCCACGCGGGGTGATCCGGATAGCAGGCCTCGCCGTCGGTCACCGAAACCACCACGAGTCCCAGGCCCTGCTGGTGGGCAAGCGCCATCAGCCCGCCGCAGGCCAGCACTTCATCATCGGGATGCGGCGATACCACCACCAGCCGCCGCGCAGTGCCGAACAAGGCCGCAGGCGACCCAACGGGCAGCGTCTGCAACCAGGGCGATGCCGACCATTGCGCTTCCGTCACGCCGCCGCCTGCGATCTGGCGATTCACAGCGTCCACGCACGCCCCTCCCGGTGCATCAGGTTGCCGAGATGCTGCCAGTCGCGGTCAGCGTGACTCTGGCGGATGAAGACGGTCAGGTCGGCCCAGCGCCGCGCGTGGGCCGGATCCATGCACATCGGCCCTGGACCGAGCGCCCTCCCCACCCGGTCCAGGGTCAGGGTGGCAGCCCGTTCAACCGCGCTGCGCGCCCGCACGATTTCCTTCTGGTGAGGCAGCTCGGGCTGTGCATCGATCAGCGCGGCCAGCTCGCGCAGCAGTGACGCGCACGGCGACAGCGCCAGATCGATCTCGCCCAGCAGGCCGGCCACCGTGCCCGGCTCGTCGGCCCGCGCGTTGTGCAGCAGCGGCTCGGCCAAGGCGCTGGCGCCACCGAACCAGCAGGCGGCAATACCGGCGCCGCCGTGCCAGAACCCGGGGCGCTGCAGGTAGGCATCTGCCGCGCCGACCTCGATGGCCGGCACCTGATCGAAGCGCGCGGTTCCACTCGGCACGCGCCCCATCCCTGTCGCCTGCCAGGTCTGCGGCAGGAAACTCACACTGGCGCGGCGCACCGGCGCCAGGAACAGGCGCGAGCGCCCGTCATCGCGCACCGTCACCAATGCGTGGTCGACCCAGCCGGCGCCAGAGCACCAGGGTTTGTCACCGGAGAGGGTGCCGCTGGCCCGATCAAAGCGCAGGGTCGCTGCCGGCCCTTCGGCCGCCCAAACCGCCCCCAGCCGATCCCGGCCCGGTGTCGCCGCGCCCAGTTCATCCAGGATCGCCTGTGCGTCGTAATGTGCTTCCAGCACCTTGGCCAGGCACAGATCACGTGCCGCGATATGCGCCAGCGCCTGCCAGCGCAACAGCGTGTCCCCGCTGCCGGGGCGCGGCAACGAGGGTTGATGTTCGATCCACGCGCGGGCCTGCGCCTGCAGGTCATCGGCCTCGGTCACCGGCTGTGGAGCGGCCGGTACTGCAACGGGAGCTACGGCACTCATGTCAGGGCGTCAGGATCACCTTGCGGCAATCCTCCTCTTTGCGGTCGAAGATTTCGTAGCCACGCACCGCGTCTTCGAGCGACAGGCGATGCGTCACGATCACGCCCGGGTCCAAGCGGCCTTCGCCGATGTGGTCGAGCAGCTCCGGCATCAGCTTCTGCACATGAGTCTGGCCCATCTTGAAAGTGAGGCCCTTGTCGAACGCATCGCCGAGCAGGAAGCCATGGATGAAGCCGGCATACACGCCGGGAATGCTCACCGTGCCCCCGCGACGGGTGGCTGCGATGCACTGCCGGATCGCCACGCCACTGCTGCCTTCCACCTTGAGCGTGGTCAGCGCCGATTCCAGTGCGCTGCCCTCCGCTTCGAAACCCACCGCCTCGATCGTGGCGTCGACGCCGCGTCCGTTGGTCTGGGTGATGATGTACTCGGCGGGATCCTCAACCTGGGTGAAGTCAATCGGGGCCACGCCGTAGGTCTGCTGCGCAAAGGCGAGGCGATACGGCAGATGATCGACCATGAAGATCGTTTCCGCGCCCAGCAGGCGGCAGCACGCCGCGCTCATCAGCCCGACCGGACCGGCACCGAAAATGGCCACCGTGGAGCCGGGCTTCACGCCGGCGTTGATCGCGGCCTGATAACCGGTCGGCAGGATGTCGGACAGGAACAGCACCTGCTCATCGGACAGCGCATCGGGAATGCGCAGCGGCCCGACGTTGGCCTTCGGCACGCGCACGAACTCCGCCTGCCCGCCCGACACGCCGCCGTAAAGATGGCTGTAACCGAACAGCGCCGCCGGCGGGCGGATGCCCTTCTGGTTCAATGCAGCACCCTTGCCGGTATTGGTGGTCTCGCAGGCCGCGAACTCGGCCAGGCGGCAATGGAAGCATTCGCCGCACGCGATCACGAAGGGAATCACCACGCGGTCGCCCGGGCGCAGGTCCATCACCCCCGCGCCGACCTCCTCCACCACGCCCATGAATTCATGGCCGAGCACGTCGCCGGTGTGCAGATCGGGAATCTTACCGCGGTACAGATGCAGGTCCGAGCCGCAGATCGCCGTGGCGGTGACGCGCAGGATGATGTCGTCCGGGGCGGCCAGCGCAGGATCCGGCACGGTATCGACCCGTACATCCTTGCTGCCGTGGTAAGTCAGTGCGCGCATAGCAAACTCCGTGTCCAGGTACCTCTTTGGTACGTGGTACGGCGTGGCAGCGTCGTGACCGCACCGTGTGCGGGGTGTCTATCCGGGTCAATGCGCAGCGCGGCAGCACCGGAACGCATGGCGCTCCGTAGTGCGTGAGGACTGAATCATTCATTCTGCAGGCGCGGCCCGTGCCCCGCCCGTCGCTTACTCCACCGAGGGCGCCGACGGCGTCTCTGGATCCGGCGGCAGTTCCTGCGGCGGCGACGCCGGCGCAGGATCACCCTCCGGCGGAATCTCCTGCGGGGGATCCTGTGCCGGTGGATCGCCACGGCCCGGTTCTTCCACCGGCGGCGCGGATGGCACCGGGTCCGGGGTCGGATCCGGCACCTGGGCGATCACATCATCGAATGAGGCAATCGTTTCACTGTCCAGTGTCATGTACATCGCGCGTGTTCCTGTTGAGGGGCTGCGCCCAACGCTACGTGGCGTACCGTCAACATACGGCGACGGCGAACTGCCGGGCGAACGCTCTGGCTCAGTCATCTCCCTCGGAGCGGCGCTTGTTCACGGTGATCTCGCCGGAGGTTTCCAGCACCGCCAGCTCGACCTGCCCGAAGCCCTCGCAGCCATTGGCGCGCATCGCCACCTCCAGGTCGGCCGGGCTGACATTGCAGCGCTTCACCTGGTCCCAGTAGATCGTGCCGTGCCGCGCCAGCACCACCGGCACGCCTTCCACGATCTGGTTGAGTCGCTTGCTGCGCGCCCCGACGAACCCGACGAACCAGTTCAGCCCGATCAGGGTCGCGGCAAGAATGAGCCCACCGGCCAGCGAGGTGTCCTCGCCGATCAGCGAGTTCTGCACCGCCGTGCCCAGCAGCACGATCACCAGGATATCGAAGGGCGTGGACTGCCCCACCGAGCGCTTGCCACTCATCCGGGTCAGCAGCAGGACCACGACATACACCGCGATTGCGCGGACGACGAACTCCCACCATTCCATCCCCAACTCGAACATCTCATGCATCGCGGCAGCCTCCGTGTGGCGAGGTCTGGACGATAGGAAGTTCGAAGTGAAGCCGGTGGGAGCACCCGCCCTTCACGGCACCCCCGCTCCTTCGTAACAGCCGCAGGGCTAGCGTCGAGCCATAACCGCCCAACCCGTTCGCGCAGGAGCCACGCCATGCAGCACGACAAGACACCGCCCGCCTCCACCGAAGACGCCCACGCCACGCACAACCTGCCGCCGGCGGAAGGCAAGGTCGACAGGAAGCGCACCTCGGAGAACCACGACGAAGCGCTGGAAGAGACCTTCCCGGCAAGTGATCCCATCTCGCCGTTCGTCGCGGCCAAGCCGCCGAAGGACGACCAGGATGCGAAAGATCCGGACGCGGAGCATCTGAAGACCGAAAACGAGGGCTACAACCAGCGCGGCCACGGCAAGGGTGGCAAAGCCGGTGAAGGTGAGCCGGACGGGGTGCGAGAGGACGACGGTATTACCCAGCCCAACTTCGGCCAGCACGGCACGGCCGGCAAACAGACGCTGGATCACTGATCAACGAGGACATGTCATGACCACGAGCCCGCGAGTACCGGCCACGAAAGAAGACGACCAGCAGAAGAGCCACACGCCGGACAAGCTGAGGAACGACGACGCCCGGTGGAAGGACAAGGACATGCCGGAGGCGGAGCATACGGCCACCCCTGACGACTACGAGCGTCCAGAAAGGCCCTGAGCATCAGCTCTCCGGGCGACGGTCCTTACTGCCGCGAGGCCGTGAACACCGCCTGATGCCGCAGTTTCAGCCAGCCGCGGCGCCGGTCGGTTGCGCAGCAATGCTGCGGACGTACTCTTCGCCCAGCTGGTCGGCCAAGGATTCCGCGTCTTCCAGCGTCGCATGACGGACCGATGTTTCGATCGTCCGCAGATGGCTACGGTGAGGTGAAAATATATGCACGACGCCCTGGCAATAAGGGCCCAGGTCGACCGCGGAGACCACCAGGCTGTAGCCGAGAATATCCCTGTTGTACGCCATTGCACCTCCGTGATCAGCCAATGGATTCACGGTGCCATGCGGTACGCCGGGCGTCATGGGCACAAGGTCATACCCGGTCCCTATCGCCAAGCATCAAGACATCGCGAAACTGGATCGGAGCCATAGAAGCGCAGAGGATGCACTGCCCGGACGGGATCGCGCAGCGCCGCGAAGAAACTCCGGCCAGGCGCTTTCTGACTGTGACAGCCGTGACCAAATCGTGTGGTTAACGGATAAACATGGAGTATCCGACGCAGAAACAGTCGCGTAAGTGCTTGAAATCTGGTGACCCCGGCCCGATTCGAACGGGCGACCTTCCCCTTAGGAGGGGGACGCTCTATCCAGCTGAGCTACGGGGCCACGGAGGGCGTAAAGGATACAGGCAAACCGCGCATTCCATCCAATCACCCGCGACGCGAGCACCACGAATGCCCCGTTGCCCGCCACTCATCCCCGACAGCGGTAACTGCCCTATGCTCCTGTGCCCCCCCACGATGAGTGACGCAAGTGCATTCCCTGTGGGTCCTGCTGTCCCAACTGGGCGACAGCCGCTGGTTGCTGCCGTTGAGCGGAGTGCTGATTCTCTTCGGTGCCCGGGCAAACCGTGCGCTGCGCGTGCGATGGGCGGTCGGCCTGGTCGTTGTCGGCGGGCTGTCCCTCGCCTCTAAATTGGCGTTCCTGGGGTGGGGCATCGGTTGGGCGCGGCTGGATTTCACCGGATTCAGCGGCCACGCGACGATGACGGCGGCGGTGTATCCGGTCGTCTTCTACCTGATGCTCCAGGGGCGGGTGCGGTGGCCGCTCGCCGGCGCGGTGCTCGGTGCACTGCTCGCCGCCGCAATCGCTTACTCACGGCTGCCATTGAACGCCCACTCGGTGTCGGAGGTCGTCAGCGGATCGCTGTTGGGCATCGCCGTCAGCGCCATGGCCCTGCGGGCCCGGGATGACACCGCCAGGACGCCACTGCCTGCCATCGCCGCCGCCGTGCTTGGCGCAGCGATGACCCTGGTGCTCTTGTCGGGCGTGCGGACGCACGACCTGGTGATGCGCCTGGCGACCGATTTGTCCGGACGCGGCGAGGTATTCACCCGCGCAAGCGCCTGCAGCCACCCGGCCTCGCATGCGGCGCCTGCCTGCCAGCCGAAGCGCTGAGCACCCTGGCGGGGCGAAGGGAGTCAGTGCGACGTCCGCCATACGCCGGGCAATGGACGCGCCGAGGCCGCCGCACCGCCCGATAAGGCATTGCCCCCCTCTGTTACCATTCGGGGTTCAGCTTGCCGCCCCCCACCCTGCCAGCGGCCAGCGCCTTACAAACGCAACGCAACAGGAGTTTGCATGTCCTCTGACCTGCTCAAGGCCCTCGGCCTCGACGCGACCAACGCTGGCACCTACCTTGGCAACGGCGAGTGGTCTTCGGCCACCGACGCCGGTGTGATCACCCCGGTGAACCCGACGACCGGCGAAGCCATCGCCCAGGTCTACGCGACCACCGACGCCGACTACGAAACCATCGTGGCCCGCGCCCAGGAGGCCTTCAAGGTCTGGCGCACCACCCCGGCCCCGCGCCGTGGCGAAGCCGTGCGCCTGTGCGGTAACGCCCTGCGCGCCAACAAGGATGCCCTGGGCTCGCTGGTCGCGCTGGAAATGGGCAAAAGCAAGCCCGAAGGCGATGGCGAAGTGCAGGAGATGATCGACATCGCCGACTTCGCCGTGGGCCAGAGCCGCATGCTCTATGGCTACACCATGCATTCCGAGCGCCCGGGCCACCGGATGTACGAGCAGTACCAGCCGCTGGGCCTGGTCGGCATCATCAGCGCGTTCAACTTCCCGGTCGCGGTATGGGCATGGAACTCCTTCCTGGCCACGATCTGCGGCGACATCTGCCTGTGGAAGCCGTCCAACAAGACCCCGCTGACCGCGATCGCTTCGATGCGCATCTGCAATGAGGCGCTGCGCGAGGGCGGATTCCCGGACCTGTTCTTCCTGATCAACGATGCCGGCACCGAACTGTCGCAAAAGATGGTGGCCGACAAGCGCGTGCCGCTGATCAGCTTCACCGGCTCGACCCAGGTCGGCCGCCAGGTCGCCGAGAAGGTCGCGCATCGCCTGGGCCGCTGCCTGCTGGAGCTGGGTGGCAACAACGCGATCATCCTGGATGAAACCGCCGACCTGAAGCTGGCGGTCCCGGGCATCGTGTTCGGCGCCGTCGGTACCGCCGGCCAGCGCTGCACCACCACGCGCCGCCTGATCGTGCACGAATCCATCCATGACGACGTGCTGGCCACGCTGATCAAGGCGTACAAGCAGGTCGAAGGCAAGATCGGCGATCCGACCGACCCGGCCAACCTGATGGGCCCGCTCAACAGCGAAGGCGCAGTGGAGCAGTTCCTGGCTTCGATCGAGAAGGCCAAGGCCAGCGGCGGCACCGTGCAGACCGGCGGCACCCGCATCGACCGCGCGGGCAACTTCGTGCTGCCTGCCATCGTCACCGGCCTGAAGAACAGCGACGAGGTCGTCCAGCACGAGACCTTCGCCCCGATCCTGTATGTGATGAAGTACAGCACGCTGGACGAAGCGATCGACATGCAGAACGGTGTGCCGCAGGGCCTGTCCTCCTCGATCTTCACCACCAACCTGAAAACCGCCGAGCGCTTCCTGTCGGCAGCGGGTTCGGACTGCGGCATCGCCAACGTCAACATCGGCACCTCCGGCGCCGAGATCGGCGGTGCGTTCGGTGGCGAGAAGGACACCGGCGGTGGCCGTGAGTCCGGCTCGGACGCCTGGAAGGTCTACATGCGCCGCCAGACCAACACCATCAACTACTCCGACTCGCTGCCGCTGGCCCAGGGCATCAAGTTCGACCTGTGATGGACGCCGCGCCCCACCTGCCGGCCGGCCCGCGCCTGGATTTTACCGGGCGCCGGGTGCTGATCGCCGGGGGCAGCAAGGGCATCGGGCGCGCGATGGCGCTGGCGTTTGCTTCGGCAGGCGCCCGCGTCTCGGTCTGCGCACGCGGTGAGGCCGGTCTGGCCGCGCTGCGTGCGGATGCCGGGGCGCTCGGCCTGGCCGTGCATACGGCCAGTGCCGACCTCTCCCGGCTGGACGACATCGGCCGCTGGCTGGCCGATGCCGCGCAGGCCCTCGGCGGCATCGACGTGCTGGTCAACAACGCGACCGGGTACGGCATGACCGACGATGAGGCGGGCTGGGAAGCCAGCTTGAACGTCGATCTGATGTCGGCCGTGCGCGCCTCGCGGCTGGCCCTGTCCTGGCTGCAGCAGTCCAGCGATGCCTGCATTCTCAACCTGGCCTCGATCGCCGCCCAGCAGCCGCGCCCGGGTGGCGCGCCGTATGCGGCCGCCAAGGCCGCGCTGATGCACTACACCACCTCGCAGGCCCTGGCCCTGGCGCCGCAGCGCATCCGCGTCAACGCCATCGCCCCGGGCTCGATCGAGTTCGAGGATGGCCTGTGGGCGCGCCGGCGCGAGCAGGACCCCGAGCTGTATCGAAACACCCTGGCGAAGATCCCGTTCGGCCGCTTCGGCGAGCCGGCGGCCATCGCCAACGCCGCGCTGTTCCTGTGCTCGCCGCTGGCGGGCTGGATCACCGGGCATACATTGAATGTCGATGGTGGCCAGGTCCTGATGGGATAAACCCGCCGCTGGCCCTATCATCGAACCCTCCCACCGCGACCAGGACCTGCATGAGCCTTCCGCCCCGACAAACGAGTGCCATGGCCGTGGTCAGCCTGATCATGGGCATCCTCGGCTGGACCGCCCTGCCCTTCATCGGCAGCATCGCGGCGATCGTCACCGGCCACCTGGCCCGTGCCGAGATCCGCCGCCGGCCGCTGGAACTGGAAGGCGACGGCATGGCGCTGGCCGGCCTGATCCTGGGCTGGATCGTGGTGATCGGCAGCCTGCTCGCCCTGGTAGTGGTGCTGTTGTTCTTCGGCGGACTGGCCTGGTTTGCCGCTACCCAATCGTGAGGTGCACATGAGCCGCTCGGATTCGACCGAACGCTTCAGCAGTCGGGTTGCCGACTACGTCCGCTACCGTCCCGACTATCCCCCGGCATTGCTGGATTGGCTGCACCAGGACATCGGTGTGCCCACCGAAACCCTGGTCGCCGATATCGGCGCCGGCACCGGCATTTCCACCCGGCTGTTCCTGGCCGCCGGCCACCCGGTCATCGCGGTGGAACCGAATGCGGCCATGCGCGAGGCCGCCGAGCAGTTGCTCGCGCCCGACTATCTGCGCCTGAAGGTCGCCGACGGCACCGCCGAGGCCACTGGCCTCGCCGACAACAGCGTTGGCCTCGTTGCCGCAGCGCAGGCCTTCCACTGGTTCGATACCACTGCGGTGCGCCGCGAATGGGCGCGCATCCTGCAGCCCGAGGGCATGGCCCTGGTGTTCTGGAACTCGCGCCTGCTCGATGCCTCGCCGTTCCTGATCGGCTATGAGCAGCTGCTGCTGGAGTTCGGCACCGATTACACCGAGGTCGCGGAGCGCTACCAGGACGATGACACCATGCGCGCGTGGTTCGGCGAGGGTCTGCGTGGCATGGCCCGGCTGCCGAATGTGCAGCGCATGGACTACGACGGCCTGCGCGGCCGCCTGCTGTCCTCCTCGTATGCACCGCAGGCCGGTCACCCGCGCCACGCGGCGATGCTGGAGGCACTGCAACAGCTGTTCGACGCCCACGCGGTGGACGGCAAGATCGCCTTTGAATACCAAACCCGTGCCTTTGTCGGCACGCTGGACTGACTGAACGCCATGTACTCGCTTGCCCGCCCCTTCCTGTTCGCCCTTGATGCAGAACGCGCCCACGGCCTTGGCCTGAGCGCGCTGGACCTGGCCTATCGCACCGGCACCACGCCGCTGATGGGCCGCCGCATCGACCCGCTGCCGACCAACGCGTTCGGAGTGAGTTTCCCGAATCCGGTGGGCCTGGCCGCCGGCCTGGACAAGAACGGCGAGCACATCGATGCGCTGCTGGCCCTGGGCTTCGGCTTCGTGGAGATCGGCACGATCACCCCGCGTCCGCAGGCGGGCAACCCGAAGCCGCGCCTGTTCCGGCTGCCGGAGCACCACGCCATCATCAACCGCATGGGCTTCAACAACCTGGGCGTGGATGCGCTGGTGCGCAATGTCGAACGCGCCAAGCGCCGCACCGGCCTGCTCGGCATCAACATCGGCAAGAACAAGGACACGCCCAACGAGCAGGCGTTCGACGATTACCAGCACTGCCTGCAGAAGGTGTATCCGCTGGCCGACTACATCACCGTCAACATCTCCTCGCCGAACACCGCCGGCCTGCGCGAGCTGCAGGAAGAGACCGCGCTGCGCCAGCTGATTTCGCAGCTGCGCGAAAGCCAGGAAAGCCTGGCCGCCAAGCACGGCAAGCGGGTGCCGATGCTGGTCAAGGTCGCCCCGGACCTGAGCGATCGCGACATCGATGCGGCCGCGCGCGTGCTCGGCGAACTCAAGGTGGACGGCGTGATCGCCACCAACACCACCATCGACCGCAGTGCCGTGGCCGGTGACCCGCGCGCGAACGAAGCTGGCGGCCTGTCCGGTGCGCCGCTGCTGGGCCAATCGACCCTGGTGCTGCGCCGCCTGCGTGCGCGCCTGCCCGAATCGATGCCGTTGATCGGCGTGGGCGGCATTCAATCCGGCGCGGATGCGGTGGCCAAGATGGCCGCCGGCGCCGCGCTGGTGCAGTGCTACAGCGGCCTGATCTTCCGTGGCCCGGAACTGGTACATGACTGCGTGGAGGCGATCCGCCGCCGCAGAGAGGCGCCCAGCCGCGGCGCGGTGGCACCGCTGTGAACGACGCCATGACTGCCTGGGCCATCACTGAAAACGCCTCGCTGAAGGCGCTCAATACCTTCCATGTCGACGCCACCGCTGCGCAGCTGCTGGAGGTGTTCGATCCTTCCGTGCTGCCCGAGGTGCTGGCCCTGCCACGCGTCGCAGAGCAGCCGCTACTCGTCTTGGGCAGCGGCAGCAACGTGCTGATCGCGGACAACGTGGAAGGCACCGTGCTGGTGTTCGCCAATCGCGGCATCGAGATTCTGGAGCACCGCGCCGACCACACGATCGTGCGTGCCGGTGCCGGCGTGAACTGGCATGGGCTGGTGATGTGGTCGCTGCAGAACGGCCTGTCCGGGCTGGAAAACCTGGCCCTGATCCCCGGCACCGCCGGCGCCTCCCCGATCCAGAACATCGGCGCCTATGGTGCGCAGGTCGGCGAGTTCATCCAGGCGGTCGATGCCTGGGACCGACACGAGAACGACTGGGTGCGCTTCGATGCGGAAGGCTGCCAGTTCGCCTACCGCGACAGCATCTTCAAGCACGACCCGGACCGTTACCTGATCACCGCGATCGAGCTGCGCCTGCCGCTGCTGCATGGCCTGCGCCTGGGCTATGCCGGGATCGCCGAGGAAATGGAGGCGATGGGCGTTGAACTGCCGGTGGCCGCCGATGTGGCCAACGCGGTGATCAACATCCGCCGCCGCAAGCTGCCGGATCCGGACGTGCTCGGCAATGCGGGCAGCTTCTTCAAGAACCCGATCCTGCCGCTGGAACAGGTGGAGGTGCTGCTGCAGCACTTCCCGGAGCTGCCCGTGTACCCGGCCGACGATGACAGCCGCCGCAAGATCTCCGCGGGCTGGATGATCGAGAGTTGTGGCTGGAAGGGTTACCGCGATGGCGATGCCGGCGTTGCCCCAAGTCATGCGCTGGTGCTGGTCAACCACGGCCAGGCCACCGGCGAAGAACTGCTCGCACTGGCGCGGCGGATCTCCGCCTCGGTCCTGGAGAAATTCGGCGTGCCGATCGAACCGGAACCCAGGCTGATCGGCGCACAGTGGTGAACCCCGCCCCCGCGTTACCGGTGGCCACGCCGTTGCGGGCCGGCCTGCTGATGCTCGGCAGTACCTTGGCCTTCGGCCTGATGGCGATCGCGATCCGCTACGCCACCCGCTACGTGCCGACCCAGGAAGTGGCGTTCTTCCGCAACGCGTTCGGCCTGCTGGCACTGCTGCCAATGCTGATCCGCCCCGGCAGCGCGCCGCTGAAGACGCAGCAGCTGCCGCGTTACTTCCTGCGCAGCGCGATCGGGCTGGCCTCGATGCTGTGCGCGTTCTGGGCGATCGGGCACCTGCCGATCTCCCAGGCGATCTCGCTCTCCTATTCGACACCGCTGTTCGTGACCATCGCTGCCGTGTTGTGGCTGGGCGAAACCGTGCGCATGCGCCGCTGGGCGGCGGTGATCATCGGCTTCATCGGCGTGCTGATCATCGTGCGCCCGGGCTCGACCAGCTTCACGCCCGGCACCTTGGTCGCCGTGGGTGCCGCGGTGCTGAGCTCGCTGGTGGCGATCCAGATCAAGCAGCTCACCCGCATCGACAGCGCCGATACGGTGGTGTTCTACACCTATGTGTTCTGGGTGCCGCTGTCGCTGGTGCCGGCGCTGTTCGTCTGGGTCTGGCCGACTGGCCTGGCCTGGGTCTGGCTGGTCGCGACCGGTGTGCTCGGCACGCTGGGCCAGCTGCTGTGGACGCGCGCCCTGCGCCTGGGCGAGGTCTCCGCGTTGACCCCGATCAGCTTCATGCAGCTGCCGCTGGTCAGCCTGCTGGGCTGGCTGTTGTTCAATGAAGCCCTTGACCGCTGGACCGTGATCGGCGCCGGCATCATCCTCGGCGCGAACGCCTATATCGCCCACCGCGAAGCGGTGCTGGCACGGCGGGCGAAATCGCAGGCGGTCACGGCGGCTGCGAAGCCCGGGGAGTAAACGGGCGCCGTCAAACGTGGTCGCTGACACGCTGCCTCACCCCTGCGCAGCCTGCCACGCACGGGTCGCGCAGTCGGCCACGTTGCCGGGCGGGAACTGCTCGGCCATGTAGCGCAGCGCCTGGCGCCGCTGTGCAGGCGGGCGCGCCGTAGCGCCGGGTTCCAGCAGGAGATCGTGAAACTCCTGCAGGTCCTGCAGGATCCGCCAGTGGCGGTAGTACGCCACCCACAACGGATCCGCCTCGACCGGCCCGTAGCCCTCGGCGAACCCCGGCGGCTGCTCACGCCCCCAGCGCCCGCCGATGCCGGCGCCGATGAACATCAGGTCGCGCTCGCGCGGGGCCAGCACCATCTCGTCCCAATCGATCAGATGGATGCCCTCATCTGGCCCGACCAGCACATTCCCCGCGTGCAGATCGGCGTGACAAAGCACGCGGCGGGGGCGACCATCGCCGATGCGCGCACGCAGCGCGCCGCAGCGCTGCCAGATCGCCTCGATGCGCTGACGGTGCCGGCACCACAGGGCCAGATACTCCTCGCCCAATGCATCGCGCACCGGTATGCGCGCGTCGGCGCGCTGCAGCCATGCGCCGACGCGCTCCACCGCAGTGTCGTCGTCGAATCCAGGGCGACGCAGACGCCCGGACAGCGCCTCCGGCAACCGCGCGTCGTGAACCTTTCGCAGCACGTGCCCGAGGCGTTCCCAGTGCCCACGCGACAGCGCCTCTTCGAACCCGGAGAACGCATCGACATAGGGAAACAGCGTCCACTGCAGGCCCGCCCAGGTTGCCGCCGCCGCACCGTCGCGGGTCGGCAGCGGCGCGATGATCTCGCGCAGTCCCAGATGGTCACGCAGATGGTGCAACACGTCCCACACCACGGCATCCACCGCGTAACGCCGGCACTTCAGCCACCAGCGCATGCCATCAGGCGCACCCACCTGGTACACGGTCGCACCCGCGTCAGCGCCACAGGGGCGCTGCACCACCGCGGTGGCTCGTACGCCGTAGGCCTCCCCCAGCACCTGGGTGATCTGCGCCGAGGACAACTCTTGTGGATGGAGCATCAATCCAACGGATGTAATGAATACGTATCGACTATCGCAGATCGATACCCTGCAGCGCAGCGCAGTCCATCACGAAAGTGGCCACGCGCTGCTGGCGTGGTCGCGCGGGCCGCCATGGCGGTGAACTCAGCCGATGATGTGGATGCCCGCCCCGCTTTCACCCGGCGCCAGTTCCGGCCGCAGCTGCAGGGCGGGAATCTCATAGTCGCCCCCATTCTGGCGGCGGTAGGCGATCGGGGCATCGGTCGCCAGGCCGTCCAGCCGGGTGCCCAGGTTCTCCAGCAGCGCCGGGAACGATGCGTCGTCGACGCGGCCGGTGCGGTAGATCACATGCGGCGGCAGCACGTCGAAGCCGGGATAGAACAGGATGCCGTGCTGGATCGGAAACAGGACATCCTCGATCGAACCGTTGATGCCGCGCGGTGCGTAGTGCGACGCCCAGCCACCGGTGGTGACCACCAGCATCGCCCGCTTGCCGCTCATGGCACCCTCGCCGTAGCGATCGCCCCAGTGACGGTCCGAGTGCTCGCCCACCCCATACGCGAACCCATAGGCGTACACCCGGTCGACCCAGCCCTTGAGGATGGCCGGCATCGAGAACCACCACAGCGGAAACTGCAGGATCACCGCATCGGCCCAGCGCAGTTTGTCCTGCTCGGCCGCGATGTCCGCGCTCTGCGCACCGTTGGCGTACGCCTGCCGCGAGTCCAGCGAGGCATGGAACGGGTCCGACGGATCGCGGCCAGGATGGTCGGCCGCATCGACCTGCGATTTCCACTGCATGGCATACAGATCGGAGACCTGCACGGTGTGGCCGGCCTGTTGCAGACGTTCGACGGTGAAGGCTTTCAGCGAGCCGCTGAGCGAAGTCGGTTCGGGGTGGGCGTAGACGATCAGGACGTTCATGGCAGTTCCACGGAGGAGATGCCGCCACGGTAGGGATGGCAGCGCTATAGTGGAAATGCATTCCCGCAATCGCTGACATTGCCATGGACAATACCTTGCGTCGCATCGACCTCAACCTGCTGGTGACCCTGCATGCCCTGCTGGACGAGCAGAACGTCACCCGCGCCGCCGCGCGCCTGCATCTGGCGCAGCCCACGGTGAGCGTGCAGTTGGGGCGGCTGCGTGATCTGTTCGACGATCCGCTGCTGCTGCCCGGCCCGCGCGGCATGCGGACCACGGCGCGCGCCGACGCCCTGCGCGCGCCATTGGCCGAGGCGCTGGCCGCACTGGAGCGCGCAGTGGCGCCGACCCGGGCGTTCGACCCGGCGCAGGCCAGCAACACCTGGCAGGTGATGGCCTCCGACTACGGCGAGTCCACCGTGCTGCTGCCGGCTCTGCCCGGCCTGCGTCGCGCCGCACCGGGCACGCGCCTGGCCGTGGTCGAACTCGCACCGCGGCGCATGGTGGAGCAGGCCGAGCGTGGCGATATCGACCTGGCGTTCCACATTGCCTCCGATGCGCCACCCGCCCTGCATCACCGCCCGCTGTTCACCGAACGCTACGTACTGGCTGGCCGCGCCGGTCATCCAAAATTGAAGCGTCGCCCCACCCTGGCCCAGTTCTGCGCGCTCGAGCATGTCATCGTCTCGCCGATGGGCGGCGGCTTCCACGGCGTCACCGACGAGGCGCTCGCCCGGGTGGGTGCACAGCGCAGGGTGGCCTTGTCAGTGCCGCACTTCCTGTACCTGCGCAGTGTGATCAGCCGGACCGACATGGTCGCGATGGTGCCCGCGCGGCTGGTCGCCGATGACCCGTCACTGCGTGTAGTGGAGGCGCCGATCGACGTGCCCGGCTACCAGATGATGATGCTGTGGCACGAGCGCGTGCACCGCGATCCGGCGCATCGCTGGCTGCGGGACCAGATCGCCCAAGCGGTCAAGGAATGATCCGGCGCATATTGCGACGCGTCATGTAAACGATTACATCCCCTGCTAGCGTGTCCCCACCCCGCCGTCGGGGTCGTTTCAGATCAGGAGCACGTTGATGGGGCTGCAGGCTGACCGTTCGACCGTCGTGCACCGACCGCGCCGCATCATGGCCGGCAGCGTGCTCTTCTCCGCCCTCGCGCTGAGCCTCACCGCGGCCGCCCAGGACCTGCCACCGCGCAGCCAGTGGCAGGCCAGCAGTTCCTCCCAGCAGGTGCCGGCGATGGCGGTCGGGCATCTGATCGACGGCGACCCGAAAACAGTCACCGGCGGCGCCTTCAGCCCGGGCCACTGGTTCCAGGTGGACCTGGGCAGGCCGAGCATGCTCAGCGGCGCGCAGATCACCTGGGACGTCTCCAATCCGGAGGGGTACACCCTTCAGACCTCGCTGAACGGCCAACAGTGGCAGCCGGCCTACACCATGCGCGATTCGCTCGGCGGTATCGAGACGCTGTTCTTTGCGCCGCGCAACGCCCGCTATCTGCGCCTGGCCAGCCCGGCGCGCACCTCGGACTGGGGCGTGTCGATCTTCGAGCTGGAGCCCTTGGATTCCACCACGAGCGCGCGCGTGTCCGGCGTGGATGCGACCCAGGCCGCGGCGCTGTGGCAGGGTGGCAGTGCCATCGACGTTCCGCGTGGCAAGGACGGTACGCACACGCTCGAGATCGCGTTGCCGCGTGCCGTCTCCACCACCGGCCTGTCCGTGGATTGGAAAGGTGAGCACGGTGCCGCACGGCTGCAGGCACGCGATGCGCAGGGCCGCTGGATGGACCTCGCACGCGATCCGCAGGCCGGTACACGGCAGCAGAGTTGGTTGGCGGGCACTGCTGCCGTGACCGCCACCGCGCTGCGGCTGACGGTGGACGGTGGCGCCCCCCGGGTCGAGCGCCTGCGCCTGCTCGGCCCCAAGGCAGTGATGACGCCGATGAAGCGCTACCAGATCGCCGCCAGCGGCGCGCAGCGCGCATTGTTCCCGGCCTCGCTGCACATGCAGCAGACCTACTGGACCGCGGTCGGCATCCACGCCGGCCGACAGAAATCGATCTTCGACGAGTACGGCAACATCGAAGCCTTCAAGGGTGCGCCGCTGGTGCAGCCGATCTGGCGCAACGCGAACGGTGTTGCCGCAGGGGCCGCCGACCAGCCGGTGCAGCACGCGCTGCGCGATGGCTGGAAGCCGATGCCCTCGGCGACGTGGTCGCCACAACCCGGGCTGGAACTGCAGAGCGAGGCGTTCGCGGTCGAGGTGGGGGGACAGCCGGTCACCTTCGTGCGCCATCGACTGCGCAACACCGGCAGCGCCCCTCTCGAGGGCACCCTGACACTGGCGGTACGGCCGATGCAGATGAATCCACCGTGGCAGAACGGCGGCCTCTCGCCGATCCGCGAGGTGGCCGTGGAAGGTCGACAGGTGCGCATCAACGGGCGCGCCCTGCTGCAGTCGCTGACCCCGGTCGATGCCGCGGGTGCGGCGCCGTTCGGCACGGAGGGCAGTACCGAGATCACCGCGGCCATCGCCAGCGGTACTCTGCCCGCGGCCACGCAGGCACGCGATGCCGAGGGTCTCGCGTCCGCGGCGCTGGCCTACCGCGTGCAGCTCGCGCCGGGTGCCAGCCGCTCGGTGGTGGTCGCCTTCCCGCTGGGCACCGCCGCTTCGGCCAAGGACGGTTCGTTGCCGAATGCACCGCCACTGGCGCTGCCTGGCGTCCCGCGTGCACCCGATGCGGCGTACGACGCACTTGCCAAGCGGGCATCCGACGACTGGCAGGCACGCCTGGGCCAGGTCGGCCTGCGCCTGCCCGATCCCTCGCTGGTGGACATGCTGCGCGCGCAGGCGGCGTACATGCTGATCAACCAGACTGGCCCGGCCATGCAGCCCGGCCCGCGCAACTACAACCGCTCCTTCATCCGCGACGGCATGGCCACCTCCGCGGTGCTGCTGCGCATGGGCGAATCCAGGGTCGCGCGCGATTACCTGGCCTGGTACAGCGAGCACGGCGTGCATGCCAACGGCCTGGTCTCGCCGATCCTCAACGACGACGGCAGCGTCAACACCGGCTTCGGCTCGGACATCGAGTACGACAGCCAGGGGCAGTACATCAGCCTGGTTGCCGATGTCGCGCGCCTGGATGGCGGACCGGACTCAGTACGCGCCTATCTGCCCAAGGTGAAAGCCGCGATGCGCTTCCTGCAGGAACTGCGCGAGCGCACGCTGGTGCCCGGCTACATGGCCAGCCAGCCTTCGCCGGAACGCTTCGCCGGCATTATGGCGCCGTCGATCAGCCATGAGGGCTATCCCTCGCCCACGCACAGCTACTGGGACGACTACTGGGGCCTGAAGGGCTGGCATGACGGTGCGTGGCTGGCCGAGTCGCTGGGCGATCATGAAACCGCCGCCTGGGCGCGCGAACAGTACACCGCCCTGCACGATGCACTGGCTGCCTCGATCCGCGCCACGATGGCGTGGAAGGGCATCGACTTCATTCCTTCTTCGGCCGACCTTGGCGATGGTGATCCGACCGGCGTGTCGATCGCGCTCGATCCCACCGGCGCACAGGATGTGTTGCCGGCCGAGGCGCTGCGCACCACGTTCGCCCGCTATCTGGACGATGTCCGCAAGCGCGGCGAGCCGGGCGCGTTGTATGCCTATACCCCGTACGAAATCCGCAACGTGCTGAGCTACGTGCATCTGGACCAGCCCGAGGCCGCCGACGAACTGCTGCAGGGCCTGCTGCATGACCGCCGCCCGCTGGAATGGCAGGTGCTCGCCGAGGTGGTCCATTCGCGGCTGCGCTTCCCGCGTTATCTCGGCGACATGCCGCATACCTGGATCGGCGCCGAATACGGACGCACGCTGTTCGGGATGCTGATGCGCGAAGACGATGACGCGCTGTCGCTGCTGCCGGGCACCCCGCCCTCGTGGGTGGCCGGCGACGGGCTGGCGGTGGATCGCCTGCCGACCGCCTACGGCATCCTGGCCCTACAGGCACGGCAGCGCGACGGCACGCTGCAGGTAACGCTGGGCAAGGGGCTGCGCACGGACACCGCGGTCCGTGTGTGGTGGCCGAGCCGTACGCGCCCGACCTCGGTCCGGGTGGATGGCCGCGTCGTGAGTGACTACGACGCGCGCGGGGTGACGCTGAAGCAGCCGTTCCGCCGGCTGGAGGCGACGTGGTGAGCCCGACGCCGCCGGCATGGCGATGCTCTGTCGGCCGATGAAGGGCTAGAACCCGGTCAGCCCTGCCGGTCGACGGGACGACGCAAGCCTTGTTCCGGTCGTGGCGGTGCCTGGCATGACCGGCATTGACATGCAGGTATTTACCTGCATATTATCGGATCGTCGACGGGCGCCATCACATGCACAGGGCGTTACCTGGATCACGAGCAGCGAGGAACGCGGATGGACGCAGACAAGGTGTTCAAGGCGCTGGGCGACCCAACCCGCAGGGCGCTGCTGGATGCGCTCTGCCAGACCAACGGGCAGTCGCTGGGGCAGCTCTGCGCGCACCTGCAGATGGCACGGCAATCGGTCACCCAGCACCTGGGACTGCTGGAAGACGCCAACCTGATCAGCACCGTCAGGCGCGGCCGCGAGAAGCTGCACTTCATCAACCCCGTGCCTCTGCACGAGGTTTACGAGCGGTGGGTACGCAAGTTCGAGCACCAACGGCTGAGCCTGCTGCATGACCTGAAAAAAGAACTCGAAGGAGAATGATGATGTCCACGGTGTCTACCTGCTTCATCCACGTGATCTATATCGCCTCCACCGCCGAAAGCGTATTCGAGGCCATCACCCGGCCAGAGATCGCCCGCACCTATTGGGGCCATGAGAACGTATCGGACTGGCAGCCCGGTTCACGCTGGCAGCACGTCCGTGCCGACGCGGCAAGGAAGGTCGAGCTGGTCGGCGAGGTGGTCGAAAGCACCCCGCCCTCGCGCCTGGTCATCAGCTGGGCCGCCGCGTCGCAGGCCGATGACGCGCAGGCCTACAGCCGCGTGACGTTCGATATCGTGCCGTATGACGGCATGGTCCGGCTCACCGTGACCCATGACCAGCTCGAGCCGGGCAGCGGCATGGACACTGGCATCCGCCAGGGCTGGCCGCTTGTCCTGTCGAGCCTGAAATCACTGCTGGAGACCGGCAGGGGAATGGACGTCTTCGCCATGCCACTGGCCTGATCCGGGCGGGAAGATCACAGAAAAGGGCGCCTTGGGCGCCCTTTTCATTCAACACATCTCGCTCGACCGCTGTACGCGACAACGCGCTCAGACGCTCCCCTCATGCTCATGCAGGGTGATCAGCGATTCCATCAGGTCTTCGTCCGCACTCGCGCACACGGCCAGCAGCACCGCTTCCTCGCAGCCGGTATCGACGATGTAGGCGTGCCCCATCTGGCTGTCGATGTAGATGCCCTGCCCGGTCTCCAGCACCACCGGATCGTAGAACTCGGTGTGGACCTGGATGCGGCCTTCCATCACGTGCACGTACTCCTCGCCCGGGTGGCGGACCAGGTCGCCGAACTCGGCGGTGGTCTTGGCCCGCACCTTGGTCAGGATCGGGATCATGCGCTTGCGGCGCAGTTCGGTGCATAGATAGTAGTAATCGTAGTTGTCGGTCTGGACCCGCAGCGCCTTGTCGAGCGAGCCGAGGCTGCGCCGTGCGGTGACCGGCTTCGGCGCGCTGTCGGCGTCGGGCTCGGAGAACAGATCGGACATGCGCAGGTTCAGGCGCTGCGCCAGGTGCTGGAGCTTGTCGTAGGTCAAGGTCAGGCGGTCGTGCTCGATCTTGGACAGCGTGGACAGGGGAATTTCGGTGTGCTCGCTCATTTCCTTGAGCGTCCAACCCTGGCGCGTGCGCAGACCGCGCAGCAGGGTTCCGAGCGTCGGGCTTTTGGGGCTCATCGACAGGACCTTTGGGCTATTGCTGGTGAAGTTGCCGATACGATACTACGTAGAGATGAATGCCATCCTGATCAGGATGGTTTCTTGTCGCGTTCGCCTCATATGGCGCCTCTCAACGCCGTGTAATCGTTCTCATCCGCCCCGGAATGGCGTATTCAGGGCATGTAACGGTCGCAATCACCCTTGCTCGGTGGCCGCCAGACGAGATCACGCGCAATTGACATTTCTCTGATCAGGAATATTGTTGTCTGATTGAGATGGTTTTGGGCCCTCCGATCGTTTGTGCGGGGTGCCTCGTCTTCCAGTTCCAGAGGGGATCGTCACATGCGTGCGTTGTCAGGGCTTGTCGCGTTGTGTTGTGGGCTGTTGCTGTCCTTCCAGGCCGATGCACAGCGGCCGTCGTCCCCGCCTCCGGAGGCCGCGCCCACCCGCGTGGACACCGTGGCCCGATTGACCGCGGATGACGCGGCCACCTGGCTGGATGGGTTCATGCCGTATGCCATCGCGCGCGGTGACATCGCCGGCGCGGTGGTGACCGTGGTCAAGGACGGCCAGATCCTGGTCCGTCGCGGGTACGGCGTCTCGGATGTGGAAAAACAGACCCCGGTGGATCCGGACCGCACCCTGTTCCGGATGGCCTCGGTTTCCAAGCTGATGACCTGGACCGCGGTGATGCAGCTGGTGGAGGCCGGCAAGCTGGATCTGGACGCGGACATCAACCAGTACCTGGACTTCAAGGTGCCCGAACGCGGCCTGCCGATCACGCTGCGCCAGCTGATGACGCATACCGGTGGTTTCGAGGCCAACATCAAGTACATGTGGACCAGCGAGGCGGTGGCCGAAGCCGGTGACATCGCGCTGGGACCGTACCTCAAGCGACGGGTGCCGGCGCAGATCTTCGCCCCGGGCACCGTGCCCGCCTATTCGAACTACGGCACCAGCCTGGCCGGCTACATCGTCGAGCGCGTGTCCGGCCAACCGTTTGCCGAGTACGTCGAGCAGCACATCTTCGTGCCGCTGCAGATGCAGCACGCCAGCTTCCGCCAGCCGCTGCCGCCGGCGCTGCGTGCACTGGTCAGCAAGGGCTATGCACTGGGATCGGGCAAGCCGCGCGACTTCGAAGTCACCCCAGCCGCTCCGGCCGGCGCACTGTCGGCCACCGGCAGCGACATGGCGCGTTTCATGATCGCGCACCTGAGCGCGGCGGGCGGCCACGACACCGCCATTCTGAAAGCCGCGACCAGCCAGCTGATGCTGACCCCGCAGACGCGCTTCGCGCCGCCGCTGAACACCATGGCGCTCGGCTTCTACGAGATCGATGTCAATGGCCAGCGCGTGGTGTCTCACGCCGGTGACACCTACTCGTTCCACTCGCAGCTGTTCCTGTTCCGCGATCACGACGTCGGCCTGTTCGTCTCGCTCAACAGCGCGGGTGCCAACGGCATCACCGGCCCGATCCGGCGTGAACTGCTGGAGAACTTCGCCGACCGCTATTTCCCTGCCGCGGCACCCGCCCCGGCACCGCCCGTGGACGCGGCACTGGCCAAGCAGCAGGCGCGCCTGCTGGCTGCGCCGAGCTACCTGGATTCGCGGCGTGCGGAGACCGGCATCGGCCGCACCGGCATCCTCACCCAGACCCGCCTGGAAGCCCTCGACGATGGCAGCCTGCGTCTGCCGCGCCTGAAGCAGCCCAACGGGCAGCCCACCATCTTCAAGCCGATCGCGCCGTGGCTGTGGCAGGCCAGCAACAGCGAACTGCGCCTGGCCGCCATCGTCAAGGACGGCGTGCCGGTCGGCTTTGCGGTGGATTCGTCTTCGCCGTTCAACGTGTTCCTGCGTGCCGAAGGCTACCGCTCGGCGCTGTGGCTGAAGCCGGCACTGACCGGGGCAGTGGCCGTGCTGGCGCTGTCCGCGCTGGCCTGGCCGATCGCCGCGTTCGTGCGCCGCCGTCATGGGCGCGTGCTGGGCTGGCCGCGCAGGACGCTGCTGGCCTATCGCCTGAGCCGCTTCGCGTGCTGGTTCATGCTGCTGGTGCCTGCCGCGGCCATGGCGGTGATGACCTGGGCATCGGCGGATTTCGCCCGCCTCGATGACCGCCTCGATCCGGCAGTGATCGGCCTCGGCATCGCCACGGTGATCGCGATCGTCGGCGGGATCGGCTCGACGGCCTGGAATCTGGTGGAGACGGTACGCGTTCGTCGCGGCTGGCTCGCCCGCCTCTGGGCCGCGCTGCTGCTGATCGCGGCCTGCGTGCTCGCCTACGCCCTGGTCCTGATGGGCCTGGCCGACTTCGCTCTCAACTACTGACCCATGGCCCCGCCACGGGGCTGGAGACATCCTGTGAAACTGACCCTGCAGATCGATACGCTTGCCTTGCTGGCCCCGTTCCGGATCAGCGGCTACGTGTTCGAACACGCCCCGGTACTGCGCGTGGAACTGGAAGACGGCGGCCATCGCGGCCGCGGCGAAGCCAGCGGTGTGTACTACTTCGATGACACGCCCGAGCAGATGCTGGCGACGCTGGAACTGCTGCGTGCGCGCATCGAAGCCGGCATCACCCGCGACGAGCTGCAGCAGCTGCTGCCCCGCGGCGGCGCGCGCAACGCACTCGACTGCGCGCTCTGGGATCTGGAAGCGAGCCGTAACGGCACGCATGCCTGGGCGCTGGCCGGGCTGTCACAGACGCGGCCGCTGCTGACCACCTGGACCCTGGGCGCCGATGACCCGGCGACGATGCAGTCGATCGCGACCGGACGCTATGCGCCGGCCAAGGCACTCAAGCTCAAGCTCAGCGGTGATCTGGATATCGACATCGAGCGCGTGCGTGCGGTGCGCAAGGTGCGCCCGGATGTGTGGATGGGCGTGGACGCCAACCAGGGCTACAGCGTGGACGTGCTCGATGCGCTGATTCCGGTGCTGCTGGAGAACGGCATCAAGCTGCTGGAACAACCCTTGCCGCGCGGCCGCGAAGCCGAGCTCAAGGGCTTCGCGCGGCCGTTGCCGTTCGCCGCCGACGAGAGCGTGCAGGATGCTTCGGAAATCGAGGCGCTGGCGGGTCTGTTCGACGTCATCAACATCAAGCTCGACAAGGCCGGCGGGCTCACCGAAAGCCTGGCGATGGTCGGCAAGGCCCGCTCGCTGGGCATGCAGGTGATGGTCGGCAACATGATCGGCAGCAGCTGGGCGATGGGCCCGGCGTTCATCGTGGGCCAGCATTGCGACGTGGTCGATCTCGATGGCCCGCTGTTCCTGCGCGACGACCGGACCCCGGGCCTGCGCTACGACGACGGACTGGTGCATTGCGACGACGCCGTGTGGGGCAAGGGAGTGCACGCATGAGCATCTGGCGCCCGCTGATCTCCGGCCTGTTGCTGGCCTCGACTGCCGCGTTCTCGCCAGTGCATGCACAGGCACCGGTCCCCGTCGCGGCGCCGGCGGCACCTGCCGCAACCGAAGCGGCTGACAGCATCGCACCCGCGCAGACACCCACCGGCACGCTGGATGCCGCACGCGTGGACACCTTCCTCGATGGCCTGGTGCCCTACCTGATGGCCCAGGGCGATCTCGCCGGCGCCGTGGTCACCGTGGTCGAGAACGGCAAGGTCGTCACCGAACGCGGCTTTGGTTTTTCCGATGTCGAGAAGCGCACGCCGGTCGACCCCAAAACCACGTTGTTCCGCCCCGGCTCGATCTCCAAGCTGTTCGTGTGGACCGCGGTGATGCAGCTGGTCGAACAGGGCAAGCTGGACCTGGACACCGACATCAACACCTACCTGGACATCAAGGTCCCGGCCAAGGGTGAGCCAATCACGCTGCGCCAGATCATGACCCACACCAGCGGTCTGGAAGAGCGCATGCGCTACCTGATCGTGCTGGGTCCGGATCATCCGGCCAACCGCGACAACTACCTCAAGGAATGGGTGCCCAACCAGATTTCCACACCGGGCACGACACCGGCGTACTCCAACTACGCCACCGGCATCGCCTCGTACATCGTCGAGCGCGTCAGCGGACAACGCTTCGAGGACTACGCCAGGCAGCACATCCTGCAGCCGCTGGACATGCAGTACGCCAGCTTCGAACAGAAGCTGCCGGCCGAGCTGCTGCCACACGCTGCCAAGGGCTATCTGCTGGGCTCGGGCAAAAGCTACCCGGCCGAGAAGAACACGGCACCGGGCGTGGGCGGTCTGTATGCCTCGGGGTCGGCGATGGCCCGTTTCATGATGGCCACGCTCAATCATGGTGAGCTCGACGGCCAGCGCATCATGCGCGCCGAGACCAACGCACAGATGCTGACCCCGCAGCCGGCGATCCTGCCGCATCTGCCGCGCATGGCGCTCGGCTGGATGGCCTCGGACACCGGTGGCTACGACACCCGCTCGCACGGCGGCACGATGCTGTTCTTCTACTCGTGGTTGTGGATGATCCCGGAGCGCAACATCGGCGTGTTCGTCTCCACCAACAGCGTCGGGCGTGATGCGGCCGGCTCGGCGCTGCGTGCCCAGGTGTGGGAGCGCTTCGTCGAGAACTTCCTGCCGACCCTGCCGATCCAGGCCGCCGGCCCGGGCGTGGATGCGGCAACCGCGCGCGAACATGCCGCGGCGCTGGCGGGGGTGAGCTGGCAGAGCACGCGCCGCTCGGACAGTTCGTATCTGCGCATGCTGACCCTGTTCGCACCGATCCGCGTGCACCCGCAGGAAGACGGCACGATCACCGTCGATGGCCAGAAGGGCCTCAACGGCCAGTTGCTGCGCTGGCGCGAGGTGTCGCCCTGGCTGTGGCAGCAGGAAAACGGTCGCGGCCTGTTGGAAGTGAAGGTCAAGGACGGCCGGCCGGTGTACTTCTCCGGCGGCCCGTTCGCCTCGGTGTTCGGCTTCGAACCGATCCCCGGCTGGCGTTCGCCGGCGTGGCTGCGTCCTGCGCTGATCGTCGCGCTGGGGCTGCTGACGCTGTCGGCGGTGCTGCGCGTGGGTGGCGTGTTCGTCCGTCGCTACTACCGGGTTCCCGCGCCGGCCGAAGGCCGTGGCCTGCGTCGACTGCAGACGCTGTCGATCACCGTGCTGCTGGGCAGCGTGATCGCCTGGGTGGCGTATGTGAAGTCGATGTCCGCGCCGGGCGGTATCTCCAGTTACACCAACGGACCGTTGATCCTGGTGCAGGCGGTGTCCTGGCTGAGCGTGATTGCCGCGGTCGCACTGGTCTGGGTGGCCGTCCGCGCGCCGGCCAGCTGGCCGCGCGTGCGCCGCTACGGCGCCTGGGTGGTCGCCCTGTCGGGCCTGGTGGTGGCGTTCGTCGCCATTACCCAGCGCCTGATCAGTACCGGCCTGCAGCTCTGACCCCCGGACGCCCCGCCCGATGACCGTCGATGCACCGCGCAAGGCCTGGTTCGGGCAACCGCCAGGCCTGACCATCCTGTTCCTCACCGAGATGTGGGAGAAATTCTCCTACTACGGCATGCGGGCGCTGCTGGTCTATTACATGACCAAGCAGCTGTTGTTCTCGCAGGAACAGGCCTCGATGGTCTATGGCCTGTACACCGCGCTGGCCTACCTCAGCCCGGTGTTCGGCGGGATGCTCGCCGACCGCTGGCTGGGCAAGCGACGTGCGGTGATCCTGGGCGGCGCGATCATGGCGTTCGGGCACTTCCTGATGGCCTTCGATGCGCTGCTGTATCCCGCACTGCTGGCGATCGTGCTCGGCAATGGCCTGTTCCTGCCCACCCTGCCCGGCCAGGTCGGGGATCTCTACCAGCGCGATGATCCGCGCCGTGGCTCGGCGTTCAATGTGTACTACGTGGGCATCAACCTCGGTGCGTTCCTCGCCCCGCTGGTCTGCGGCACGCTGGGGGAGGTGTATGGCTGGCATGTTGGCTTCTCCGCGGCCGGCATCGGCATGCTGCTGGGGCTGGTGATCTACATCACCGGCCGCCGCCACCTGCCGCCGGATCCGCCGCGCAGCGAGCGCGCCACGCTGCCCTTCTCCGCGCTGTGGCAACCGGCCTATCGCCCGCTGCTGCAACTGATGGCGATGATTGCCGGCCTGATCGTGGTGTTCCGTCTTGCCTACGAGCAGATCGGCAACACCATCGCGATCTGGCTCGACACCGGCGTGGACCGCGTGCTCACCGCGGATTTCACCCTTCCGATGACGTGGTTCTTCTCGCTCAATCCGCTGCTGGTCTTCCTGATCACCCCGCTGCTGGTGCGGCGCTGGATGCGGCAGGCCCGCGACGGCCGCGAGCCGGCCGCACTGACCAAGATGGCGATAGGTGCCGCCGTGGTCGGACTGTCGTTCGCGCTGGTGGCGATACTCGGTGGCGAACCAACGGCCAAGGTCGGCTGGCTGTGGGCCGCGCTGTTCTTTGCGATCTTCACCTTCGGCGAGCTCTTCATCCTGCCGGTCGGACTGGGTCTGTTCGCCCGCCTGGCCCCGGTCGGCTTCGGCGCCACGATCATCGCGTTCTGGTTCCTGGCATCGTTCGGCGGCAACCTGCTGGCCGGGGCGGTCGGCACGCTGTGGTCGACGCTCTCCAGCGCGGTGTTCTTCTCGCTGATGGCCGGTACCTGCATGATCGTCGCCGTGCTGCTGCTGCGTCTGGAACGACGCGCCCGACCATTGCTTGCCGGCAATGCTGCACCTGCACCGCAGGAAGCCGCCCCGGCTGACGGCACGGCCACCGCACGGTGAGGCTGCGGCACTGACCATTGCCATCGGCCGCGACCTGGATCGCGGTCGATGCCGACCCGTTCGCCGGTGTACGCCACCCGGCGCGGGTCAGAGGCGCCGACGCGCCCCGAGCGCGCAAACGTAATGCTGCAATGCGATAGCCCTGAACGGGACGATGTTTTCTGATTGCGCTTGACATATACCTGATCAGGCTAAATATTCCTTGCATAGGATTTGTAGGGATGTCGAAATGCCCGATCAGCTTCCGCACCGCCCCGACCACCGCCGATCTGGCCCTCTGGTCGCGCTGACCTCCCGCCTCGGTTTCGACGGCACGGGTGTCGCCATTCCCCCGCGTCACCTCACCACACGGCTGCCCCAGCCGTGGATGACTGTTGTGCCTATTGCCCGACTTCGTTCCTGATTCCAGAGAGCCCGCCACATGCGCAAGCCGATGAAACGTTCGATCCTCGCCTCCACCGTCACGCTGTGCTGCATGAGCCTCGCCACTGCGGCGATGGCCCAGAACGCCGATGCCGAAGGCGGCCGCAGCACGCCCGATGTCGTCGAGCTCGATCGCGTGGTGGCCACCGCACAGAAGCGCAGCGAGAACGTCATGGAGGTGGCGGCCGGCGTCAGCGTGATCAGCGAAGAGCGGCTGGAAGCGTTCGGTGCGACGCGCCTGAACGACTTTGCCGCCTACGTGCCCGGCTTCCAGGTCGACAGTGGCGGCGCACCGGGCCAGACCACGATGGCGCTGCGCGGCGTGGCACCGCTTGGCGGCGGCTCGATCATCGGCACCTACATCGATGACACCCCGATCGGCCCTAGCAGCAACAAGCAGCGCGCGACCACCTACGCGCTGGATCTGCTGCCGTATGACATCCAGAGCGTGGAGGTGCTGCGCGGCCCGCAGGGCACGCTGTACGGCGCCAGCTCGATGGGCGGCCTGTTCAAGTACATCACCAAGGCGGCCGATCCGGACGGCTTCGAGTTCCGCGCCGGCATGGACGTCAACGCCACCAAAGAGGCCGGCGACGTGGGCACCGGCGTGCGCACCTCCTTCAACGTGCCGCTGATCGAAGGCAAGCTGGGCATGCGCGCCAGTCTGTCGCGCCAGGGCACCCCCGGTTACGTCGACCAGCCCGACCTCAGCGGCGAGGATGCCAAGGACAGCAACGGCTACTACCAGCTGGCCTCGCGCCTGGCGCTGACCTGGCGCATCAGCGACACCGCCAACCTGCGCGTGCAGGCACTGTCGCAGATCGTGGACGCCGACAATTCCAGCGCGGTGGGCCTGACCTATCCCACGCTGGAGCCGATCCGCGGCCCGCTGGAAGGCATCCTGCAGCGCGCGACGCCGTACCGGATGGAGACCGACTACTACTCGGCGATCCTGGACTGGGATCTGGGCAACGTCGATTTCGTGTCGGCCACCAGCTTCTCCGAAACCCGCATGGATGAAGTGCAGGACTCCACGCTGGTGTACGGCGCGGCATGGCCCCTGCTGACGCCGTACCCGGCCGGCCAGGCGCAGTTCGATGTGTTCCTCGGCACACGCAAATGGACCCAGGAGTTCCGGCTCAGCTCCAAGGAAAGCGAACGCTTCGAATGGCTGCTCGGCACCTTCTTCACCGGTGAGAAGAACACCAACCGCCAGCAGGTCAGCGCCTACGATGCGAATGGCATCCCGCTGCCCTTCAATCCCGGCACCGCGAGCCTGCCCGGCACCTATGACGAGCAGGCGATCTTCGCCGATGTCACCTACAAGTTCAGCCCCCGCTTCGATGTCTCCGCCGGTGTGCGGCACGCGCGCAACCAGCAGGATTTCGAGCAGCACAGCATCGGCCTGCTGTACGGCCCGCGGCCGATCGATCTGGCCGACTCCGCCGATGACAACGTGACGACGTGGAAACTGGCCTCGCGCTGGCACCTCAACGACAGCTCGATGATCTACGCGCGCTACGCCACCGGCTACCGCCCGGGCGGGCCGAACGTATCGACCTCCGGCGTGGTGCCGATGACCAAGGCCGATACGCTGGACAACCTCGAACTCGGTTTCAAATCGCACTTCTGGGACCGTCGCGCGATGATCGACATGGCGCTGTTCCGGATCGACTGGGACGACATCCAGGTGCGCGTTTCGGAGAACGGCCTGAGCTGGATGGGCAACGCCGGCAGCGCGCGCAGCCAGGGCGCGGAACTGAGCTTCATGGTGCGGCCGGCCGAGCGCCTGACGATCGGCCTCAATGCCGCCTACATCGATTCGAAGATCGGTGACGTGCCGCCGTCCAGCGGCCTGGTCTCCGGCAGCCGCATGCCGATGACGCCGCGGCTGAGCTGGTCGAGCACCATCGACTACGACATCGATGTGAGCGACCAGTGGCAGGGCCGGATCGGCGCCGGTTATCGCGTCACCGGCGAGCGGGTGGCCGGTGCGTACGACATCGACAGCTACAACGCGCTGGACCTGCACGCCGAGCTGACCAACATGACGTGGACCGTGCGTCTGTATGCGCGCAACGCCACCGACGAGCGCGCTTACGTCTCGACCGGCGCCGTGCGGGACGCGCTCAACCGCTACGTCGCCGTGACCGGCGTTCCCCTGCAGCCGCGCACCATCGGCATGTCGATCGACTATCGCTATTGAGGGGCGTGGAACAGACCGACAGAAGAGAACGGAGAATTATCCTGATTAGGTTGCATATTCTCTGATTAGGACTTATACAGATCGAACCAGGTCAACCAACAGCGAGTCCTCGCCGTGAACGCCTCTCCTCTCTTCTCTCCCGCGACCACTGGAACCCTCATGAGCCCGACGCCCACCGCTGCCGTACAGGCCCTCGCCGCCCTCCCCCAGCCGTACCTGCTGTTCCTGGGCGACACCACCGAAGCCGGCTTCGCCAAGACCGCGATCGGCCTGCACGACTGGGCGCCGGAAGTGTGCGTCGCCGAATGGAGCCTGCCCGGCTGCCCGATCACCACCGGCCTGCCCACCATGACGCCGGCCCAGGCGCGCGCCGCCGGTGCGCGTGCGATGGTGATCGGCGTGGCCAACGGCGGCGGCGTGATTCCCCCGCAGTGGCTGCCGGCGCTGGTCGACGCCCTCGAAAACGGCCTGGACCTGGTCAGCGGCATGCACCAGAAGCTGGGTGACATCCCGGAACTGGCCGCCGCCGCCGAACGCCATGGGCGCGAACTGATCAACGTCCGCGTGCCGCCGCGCGGCATTCCGGTCGGCAACGGGCGCAAGCGCACCGGCAAGCGCGTGCTCACGGTCGGCACGGACTGCGCGCTGGGCAAGAAGTACACCGCACTGGCCCTGGCCCGCGGCCTGCGCGGGCTCGGCGTGGATGCCGACTTCCGCGCCAGCGGCCAGACCGGCATCCTGATCGCCGGCAGCGGGATTCCGATGGACGCGGTGGTCGCCGATTTCTCGGCGGGCGCCGCCGAACTGCTCAGCCCGAATGCAGCCGACGACCACTGGGATGTCATCGAAGGCCAGGGCTCGCTGTTCCATCCCGCCTACGCCGGCGTCAGCCTCGGCCTGCTGCACGGCAGCCAGCCGGATGTGTTCGTGGTCTGCCACCAGCCGGGGCGCAAGCATGTGCTCGGCTATCCGGACTATCCGCTGCCCTCCATCGAGGAAGTGATCGCGTTGACCGTGCAGCTGGGGCGCCGTACCAACCCGGACATCCGCTGCGTCGGCGTCAGTCTCAACACCCATGGCATGACCGAAGCCGCGGCGTCGGCCGCCTGTGCGGAGGTCAGCGCGCGCCTGGGTCTGCCGGTGGCCGACCCGATGCGGCAAGATGGGGAATTCAATCGTTTGCTGGAGGCCTGCATCGCATGAAGATGACATCCCGTACCTTGAGCCTGTGCGTCGCGGCTGTGATGGGCCTGAGCCCGCTTGCCGCCTTCAGCGCCAGCCGGACCAGTCCGGTGGAAACCGAAGTCGCACGCCTGGCCACGTTGATCGACGGCAAGGTCGGTGTCTCGGCATGGCGCCTGGATGGCAAGGGCGAGCAGGTGCATCTGAATCCCGATGAAGGCTTCCCGATGGCCAGTACGTTCAAGGTCGCCGTCGCCGCCGTGATCCTGAGCAAGGTGGATGCCGGCGAACTGGCGCTGACCACGATGGTGCCGGTACCGAAATCCTTCTATGTCGATTCGGAAGTGATCGCCGACCGTTTCATCCACGACGGCGTGAGCCTGTCGGTGCACAACCTGCTCGAAGTGATGTTGACCCAGAGCGACAACACCGCCACCGACGTGCTGGTGGCCCAGGCCGGTGGACCGGCCGCGGTCACCGCCTGGCTGCGCGCACACGGCATCGAAGGCCAGCGCCTGGACCGCAACACCCGGCAGTTGCTCAGCGACATCTTCGGCCTCGGCGATGAGCCGCTGACCAAGGAACGCGTCGCGGAACTGACCCTCGACCCCGAGGTCGTCAAGCGCACCAAGTCCGGCAGCGAGGCCTTCGACAAGGATCCGCGCGACACCTCCACGCCGCGTGCGATGTCGACCCTGCTGACCCAGCTGTTCACCGGCAAGGCACTCAGCCCGGCCAGCACCGAGGTGCTGGTGCAGATCATGGAGCGTTGCCGGACCTGCAGCGCACGCCTGCGCGGCAGCCTGCCGCCGGGCACCAAGGTGGCCGACAAGAGCGGTACCGTCGCCGGCACCGTCAACGACGTCGGCGTGGTCACCCTGCCCGACGGCAACCAGTTCGCGATCTCGGTCTTCGTCAAAGCGAGCAATGCCCCGCGCAGTGAACGTGAGCGGGTGATCGCCGAGATCGCGCGCACGGTGCGCGACTTCTACCTGCTGCAGCCCACGGCCGCCCGCAAGTGACCGCCGCCGCCAGCCGGTTCCAGCGGTATCTGTTGCCCGGTCTGGCGTTCAAGTCGGCCGTGATCGGCGGCGGATACGCGACCGGCCGTGAGCTGGCGGAGTTTTTCCTGCCATCGGGCCCGTGGGGTGGCCTGGCCGCGATGGTGTTGTCGATGCTGATCTGGAGCGTGATCTGCATCCTGACGTTCCTGTTGGCACGGGCGATCCGTGCCAACGACTACCGCACCTTCTTCCGGCATCTGCTGGGCCGTGGCTGGTGGACCTTCGAAGTCGCTTACCTGGCGTTGATCGTGGTGGTGCTGGCGGTCTTCGGCGCGGCCGCCGGCGAACTGTCGGCGACCATGTTCGGCTGGCCGCGGCTGGTCGGCACGCTGGTGCTGGTGGCGATCATCACCGGCGTGGTGCAGGCCGGCACCACCGCCGTCGAACGCATGTTCAAGCTGATGTCGGCCTTCATGTACCTGGTGTACGCCATCGCGGCGTGCCTGATCCTGTACCGCTTCGGTGGCGGCGCGATGGCGCAGCTCTCCAACACCCATGAACTGGGCAAGGACTGGGTGCTCAACGGGGTCACCTACGCCGGCTACAACATGTTCGCCGCCGTCTCGATCCTGCTGGTCGTGCGCCACCTGCTGTGCCGCCGCGATGCGGTGATCGCCGGTGCGCTGGCCGGCCCGCTGGCGATCCTGCCGGCGATCGTCTTCTATGTCTGCATGATCGCGTTCCTGCCGGACATCGCCGACGCGCCGCTGCCGTCGGACCTCATGCTCGGCCAGCTCGGCCTGCCGTGGTTCCAGTGGCTGTTCCGCCTGATGATCATGGTGGCGCTGGTGGAAACCGGGGTCACGCTGATGGCCTCCGTGGATGGCCGCATCAGCGTCAACTGGAAGGAACGCACCGGTGCCGCACCGAAGCGCGGGGTCCGCGTGGCGATCATCGTGGCGATCCTGCTGATGGCCGTGTTCATGGCCGATGGAATCGGCCTGGTGGCACTGATCGCGAAGGGATACCGGCTGCTGGCGTACGCGATCCTGGCCACCTACGTGGTGCCGTTGCTGGCCTATTCGGCGTGGCAGATCTGGTCACGCCGTGGCCAGGCCTTCACCGCGCCCGTGGGCGACCTGCCCGATCCGCGTCCCGCGTTGGCCGATGCCATCGGCGCTCATCCGCCACAGGCGAAGACCAGGAACTGATGCAGTGCGCGTGCCGGCGCGGACAGGTCTTCGTCCGGGCGCCAGACCAGGCCGACTTCCATCGGCGGCACCGCGTCGGTGAGGGTGCGTACGTCGATCCGGCGCCCCTCCAGCGACCACGGCCGATAGACCATGTCCGACAGGATGCTGACCCCGAACCCGTAGGCGACCATGCCGCGCAGCGCTTCCAGCGACGAGGTCCGGAACACGACGTTGGGTTCGCGCCCGACCGAGCGCCAGTAGCGCATCGCCGACTCCTGGCCCTCGTCGACCATCAGCATGATGTACGGATACGGCTCCACGTCGGCCGGGCTGATCACCGGCAGCTGCAGCAGTGGGTGCGACTCGGCCAGCCACAGTTGGCGGCGCGAGCGGATCAGCACCTGGCGCCGCAGTACATAGGGCTCGGCCATGTTGGAAATGATGCACAAGCCGAAGTCGAGGTCGCCGCTGCTGACGCCCTGCTCGATCGCGGCGCGGTCCATGTCGACCAGGTCGACCTCCACCTGCGGGTAGGAGCGCTTGAAGCGCGCCAGCAGGCTCGGCAGGAAGTAGCCCAGCACCGTATAGGACGCGCCGATCCGCACCCGGCCCGGGAGGGTATTGGCGAGGAACATCGGCTCGCTGAGCGCGTCCTGCAGCGTATCCAGGATGTGCCGCACATGCTGGTGGAAGCGATGCCCCTCGGCGGTGAGGCCGACCCCGTGCGGCATGCGGTCGAACAGCTTCAGGCCCAGCGAGGCTTCCAGCTGGGCGACTGCCGTGGTGATCACGGATTGGGAGACGTGCAGCTTGCGCGCGGCCTGCGAGAACTGCCCCAATTCAGCCGCTTCGGCAAAGTAACGCAGCTGGCGCAGGGTCATGTTGGCGGGGATTTGCATGCACGGGCTCCCACGGAATGAAGATATCTGAATAAACAATACCTCATACGCAATTAAACAAATTTACGATAAGCCGCTGTGCCTCTAGACTTCACACTGGGTGCAATGCGCCATGGCCCCAGCCGCCTTGCAAGCGCTGGTCCTTACCCGCTTCGCGACGAGATCCCGCCCGGATGTCGGCGCGCCAACATCGCCATTACCGTTGCCCCCCGCCTGCGGTATGCCTGTAGCTCCATGACCCAAGCCCAGCGAGGCCCCTGACATGTCATCACCCCAGATTCCCGCCACGAGCGAGCCGTTGCATCTGCACGTGCCCGAGCCCAGCGCCCGTCCCGGCCAGGCCACCGACTTTTCCTATCTGAAGCTGAGCCCCGCCGGCGCGGTCGACAAGCCGCCCGTGGACGTGAGCGCCAGCCAGACCGCGCCGCTGACCGGCCAGCTGATCCGCGTGCTGGACGACAACGGCGACGCCGTGGGTCCGTGGGCCGCCGACATCGACGACGCAGTGCTGCTGCGTGCCATGCACGCCATGCTCAAGACGCGCGCCTATGACGCCCGCCTGCTGATCGCCCAGCGCCAGAAGAAGACCTCGTTCTACATCCAGTGCCTGGGTGAAGAAGCCATCGCCGTCGGCCAGACCCTGGCGCTGCGCGATGACGACATGCAGTTCCCGACCTACCGCCAGCAGGGCATCCTGATCACCAAGGAAGTCTCGCTGGTCGACATGATCTGCCAGGTGCTGTCCAACGCGGCCGACCCGCTGAAGGGCCGCCAGCTGCCGATCATGTATTCGTACAAGGACTACGGCTTCTTCTCGATCTCCGGCAACCTGACCACCCAGTACATCCAGGCCGTAGGCTGGGCGATGGCCTCGGCGATCAAGGGCGACACCCGCATCGCCACCGCATGGGTGGGTGATGGCGCGACCGCCGAAGGCGACTTCCACGCCGCGCTGACCTTCGCGCACGTGTACCGCGCCCCGGTCGTGCTCAACGTGGTCAACAACCAATGGGCGATCTCCACCTTCCAGGCGATTGCCGGCGGTGAGAACACCACCTTCGCCGCCCGCGGCGTGGGCTACGGGATTCCGTCGCTGCGTGTGGACGGCAACGATCTGCTGGCCGTGTACGCGGCCTCGCGCTGGGCCGCCGAACGCGCCCGCAGCAATCTCGGCCCGACCCTGATCGAGTGGGTGACCTACCGCGCCGGCCCGCATTCGACCTCGGATGATCCGTCCAAGTACCGCCCCGCCGACGATGCCCAGCACTTCCCGCTCGGCGATCCGATCGACCGCCTGAAGCAGCACCTGATCAAGCGCGGCCTGTGGAGCGAGCAGCAGCACGACGAAGTGCGCACCGAACTCGATGCCGAGGTCCTGCGTGCCCTCAAGGAAGCCGAAACCCACGGGTTGCTCGGCAGCGACAACCGTCCCGGCGCGGCCCTCATGTTCGAAGACGTCTACAAGGACATGCCCGAACATCTCCGTCGCCAGCGTCAGCAGTTGGGAGTCTGAACACCATGAGCGGGATTGAACAGAACAACACCGGCGGCACGCCGATGACCATGATCCAGGCGCTGCGCTCGGCGATGGACGTGATGCTGGAACGCGACGACAACGTGGTGGTCTTCGGCCAGGACGTGGGCTACTTCGGCGGCGTGTTCCGCTGCACCGATGGCCTGCAGACCAAGTACGGCAAGCAGCGCGTGTTCGATGCGCCGATTTCCGAAAACGGCATCGCCGGCGCGGCGATCGGCATGGCCGCCTACGGCCTGCGCCCGGTCGCCGAAATCCAGTTCGCCGATTACATCTACCCGGCCTACGATCAGATCGTCTCCGAAGCGGCGCGCATGCGCTATCGCTCCGGTGGCAGCTTCACGTCCTCGCTGGTGTTCCGCACCCCGTGTGGCGGCGGCATCTACGGTGGCCAGACCCACAGCCAGAGCCCGGAGGCGATCTTCGCGCACGCCACCGGCCTGCGCACCGTCATGCCGTCCAACCCGTACGACGCCAAGGGCCTGCTGATCGCCTCGATCGAGAACGACGATCCGGTGATCTTCCTGGAGCCCAAGCGCCTGTACAACGGCCCGTTCGACGGTCACCACGACCGCCCGGTCACCGCGTGGTCCAAGTACCCGGACAACCTGGTGCCGGAGGGCTACTACAACGTGCCGCTGGACAAGGCCGCCATCGCCCGCGAAGGCAAGGCCCTGACGATCATCACCTACGGCACCACCGTGTGGGTGGCCAAGGCCGCCGCCGAAGATGCCGGGATCGACGCCGAAGTGATCGACCTGCGCAGCCTGTGGCCGCTGGATCTGGACGCCATCGTCAACTCGGTCAAGAAGACCGGCCGCTGCATCGTGCTGCACGAAGCCACCCGCACCTGCGGCTTCGGCGCCGAACTTGTCGCGCTGGTACAGGAGCATTGCTTCTACCACCTGCAGGCACCGGTGGAACGCGTTACCGGCTGGGACACCCCGTATCCGCACGCGCAGGAATGGGACTACTTCCCGGGTCCGTCCCGGGTCATCGATGCAATGCAGCGCGTGCTGGAGGATTGAACCATGGGACATCACGTCATCAAGATGCCGGACATCGGTGAAGGTATCGCCGAAGTCGAACTGATCACCTGGAAGGTCGAGGTCGGTGGCCCGGTCGCAGAAGACCAGGTCGTGGCCGAGGTCATGACTGACAAGGCCATGGTCGAGATTCCCTCGCCCGTCTCAGGCACCGTGGTCTCGCTGGGCGGCAAGCCCGGCCAGATGATGGCCGTCGGCAGCGAGCTGATCCGCCTGGAAGTGGACGGCGCCGGCAATGCCAGTGCCGCCAGTTCACCGGCCGCTGCCGCGCCGGCCGAACCGGTTGCTGCGCCCAAGGCTGCCGCACCTGCGGCCGCCACGGAGCCTGCACCGGCTGCGACGCCGGCCAAGGCCGCCGCGGCATCCGCACCCGCCTGTGCCGCCAAGCAGGACGCGCGTGGCGCGGTCACCAACGGCGTGCTCACCGCCGGTGAAGCCCCGCTGGCCTCGCCGGCCGTGCGCCGCCGCGCCTGGGACCTGGGTGTCGAGCTGCGCTACGTGCCGGCGACCGGCCCGGGTGGTCGCATCCTGCAGGCCGATCTGGATGCCTACGCCGCCGCAGGTGGCAAGGCACAGCCGGTCGGTGGCAGTGCCGGCGGCAGCAGTTACGCGCGCCGTACCGGCGAGCAGCAGGTGCCGGTCATGGGCCTGCGCCGCAAGATCGCGCAGAAGATGCAGCAGTCGTGGTCGACCATTCCGCACATCACCTATGTGGAAGAGATCGACGTCACGGAAGTGGAAGCCCTGCGCGCCAGGCTCAATGAGCGCTGGGCCAAGGAACGCGGCAAGCTGACCCTGCTGCCGTTGCTGGCACGCGCGGTCGTGCTGGCCGCACGCGACTTCCCGCAGATGAACGCCCGCTACGACGACCAGGCCAACATCGTGACCCGCTACGAGGGCGTGCAGCTGGGCATCGCGACCCAGAGCGAGGTCGGCCTGTCGGTGCCGGTGGTCGCGCATGCCGAGTCGCTGGACCTGTGGCAGACCGCCGCGGAGATCGCGCGCCTGGCCAGTGCCGTGCGCGTGGGCAAGGCCACCCGCGAGGAGCTGTCCGGTTCGACCATCACCATCAGCAGCCTCGGCGCGATTGGTGGCCTGGTCTCGACCCCGATCATCAACCATCCGGAAGTGGCGATCGTCGGCGTCAACCGCATCATCGAACGCCCGATGTTCCGCGAGGGCCAGGTGGTGGCACGCAAGCTGATGAATCTGTCGTCCTCGTTCGACCATCGCATCGTCGATGGCATGGATGCGGCCGAGTTCGTGCAGGCGATCCGTACCCGCCTGGAAACCCCGGCCCTGCTGTTCGTGGAGTAAGCGATGTCCAATACCCTTCAAACCCAGTTGCTGATCATCGGCGGCGGTCCCGGCGGTTACATCGCCGGCATCCGCGCCGGCCAGCTCGGCGTCAAGACCATCGTGGTCGAGGGCGTCAATCCGGGTGGTACCTGCCTCAACATCGGCTGCATTCCGTCCAAGGCGCTGATCCATGCCGCCGAGGAGTTCGCCAAGGTCACCGCGTATGCGGCGGGCACCTCGCCGCTGGGCATCAGCGTGCAGGCACCGTCGCTGGACCTGGCCAAGACCGTCGCGTGGAAGGCCGGCATCGTCAAGAAGCTGACCGGCGGCGTCAGTGCACTGCTGAAGAAGAACGGCGCACAGCTGATCAAGGGCTGGGCCACGATTGTCGACGGCAAGACCGTCGAGATCGCCGGTGCCGCGGAAGATGGCGGCACGCTGCGCATCGCCTGCGAGCACCTGCTGCTGGCGACCGGCTCGGTGCCGGTGGAACTGCCGTTCCTGCCGTTCGGCGGCAAGGTCATTTCCTCGACCGAAGCCCTCTCGCCGACCTCGCTGCCGAAGCAGCTGATCGTCGTCGGTGGCGGTTACATCGGCCTGGAGCTGGGCACGGTGTACCGCAAGCTGGGCTGCGAAGTGACCGTGGTCGAGGCCCAGGAGCGCATCCTGCCGGCCTACGACGCCGAGCTGACCAAGCCGGTGGCCACGCACCTGGAGAAGTCCGGCGTGAAGCTGCTGACCGGCCACAGCGTGCTCGGCCTGGCCGACAACGGCCAGCTGCGCGTGCGCGATGCCAACGGCACCGAGATCACGCTGGATGCTGACCAGATCCTGGTCGCGGTCGGCCGTCGCCCGAAGACCGACGGCTTCAATCTCGAATCGCTGCAGCTGGAACTGACCGGCAAGGCGATCAAGATCGACGACCAGTGCAAGACCTCGATGCGCAACGTGTGGGCGATCGGCGATGTCGCCGGTGAACCGATGCTCGCGCACCGCGCGATGGCACAGGGCGAACTGGTGGCCGAGATCGTCAGCGGCAGGAAGCGCCACTTCGTGCCGGCCGCGATTCCTGCGGTGTGCTTCACCGATCCGGAAATCGTGGTGGTCGGGCTGTCGCCGGACGAGGCCAAGGCACAAGGCATCGAGGCCAAGGTCGCGCTGTTCCCGTTCGCCGCGAATGGCCGCGCAATGTCGCTGGAATCCACCGATGGCTTCGTCCGCGTTGTCGCGCGCAGCAGCGACCACCGCATCCTCGGCTGGCAGGCCGTGGGCGTGCAGGTGTCGGAACTGTCGATCGCCTTCGTGCAGTCCATCGAGATGGGCGCCACGTTGGAAGACATCGCCGGCACGATCCATCCGCACCCGACCTTGGGTGAGGCGGTGCAGGAAGCGGCATTGCGTGCGTTGGGGCATGCGCTGCATATCTAGAAGAACAAACGGCCCGCATTGCGGGCCGTTTGTTCTAGAGGGTAATGGTAGATCCGGGCCATGCCCGGATGTTGCGCCGCCGCCCAGGAGGCTTACGGGAAGACCGTCGGCGCAGCGCCATCAACACCTTCCTACGTGTCCACCCGAAGTGCACTTAGAACACCAGCTGCCAGCGTCAGCGTGGCACCGACCCCCAAAGCAAGCATCGGCGCCGTGTCGACGGGGAAACGGGCAAAGATCAGAGTCATGACGACCCCGCCGACGGTTTGCCCCGCCAGACGGGCCGTGGCCTGCATGCCTCCGGCAGCACCGCTTCTTGCGCGGGGCGCCGCCAGGAACAGGTTGCGATTGTTGGGCACTTGGAAAAAGCCAAAACCCAGCCCGCACAGCACCATGAAGATCACCAAGGGGCGTGCGCTCTGCTGTAGATCCCACATTGCGGTCGCAGACAGCCCGGCCGCTAGACATGCACTGCCTACGACGCACAGCCAAGCTGTTGAGACGTGATCAGCAAGACGGCCAACCAATGGCGCCGCGATCGCCACCGTCAGGGGCCAGGGCGCCATGTAGAACGCCGTCATCAAGGGTTCCAGCCCGAGATTGTGCTGCAGGTAGAACGGCAGCGCCAGCAAGCCGAGGGTTATGCCGGCGAAACAGCAGAACGATGCGACCACCGAAGTGCGAAACGAAGGCGTGCGCAGCAGGTCCAGAGGAATCAACGGCATCTCCTTCGGCAGTTCCCGTCGGATCAAGGCCGCCAGGGTGATGGCTGCGGCACCGATCAGCAATGCCGCTGGCACGGAATGCGCAGTCAGTAGTTCCATGCCGACGACGAGCGATGCAAACGCGGCGGCGTTCAAGACGACACTGATCCTGTCGAGGGGGCACGCCGTGCCCTTGACGTCAGGTAGTGCGCGCGTGGCAAGAAGAACCATTGCGCCCAACGGCAGGTTCAGAGCAAATAGCCACGGCCAACTTGCGCCAGCGAGGATCGCGGCGCCGATGGTGGGGCCCGCCGCAGACGAGAGCGCCACGGCCAGCGCGTTCCAGCCGATCGCGGTTCCGAACCGGTCTTGGGGCACGATGGCGCGAAGCAAGGCGATGCCGAGCGCCATGATCGCGGCAGCACCTAGACCTTGAAGGAAACGCGATGCGACGAGCCAAGGAAGTGATGGCGACACTGCGCACAACACGGACGCGGCGGTGAACAGCGCAACTCCGCCGGTGAAAACCCGACGATGGCCAAGACTATCCCCCAGCGCGGCGCACGGCAGCAGGGCCATCACCACCGCGAGCTGGTAAGCAGTGATGATCCAGATCGATGTTCCCGGGGACACCTGTAAAGAGCGGGCCATGCTCGGTAGTGCAACGTTGACCACGGCTGCGTCGAGGACGGCGAGAACCATGGCCATTAACACGGCAACAATCGCGGCAGCCCTCCGTCGCCCAGGCAGCTTTGGACATTGTTCCATCGCGGCCACCGGTGCGAGCGGGGCAGTCACGAGCCTTCCGGCATCCATGTTCCATCGCGATCAACGTACCGGGTAACGCGATGCTCTTCTTTGTCCTCCTTCTTCAGGTCACGCTCCGTGAAGCGGAACAGCAACGCGGGTCCACTCACGCAACGTGTGTCGTGGATATCCCCCGGAAGATAGACCTGGACCTCGCCTGGACGCACCGTTGTCGACCCTCTCCGCACCAACTGAACGCTGCCGTCGGCGCTGACCACGCGGGCGTAGGTACCCATTTCGATTTCACCCTGTTGAAGTGCATAGATGACCCACCCCCGGCCGTGGTCGTGAGGCGGCCTATACAGCCCCAGTGTTTCGGTGTGTGCCAAGAGAACGAACCCATTGAGGGAGTCGCGGTGCAGTTCCTTGTTTGCTGGCGCATCCCGATGCAGTTCCTCCAGCCAACCCTCAGTGGCCGGCGCCTTGAGGAGATGCTCCAAGTGGCCTCGACACGCAGCGACAACCGTAGTGCTGAGTGGCCCCCATTCCTTCGTTATGGCCTCCATCGCGACCTCCAACGAGCTACGAATGGAGTCTGCCTCCAGACTCTGCGTGGACCGGGAACGTTCAGGGCTGACCGGTATGTCGTTCAATTTGCTTTTCCTTGACGTGATGAGATGTGAGTTGGACTATGCAACTTCAAGTCAACTTGAGGTCAAGGGGTTTCGCATGGACATCGCCGAGGTGGCAAAGCGGTCTGGTGTGCCCGCTTCAGCGCTGCGCTACTACGAGGAGAAGGGCTTGATCGCCTCGACGGGACGCTCCGGGCTCCGGCGAATCTTTTCGCCTTCTGTCGTAGACCAGCTTGCGCTGATTGCACTGGGGCAATCTGCAGGCTTCTCCCTCGATGAAATCAAGGTCATGTTTTCCGCGGATGGGCGGACAAACATCAACCGCAGCGCTCTGACAGCGAAAGCCGACGAGGTGGACGCTACAGTCGCAAGGCTAAAAGCGCTGAGCAAGGGTCTGCGGCACGCGGCCGTGTGCCCGGCCGAGAATCATGCTGACTGTCCTACTTTCCAGGGCCTGTTGCGCGCAGCAGGATCGGCCAGGCTTTCCTCGCCTAAACACCGGTCCGACCCAATGTCGCCGACTGCCGCTTTCCAGCGCAGCAGGTAACTTCACTCGATACCGACCCGAAAATCGTAGGGGTCCGGCTGTCGCCGGATGCCTTGCAGCACCAGAACAAACGGCCCGCACTGCGGGCCGTTTGTTTGCATCGGTTCCGGTAGATCGCAACGGGCAGCAGTGGAGGCTGGCCGTGACGGAGGGGCCACCCGCCCTCCATCCCGTCGGGCGTCAGCGCCCACCCTGGTGCGCGCCGCCCTCCGGGCTCACGCGCGTCGCGCCAAGAATCCAGGTCATGTCCGAGGTCGACCACGGCACGATGTGCGCAGACCGCGCAGGCAGTGGCGCCGCATCCTTCGGCCAGCCATCGATTCCCGCCGCGGCCTGCACCTCGACCGGACCGCCGTCCGCTGGCCACCGCAATTCGATCCCGTCCGGGCCCGGTGCCTGCCAGCGCAGACGCGACCAGCGGTCCGCCTCGTCCAGCAGGGGCACCGCTTCGCCCTGCAACTGCACATTGCGTACCACCGCCCCGCTTTTCAGCCGTACACGGAGTTCGCGCGTGCCTGCGGGTGCCAGCACGCGCAGCACCGATTGGCCGGTGGCGGCATCGAACGACGGCTCGAAGCGAACCCGCTCCGGCACCGCGATGGCGTCGGCCTTCGTCGCCCAGACACCTGCCCAATCCAACGCCGGAATCGGCAGACGGGCAGGCTCACCCTGCCCTACCCGCAATGCGCCGCGGCTCCAATCGGACAGCTGTGACAACGGACTGACGCGGTGGTACTGCTGGTTGTCTGGATCGGCGACGAACAGCGCCTGGGACAGTTCGGGATAGCGCGTGCGGTCCGCCTGGGTGAGCGACGCGGCGGCCAGTACTCCTGCGGCAGACAACAGCGTGACGAACGCGGCGATGGCAAACCAGCGTCCGCCATGGGCCACCCGTACCCACGGCAGCAGCAACATGGCGAGCCACGCGAACGGCAACGCCAATACTTCCGGCGTACCGAAGCCGATCGCCTCGAACAGTTGCAGCGCGAAATGGAAGACATGCGCCAAGGCGAATGCGGTGATCACTGCCGCGGCAAGGACACGTAATGCGGTCAGCGGCGCATGCGCCGGCAGCAGCCAGACCACCGCGGCCACCGCCAACAACGGCCACAGCAGCAACGGTGCCAGTTCCGGTGCGAGCACCTGCACGACCGCGCCGATGATCCAGGCCACCAGCAACGCCCCCAGCCGCATGCTTTCCCCGCGCACCGCGGCACCTGCACTGGTCCAGGCCAGCAGCGCCACCACCACGCCCAGCACCAACGCTATGGCATCGAACCCACCCCGCAGCGAGGCGCATGCGCCCGCCAGCACGGCGAGCACGGCCGCTGGCTTACGCGCCGCCCTGCAAAGCGTCAGTGCGCCCAGCGCCAGCACCACGCCGATCGCCAACAGCCCCTCGCCTGCCGCCAGTTTGGAGAACGCCGCCAGCAGGTCACGATTGTTCACCAGCGTGGCGTCGCCGCCGCCCAGCAACCGGTACGACACACGCACAGCCAGCGCCACCGACAGCAGCGCCAACGGCCACCACGCCACGCCACTGACCATGCCCCGCCAGCCGCCCTGATTGAACGTGGCCCGGCGCGCGACCACGACAAGGACCAGCAGTCCAAATGCCAGCACGCACCAGCCCGACCACGTCGGCACGCTGATCATCCAGCCGCCGGGAAGATCGCTGTAGATCGCCTCCTGGGTGGAGGTCGGCAGCGTCGCCGAGGTCGCCAGCTGGCGCACCATAGGCAGCACCTGCGCGCCCATGTGCTGCACGCTGCCCGGGTCGAGGTTCGCCACGCTCGCGGTCGCGGCGTGATAGTCGATCTGGCTGCCGATGATCGCGAAGTTGAGCCCCGGAATGCCCTTCTGCGCCGGCACGGTGAAGTCGGTGCCGTTGGGCATGTAGCGGTAGACGAAACCGGTCAGCGAGTTGCCCAGCGGCTGCGGCGCGAGTTTGGCGAACGTGCCCAGCAGCGCCGCGTTGCCCGGCCCGGTTTCGAACACCACCGCACGGCCACTGCTGCCGCGTGCTTCCAGATTGATGACGGTGCCGATGCGCGACGCGAGCGGATGCGACGCGAAGAACGCACGTGCGCCGAGCAGGCCGGCCTCCTCCGCATCGGTGAACAGGAACACCACGTCACGCTGCCGCACGTCACGCTGCAGAGCACGGGAGATCTCCAGCATCACCGCCACGCCAAGGCCATCGTCGGCCGCGCCGGGCGAATGCGGAACGGTGTCGTAGTGCGCCATCAGCAGCACCGCCGGCAGGCTGCGATCGCGGCCCGGCAGTACCGCGACCACGTTCTCGACATTGGCCGCGCGCACACCACGTCCGTCGCCCGAACCGTACTCGGCGGCTGCGTGCCCGCGGTGCACGGCCACCTGCAGTCCGGCCTGCTGCAGGTGGTTCACCAGTTGGTCGCGTACCCTTGCCGCAGCCGCTGAGCCGGTGGGATGCGGCTCGGCCGCGATCCAGCTCAAGTGCTGCATCGCACGCGCGGCCGAGAACTCAGCGGTGGCGATACTGGCGGGCTGTGGCGGCGGGGTTTTCTGCGCGCTCCAGGCGGACCATGCGGCGATGACGATGCTGAGGAGCAGCAGTGGCAGCCTGTAGAGAGCGACCACCCGAGAGGCACGCGAAGTGTTCATGCGACCACCTTTGAATCGAGCAGCGTGAAGCAGAAAAGAGTTCCGAACACGGCGCAAATCCAAAAGAGGGACATTCGCAGGATTACAAAGCCATTTCCGTTCTGTCAAACATTTTTCTGATTCGCCTAAAATGCATACGCACTCAATACTCACCTGGCGTCAGATGTCCACGGGGTAACAGGTGAGCCTGATCGCTAGTGAAGATCAACCTTGGGGGGGGGGTAGAAACGGGATCTGTCCCCGGGAAAGATCAACTCGTGCTTTCATCGAGAATCCATCCGCCATCGCCGCCCCAATTCAGTCCCCAGCAGAACCGAGAACACTGTGACAGCCCAATCCAGCAGCCAGAGCGGAGACTGAGGATTTGTATCACCGATTGCAAATAGAAGTAGAGCGCCAAGCAGTTCATGAAGTACAAGCACGGAGAACGCATGGAGATACAGCGATCGCGCCTGTACTAGCGCCAGCCTGACGAACACCGCACTCACAACGACAGCGTCCAGCAGATAGTTGGTCGAGAATCGAAGCGCCAGCCGCACTGCCGGCAGTTCACTGCCCATCGGGCTGTCAGTCAACGCACTGACGGAAATTCGCAACACAAGCAGAGCGATGGCGAAGACGACAACTCTAGGAATGTTCATGAATTCCCCCTGCAGCCAAGTCAAGGCACGCCGCCCTTATCACGCCAGTCGGTGGGTGCTGGCGACTCAGTCATTATGTGTGGATCTCCAGAATCCTTACCCCCGCGAGAACGCTCAACTGTAGCCTCGACCGTATCACCTACCGCTTTTCCGACTGCCGCCCCTACAAAGTCGGCGGCACCCTTACCTATTTTTCCGTCCAGAACCTTCGCCGCAATTTGGCCAGCCACCTCACCCGATACAGCCCCAGCCCCCTGCCCAGTGGCGTCCTCTCCGCTAGCGACCTTGATTGTTACTTCAACCGCGTCTTTCACTGGCGCCACGGCCGTAAAATCGATGATCGTTCCGGCGATCTGGAGATCCTGTCTGTTCTGCCTATCCACCTGCGCTTGGGCCTTCTCGAAATCGCCACCGTTGTCCACCATCGCGCGAATCCACCGCCCGATCTTCTTGCCCATTGCTCTCGACTGACGACCGTCCGGGTCGGTGAATGCGTAAGGGTTGTTGAATGCATAGGCATATCGGTGAAACTGCCGCCAGTCGCCCGTCTCATAAGCCATCACCGGATCGACAGACAGGAACCGCCCTATGCTGGGATCGTAGTACCGCTGCTGCATGTAAATCAGTCCCGTGACTGCATCCTGCACGTGGCCGGTATAACCCGGTCCGTCGCGCAGCTCGGGCAGTAATTGCATGCCATACGGCTCGTATTCTCGTCGTTCAATGATGCGACCGCTGCTATCGGTCACAGCGACGATGGAGCCCAATGCATCGGTGTGCGTGTACTTGACCGTCTCCTGCACCTGGGCTTGCGCCGCGGTGCCCACGAGCAGGAGCAGCCACGGCAGGTAGGGCCATGCTTCTCGGCTCATGACTGCAACTCGTCAGATCCGAATTCCGCTATCGAGATCGGTGGGGATGAGTTCCACAAGATGCTCGACCGGGCTGCACCACGCCAGACAGCCAGACTTGCTGCAGATCCACCCGACATGGCCCAGTGGACTTTGCGCCGCGTACTGGATATCGCCATGCATCGGCAAGCGCGCTTCCCCGGCGTCTCGAGATCGTTAGTGTCGTGACGGTAGGTTGACGAATGACCAAACCACATTTCCACGCCCCTGGATTGGAGTTGTGTGTAGAAAGTAGTCAGAAGGAATAGCTGTCGAAATAGGAAACCTCCGCGCCTGCCTATCAGGAGGGCACGTCAGGAATTCTGTGTCCGGGCATAACGAGTTGAAGAGGAGCATGTATGCCGGGGCATCAGCGTGCGCGACATCCGCTCCAACCTGCCCGGCAACGCGGCAGCCAAGTCTGTCCACCTCTGCCGTCGAGGTCTGCCAGGACGTAAATCAATCCACCCGAGGAGTTTCGCCTTTTCGCTTCGTCGTGCTTGCGCCTGGCTGCACTTACACGACAGCGCCCTTCTCCGGATGTTCGGAACGTGGGATCAGTGGAGAAGCCAGCCACATAAGACAAGGGCGCCTCTCGGCGCCCTCGTTCTTTCAACTCATTCCCACTCAATGGTCGCCGGCGGCTTCCCCGAGATGTCGTAGACAACCCTTGAAACCCCCCGCAGCTCATTGATGATCCGGTTGCTCACCGTGCCCAGGAAGTCATACGGCAGGTGCGCCCAATGCGCCGTCATGAAATCGATGGTCTCTACCGCACGCAGCGCAATCACCCACTCATACGCGCGCGCATCACCGACCACGCCCACCGACTTCACCGGCAGGAACACCGCGAACGCCTGGCTGGTCTTGTCATACAGATCCGCCTTGCGCAGTTCGTCGATGAAGATGGCATCGGCCTTGGCCAGCAGTTCGGCGTATTCGCGCTTCACTTCGCCGAGGATGCGCACGCCCAGGCCCGGGCCCGGGAACGGATGGCGGTAGACCATGCTGCGCGGCAGGCCGAGCTCGACGCCGAGGCGACGCACTTCGTCCTTGAACAGCTCACGCAGCGGCTCGACCAGGCCCAGCTTCATGTGCTCCGGCAGGCCGCCGACGTTGTGGTGGCTCTTGATCACGTGGGCCTTGCCGGTCTTGCTGCCGGCCGACTCGATCACGTCGGGGTAGATGGTGCCCTGCGCCAGCCACTTGGCATTCTTCAGCTTGGTGGATTCTTCATCGAAGATGTCCACGAACAGGTTGCCGATGATCTTGCGCTTGGCTTCCGGATCGCTCACGCCTTCCAGCTTGCTGAAGTAGCGGTCCGCGGCATTCACGCGGATCACCTTGACGCCCATGTGCTCGGCGAACATCGCCATCACCTGGTCGCCTTCCTGCCAGCGCAGCAGGCCGGTATCGACGAACACGCAGGTCAGCTTGTCGCCGATCGCCTTGTGCAGCAGCGCGGCCACGACCGACGAATCGACGCCGCCGGACAGGCCCAGGATCACTTCGTCATCGCCGACCAGTTCGCGCACGCGGGCGATCTGGTCGTCGATGATGTTGGCGGCGGTCCACAGGGTCTCGCAGCCGCACACGTCCACCACGAAGCGGCGCAGCAGCGCCTGGCCCTGCAGGGTGTGGGTCACTTCCGGGTGGAACTGCACGCCGTACCAGCGCTTCTCTTCGTTGGCCATCGCGGCCACCGGGATGCGATCGGTCACGGCGGTGACGGTGAAGCCCGGGGGCGCGACGGAGACGTGGTCGCCGTGGCTCATCCAGACGTTCAACTTCGGCTCGCCACCGTGGTCGCTCAGGCCCTTGAAAAGCGCATCCGGGGCGACGACGTTGACTTCAGCATGGCCGAACTCACGCTGGTCGGCCGCTTCGGTGGCACCACCGAGCTGGGCGGCCAGGGTCTGCATGCCGTAGCAGATGCCGAAGATCGGCAGGCCGCTGTCGAACACTTCCTGCGGCGCGGCGGGCGCGCCCGGCAGCGTGGTCGATTCCGGGCCACCGGACAGGATGATGCCCTTGGCGCCGAACGCGGCGATGTCGGCCGGGTTGTGGTCCCATGCCCAGATCTCGCAGTACACGCCGAGCTCGCGGATGCGGCGCGCGATCAGCTGGGTGTACTGGGCGCCGAAATCGAGGATGAGGATCTTGTCGTTATGGATGTTGGTCATGGTGCCCGGGCAATGCAGGAGTGAATACGGGGAACACAGATTCGTTACCGGCGGCGGATAGAGAAAGAGGAACGGGAATCAGCTTCCTCGTTCCTCTTTTGCTCATGCCGCGTCAGGCGCGGTAGTTCGGCGGCTCTTTGGTGATCTGCACGTCGTGGACGTGGCTCTCACGTTGGCCGGCGCCGCTGATCTTGACGAACTTCGGTTTGCTGCGCATGTCTTCGACGGTGCCGCAGCCCACGTAACCCATGGTGGCGCGCAGGCCGCCCATCAGCTGGTGGATGATGCCGCCGACCGGGCCGCGATACGGCACGCGGCCTTCGATGCCTTCGGGCACCAGCTTGTCGGCGCTGGAGGCGTCCTGGAAGTAGCGGTCCTTGGACCCCTTCTCCATCGCGGCCAGCGAGCCCATGCCGCGGTAGCTCTTGTAGGAGCGGCCTTGGAACAGCTCGGTCTCGCCGGGCGATTCCTCGGTACCGGCCAGCAGGCCACCGATCATGATGGTGGAGGCACCGGCGGCCAGCGCCTTGCCGATGTCGCCGGAGTAACGGATGCCACCGTCGGCGATCAGCGGGATGCGGTCCTGCAGCGCCTCGGCGACCAGGTCGATCGCGGTGATCTGCGGCACGCCGACACCGGCGACGACGCGCGTGGTGCAGATCGAGCCCGGGCCGATGCCGACCTTCACCGCGTCCGCGCCGCTGTCCAGCAGCGCCAGTGCGGCTTCACCGGTGCAGATGTTGCCACCGACGACCTGCACCTGCGGGAAGTGCTTCTTGACCCAGCTGACGCGGTCCAGCACGCCCTGCGAGTGGCCGTGCGCGGTGTCGACCACCAGCACGTCCACCCCGGCGGCGACCAGCGCCTCGACCCGGCGGTCGGTATCGCCACCGACGCCGACGGCCGCGCCGACCAGCAGGCGGGTGGCGGTGTCCTTGGCGGCGTTCGGGTAGTCGGTGTTCTTCTGGATGTCCTTGACGGTGATCAGGCCGCGCAGGGCGAATTCATCGTTGACGACCAGGATCTTCTCGATGCGGTTGCGGTGCAGCAGCTGCAGCACTTCATCCGAGGCCGCGCCTTCCTTGACCGTGATCAGGCGATCCTTCTTGGTCATGATGTGGCGGACCGGATCGTCCAGCTCGGTCTCGAAGCGCATGTCACGGTGGGTGACGATGCCGACCAGCTGACCGCCGCCGTCCACTACCGGCACGCCGGAGATGTTGCGCGCCTGGGTCAGGGCCAGCACGTCGCGGATGGTGGTTTCCGGGCCGACGGTGATCGGGTCGCGGATGACGCCGGCCTCGAACTTCTTGACCTTGGCGACTTCGGCAGCCTGCTGCTCGACGCTCAGATTCTTGTGGATGATGCCCATGCCGCCGAGCTGGGCCATGGCGATGGCCAGGCGGGCTTCGGTGACGGTATCCATGGCAGCCGAGAGGATCGGAAGCTTCAGCCGCAGGTCGCGCGTCAGGCGCGTTTCCAGACTGACATCCTTGGGCAGGATGATGGAATGAGCGGGGACGAGGGAGACGTCGTCGTAGGTGAGAGCTTCAGCCTGGATGCGCAGCATCGGCATACCCGAGATGTGGGGAAGCGCGACATTTTACCCTGATTCGGGCGTCTTTGGCAGGGGTCGGATGCGACGCTGTGTCGCGCCGGCAAACGCCGGTTCAGGACGGTGGCAGGCGACCGATGAATCCGCCAAAGCCTACCCGCGGTAGTACCGGCCGCTGGCCGGCAACCTCATGACCCTTCGGCGGCGCTACGGGGTTGCCG